>JBKQPD010000116.1:0-4047 GCA_052145175.1 Binataceae bacterium (SeqCode) | reverse complement strand
GGCTACGGACGCTCGAGGCCCGCCACTTCGGCCATCAGCTCGATTGCTTCGTCCTGGCTCGTGCGGACCAGCGCACCGGTCGCGCCGGAGTCCTCCCACGCGCGATAACGCTCACGGATGCGGGCGGGTGGCCCGACCAGCGCGCGCAAATCGACCAGCTCGTCCGGCACTGCGGCGGTCGCCTCCTCTTTACGTCCGGCGAGATAAAGTTCCTGGATCCGCTCGGCCGCCTCCGGAAAGCCCTGCTGAATCATCAGGTCCTTGTGGAAATTCTTGCTGCGCGCCCCCATCCCGCCAACGTAGAGCGCGACGTCGGGCTTCATCCGGTCCAGCGCCGCCTTCACGTCGCGATCGATAATTACCGGCAGCATCGGGTAAATCTCGAAGCCGTCGAGCGACTTGCCGCCGCCAGCCCGGCGGAACCCATGTTCGAGCCAGGGGCGATAACGCGGCATCGAGCCGGGAATGAAGCCCAGCGGCAACCAGCCGTCGCAGATCTCGGCACAGAGCTTGACGGTTGCCTCGTTCTCCGCCCCGAGCCAGATCGGCAGCTTGGGATTCATGTGCAAAATGGATCGGAGCGGTTTGCCGAGACCGCTCGAACCCGGGCCGTTGTAGGGCAGCGAGATCTCCCTTCCCTGATGAGCCACGGGCGCCTCGCGTTGAAAGATTTTGCGCATGATCGCGACGTAATCGCGGATCCGATAGTAGGGGCGGCCCCACGGCTGCCCGTACCAGCCCTCGACGATCTGCGGCCCCGAGACCCCCAGCCCGACGATAAAGCGGTTGCCGCCGGCCAGCGCGTCGACCGTTCCGGCGCACATCGCGGCATTGGCCGGGGTGCGCGCGGCGAGCTGAATCACACCGGTGCCGAGGCGAATCCGCTTGGTCAGCGCCGCGATATAGGCCAGCGGGGTTACGGCGTCGGAGCCGTAGCTTTCCGCGGTCCACACGGAATCGTAACCGAGCGCCTCCACGCGCAGAATCCGCTCGATCGGCAGGCGCATGCCCGCTCCCGAGTAGCCAATCGTCAGGCCTAGTTTCATCGCAGCTTTCCTTTCATGCCGATCGTATTCGCTCAATCGTAGTGCGCCGCACCGCGAGCGACAACCACGCGAACGTTCAAGCTCGTCGGCGATGTGCGAAATATTGCGCCGGACGTAGCACGAGGGTGCCCTTAATTTGCTTGCCGTAGAGATGCTCGAAGCGCCGCGCATCGCCGGTCAGAAGATAGTCGGCCTTGCCGTGAATCGCAGCCAGCAGGATTGGCTGATCCTGCGGCTCCAGTCGGATGTTGCCCGGGAGCTTGAGACTTTGCGGCGCGTCAACGATTGCAACGGCCGTCGTGAGCAATTGGAGCCGCGGAAGAACCTCGCGGTGGTCGATGGCCAAGTTACGCCGGGCCTCCTCAACCGCGTAGGCCGAACTCAGCAGTTGTACATCGCCAAGCTTCCATAATCGCGCCACACCCGAGTGCTCCAGGTGGGCGGCGGAAAAAAGGACGTTAGCGTCGAGGAAGATACGGTCCAAGAGGAAATCGACCGGAGGCCCCCTGCCCTACCCACGCCTGGAAGGTCGATGATGCTTGATCCGGTCCGCATCAAGACCCATGCGTTTCACCTCGGTTCGAGCCCACCGATAGTCCTCGGCACCGACGGCGTTGTTGAGGATAAATTCGGCCCGGCGCTCAGGCGTATAGATTTCGATCGGGAGCACCGTCGCCGGCCGGATCAGAATGCCGTCTTCGCGCTCTTCGGCAACGACGAAGGACCCTTCTTCGATCCCGAGCCGTCGGCGAAGCTTCGCCGGCAGCACGATGGTGCCGCGCCGTCCAACCTTGCTGGCTTCCATGACTTGATAGAATAGCTGAAACTCAGAATATCAGGCAAACCGCAAATGTCTGATTTTGGTGCACCTGCGCTTTTCTCAAAGCCTCCACAAGAGATATGATAGGAATATCCTTGGAGACGAAGAACACCATGGCGCAAGTTATTGTGGGCAAGTGGGGGAAAAATCTGGCCATTCGATTTCCTGGTGAGGTCGTGAAGACCGCCGGGCTGAGCGATGGTGACCGGGTCGAGATCGAGACGCACGACGGCGACATCGTCATCCATCGCGCCGCCCCGCATTTCACGCTGGAAGAGCTTTTTCGCGGCAAGAGCCCGGCGAAGTGGCGGGCCGCCTATGCGGAGGCTTTTGACTGGGGGCCGGACGTCGGCCGTGAGCTCGTCGAGGAATGACAGCGCGCACCTATGTACCCGGCGCCGGCGATCTGATTTGGACCGATTTCGATCCAACCAAGGGCAGAGAACAGGCTGGCCGGCGGCCAGCTCTGGTAGTCTCTTCGGCCGGGTTCACCAGGTACACCGGTCTCGCCGTTGTCTGTCCGATCACCTCACATGTACGGCCGTTTCCCACCAGCGTCGTTTTGCCACCGGGTCTGCCGATCGCCGGTGAAATCCTGACCAGCCACATCCGCAGTATCGACACGATCGCCCGGCCGATCCGCTATGCGGGCGCGTCGGTGCCGCCCGCGGTCGCGCAGCTCGTCCGGGCCAAGCTGGACACGTTCATTACGATCTGAAGCATAAATCTGAGCCGATGGCGGGCGGCGCCTGCGGGCGACCGCCGCCCGCATTGACAATCCGCCGAGTCCCGTTGGATAAGCAATTCAGGCAGCGCACGCAGGAGCGGCGCCAGAGCACGGAGGTGCATCTCATGGGACGGATTTTCTTTCGCCGGGCGAATCTGATCGACGGCGTTAACGCGCCGAAGAAAAACGCGACCGTCGTCGTCGAAGGCGAGCGAATCACCGCCGTCGCCACGAATGGCGACGCGCCCAAACCGGCCGCGCAGGATACGGTCTACGATCTCAACGGCCGTTCCCTGATGCCCGGGATGGTGCAGTGCCACTATCACGTCGCCTACGACAATATCGGCGCCCTGATCGATCTCGACCTCAAGCATCCGCCGACCTACCTGACCCTGATCGCGGCGCGCAACGCCGAGTTGCTGTTGCGCTCGGGCTTTACGGGCGCGGTCGGCGCGGGCTCGCTCCACAATATCGACGTGACCCTCAAGCGCGCGATCAAGAACGGGCTGATCCAGGGACCGCGTTTTCTCACCTGTGGCCGCGACATTGTGACGACCGGCGATTCGGTCGATTTCCATCCGTCGTGGTGGAAACTCGGGATGGAGGGGCTCGGCCTCATCTGCGACGGTCCCGACGAATTCCGCAAGGCCGTCCGCGACGAGATCAAGCAGGGCGTCGAGATTATCAAGCTCTATCCAACCGGCGGACACGGCCTTTCATGGCCCGCCGATGTGATGACGATGACGCAGGCGGAGCTCGACACGGCGGCGGAGACCGCGCATGAGCGCGGCTGCAAGATTCGCGGCCATATCATCTCCAAACGCGGCATCCTCGCCGCCCTTGATGCCAACCTCGACGTTATCGACCATTGCGACATGATGGACGAGGAATGCGTCGAACGGTTCGTCAAGGCCGGAACGTTCATCGTGCCGAGCCTCTACTTCCCGTACATGATGGTCGAGCAGAAGCGGCGCACTGGCAAAGCCGCCTTCCCCGGCGTCGACGAGATGGAGCGCGGCCTCGAGCAGTCGTATCGTATCCTGCCCAAGGCGCAGGCGGCCGGGGTCAAGTTGGTGGTCGGCGACGACTTCGGCACCTCCGCGATGCCCCACGGGGAATATGCCAAGGAGCTCGAAGCGTACGTCAAAGGCGCGGGGATTCCGGCGCTCGAAGTGCTGACCTGGGCGACGCGTAACGGCGCCGAGCTGCTCGGCATGAAGGACGATCTGGGCACGATCGAGACCGGCAAGCTCGCCGATCTGCTCGTCGTGGACGGCGATCCGTCGGTCGATATCACGCTGCTGCAAAATCGCGCGAACCTGCACGTCGTAATGAAGGGTGGCAACTTCGTGACGAACGAGCTGACCCCGGCGAAGGCCCACGCCAAAGCGGCCTGAACTGGCGTATCGATGATCGTCGCGGGGGGGGGGGGGGGGGCCCCCCCCCCCCCACCA
>JBKQPD010000115.1:0-5985 GCA_052145175.1 Binataceae bacterium (SeqCode) | reverse complement strand
GGACTGGCCGCCTCCCGTCTCGGCCCCTGATCACATCCGTTGAAGGCGCCCGGGCCACCGTCGAACGTCTGCTTGACGCCATGGCTGCCGAGAACGGGCGACGGCGGGAATGGTGGCGAGAGCCCGTCGAGGGCCGGCGGGCGGGCCGATTGGCGATCCGCAACATCGTCACCGGCGAGACCACGGTGATCTATCTCGCGACCAAGTGGAGAAGCGCATGACGGCTCACGCGCTCATTTCCAGTGTGCGCTATCGCAAGCCCAAACATCGGACCGCGAAAAGCTACCGGAAGTCGTTCGTTATCGCGACGATCCACGCCAAGGGAAACGACGCTTTATCGCGCTCACAGCTGCAAATCCGGCTCGCTGTCCTGACGATCCTCGGGGAGACCCTAAATCGTGTCGGTCAGGCGTTTCAGGCCCGCGCATTCGACCTGCTGCAGAGTCTGCCCGAACCTCGCGACATGAGTTTCGGACAGGGGATGGGCCTAGTTTACGCGCTAATAGCGCTAACACAAATCGTAACCGCAGCAGCCCTCTTTGTGCCCCGCCTCCGGTTGCTTCGCGACAAGATCGAGCAGTCTCCCGACCAGAAGGAGGAAGCGATGGCCCCACTGCGAAACTTGCGACAAGAAACATTCTGCCAGCTTGTCGCGGCCGGAAAATCGGCGACCGCCGCTTATGCCGGCGCCTATGGAAGGGCGCACGATGCGACCAGCAGAGTGAACGGGGGACGCTTGCTTACAGATGCTAACATTTGCGAGCGCATCGTCGAAATTCGGTCCGAAGAAGCTGCCGCCTCGCTTCCAATCCTTCGGCGGATTATTGAAGAAGCGGGACAATCGGCGGTTCAACAAATCCAGACTGGCTCCTTCAGACGGGCGTGTCAGGCCGCCGAGCGGTTCGCCAATATGGTCATCGCCCTATCTGTATAATCCACCACCAAGCGGCGCCTCGCATTTATGCCGCCTCCGCATGGCCGAACAGGCTCAGCGTGCGAGTGCGCGTCAGTCTCGGAGCACACTAACGGACCTTCGACGCTGCGCCGCGCAAAATCCAGCTGCATGCAAATACCGGCCAGAATAGCCCGAAGGCCGGGCATGCCGCACGCAGCCCGTTCAAGGCTTCAGCTGCAAGTATCTGTTCAGAAACCTCCGCTTAGCTACCTCGGGCGGAAGATACCGAACCTTCACTTGGGCCGGCTCAATCCCGGCGGCCACCGCCCAATCAGCGCAGCCTGGCGCCATAACCTGAGCCTGCTCCGCAGCCAGCACTTGGAGGTCCGCCCTTTTGACCGTGTCCTTGAACCTGCGATCAAGCCCAAAGCGCTCGATGATGGCATCCTCAACGTTGGATTCGATGCGTCTATACTCGGGGAGAAGCTGTTTCAGCGGCCGCGTCACGTCGCCGATAAACGCTTCAGCCGCGTCATGGAGCAGAGCTTCATAGGCGAAACTTGTTACGGTTTCGCTGACGAGGATGCTATGCTCGGCGACCGAATAGAAGCCGCGGCACTGGCCGGCGTAGCGGCAGACGTATGATAGGCCATGCGCGATGTCATCGATCGTAAAATCGCTGGCGTGCGGGTCGAGGAAGTCGAAAAGCCGACCGCTCGCCAGCATGATGGTGGGGCCCTTAGCCACGTTGACTGCCACGACGCGCTGTAAAATGTTCATGGCTTATTGTTGCACGCTGGTTCCATCAGGCCAAGACCACTGCGACTTAAACCCGTGACGATTCCTACGGTGTGCACACGTTTTTGATGCATTTGGCACCGCAAGCCGCAATAGCTATTGTGCGAGCATGTTGATGCATTGATTCGAGGAAGCACATGAATTCGCTGATCGTTCTCTCGGGCCCGATCGGGGTCGGTAAATCGAGCTTCGGGAAGGCGCTGACAGATCATTTCGGGGTGACGCGAATCTCGACAAGGCAGTGGATCCTGCGGCAGACTGGGTGTGCAAACGAGCGCCGTGCGCTCCAAGAGGCGGGCGAGCGGCTCGACGCCGCGACCGGGGGGGCGTGGGTCGCGGACGCTGTCGAGGCTGCGTTGCCTCCCGGCGGTGCGGGCGGCGCCTTCCTGCTCGATAGCGCGCGGATCAGAGGTCAAGTGGAGGCGGTTAGGTCGCGGTTCCCTGGCAGGGTGTTCCATATCCACCTGCACGCCCATTTCGACGAACTCGAGCGCCGCTACGTGCTCCGGGATGCAGAGCTGAAGGAGTTTGCTACCTACGCCGAGGCGGCGGCCCACGGCACGGAGGCGCAGGTTGGCACTCTGGCGGACATTGCTGAGCTAGTTCTCGACGCCGACCACGCAAACGCCGAAACGCTCGCCATTACGGCGATGGCTGTGCGCGGCACCACCATTTCGCCGGTGGAGCGGCTCGTCGATGTGATAGTGGGCGGCCAATATGGCAGCGAGGGTAAGGGGAACATCTGCGCGCACATCGCGCGCGACTATGCGGCGCTGATGCGTATCGGCGGCCCCAACGCCGGCCACCGGGTCGCCCACCCGAAATACAAGTATGTTCAACTTCCCTCGGGCGCCGGCTCCAATCCGGAAGCTGTTATCCTCATCGGCGCCGGCTCGACGCTATGGTTGCCGCAGCTTATGCTGGAGATGATGGATCACCACGTGACGCCGGAGCGATTGGTTATCGATCCGCAGGCGATGGTGATCGATGACGAGGACAGGCGAGCTGAGCAACGCGGACTAGTAGAGAGCATCGCGAGCACTGGACAAGGCGTAGGCGTGGCTTCCGCGCGCAAGATCACAAACCGCGGTGGACCCTTGTTTGGCCCGCCGGTGATGCTGGCGCGCCAGGTTAAGCAGTTGGAGCCCTTCGTCCGCGACGTGCGCGCTGAGCTCGACCGGCTTTATCGGAATGGGCACCGTGTACTGCTCGAAGGCACGCAGGGCACAGCGCTCAGCATCCACCATGGAATTTATCCGTCCGTTACATCCCGCGAGACCTCGGCGGCGGGCTGCATGGCTGATGCGGGCATCTCCCATGCCCGTATCAACAGAGTGATCATGGTCGTCCGGACCTACCCGATTCGCGTAGGCGGCCCGTCTGGCTGGATGGGACGTGAGATTAAATTCGAAGACATCAATCAGCGGTCGGGAATAGCCCTGGAGGAGTTGCTTGAGACAGAGAAGGGGACGGTGTCTGGCACGCAGCGACGCATCGCCGAGTTCGATTGGGCCCAACTCCGTCGCGCGGCCGAGTTGAACGGCGCGACCGAGATCGCGCTAACCTTCGCGGACTATCTCGGGATCGCGAATCGCACAGCGGTAAACTTCGCCGACTTGAATAAGGAGACGCAGGAATTCATTCGGAGGGTCGACAGGGTGGCTGGCGTGCCGGTCACCTTAGTGTCAAAGGCGTTCGCCGCAGACGGTGTCATAGAGAGAGGCGGCTGGCGTTGACCGAGGAGGAGCTGGTCCGAAATTATCCGCGGCTGTGGCACATGGCGCACGACGGTGCTTGGCCCGCTGTCCGCGGCCATGGCCTTATGAGCTCAGCTGCGCTCCTTCACACGTATGGCGTCCAAGGAGCGCGCCACGCTGAGCTGAACACAGAGCGTCGGCCAGAGTCGGTGCCTCTGGCCAGGGCTGGGCTTCCCGGTGCTATATTGCGCGATCAGAAACCGATGCGGGACGGCCAGCTCAATAAGTGCCTACAGGACGGCCTCACCCCTGCTGATTGGTATGCGTTGCTGAATTCTCGCACCTTTTTCTGGTTGTCGCGGTCCCGGATATGGAGCCTGCTGCGGGCGGTCGCGTACCGGAACCTTCCGCAGACGGTGCTGACGGTGGACACGGCCAGTCTCGTCGCTGCCCACCGAGACCGAATCTGGCTGAGCCCGATTAACAGTGGGGCCACCCTCTACAAGCCCCAACCACGAGGGCTCGGCACATTCAAACGCATCGAAGACTTCCCCTTTGCGGAGCGACGAAGGACCAAGGGGCTGGAGCAGAACGTGGTCGAACTCCTAGTTGACCACTCAGTGCCGGATATCCGGAACCATGTCCTCGCTGTCCACCGCGTGCGGAACCATGAGATCCTCGAGGAGATCTTCCGAAGCCCGCGAGCTACCCGCGACGACCATCCCTGACGGTTCAGGCGCGCAAAGCCAGTCGCGCCGGCACGTTGGCCCTGCGAACCAAGTCTGCGATATGGCTGGTGACTCCCACTTCGCCGATCAGCATTAGCCCCGTCTCGCTTGGCAGCTCGTCGAGGATCTGACGAAGGCGTTCGAGCCCCTCCTCAACGCGGAACTCAATCCACTTGACGGCCTCGCCGGGCACTAACGTGGTGCCGGCCGTGGCTGTCGCGCCGAGGTGCAGTTGCACAATCCAGGCCTGGATTCCGTCGTGTACCCACTCTAGACGCACGGGACCGAGGACGGCCGAGAGCCGCCGGTGCACAAATCGGACTTCGTCCGTAACTGCGGCGGGCAGCGGCTCCGGCAGTTGAAGTCCCAACATGAGCCGGTCACCCTCTCCCCGGCAGCCTTCGACGGTAAGTTCGCTGTCGGGGCCGACAATCGCGGCACCGCTGTGGCCGGCAGCGACTGCGTCCTGCCGTAGCACCGAGGCGAGAACCTTGCCTTCGGGATCCTCGGCTTGGAGGAGCGAGAACGGGTCCGTCCAGCCTTTGACCGTCGTGTAGAGGCCTGGATGTGGTTCGAATGGGCACGTGCGGGTCCACACCTCGTTCGAGCCCGTCTCCCGACCGAACTGGAATGGAGCGATCCGCCGCCCAATCACCAAGGTCCGCGGCACAGGAACTCCGAGCCTGTCCGCAATCAGCAGCCCGAAGGCCTTGTCGCCGACGACGCGGCTGAAGCGGTTGGGCCATCGCATGGTGGGCGGCGGCACGGCAGACACTCCAGTCTCATGCTCCCACAGCAGGGTGTGACCGCGGCGCCATCCCCGGACGCGGGGATGTATGCTGAACTCGGTCCGCTCTCCATCCGCTGCATGAAGTTCAGGGGCGAAACCATATACGGTGCGGAGAAGATCGGCCCCATGGCGGAAGGACAGCGAGGCGACGCCGGGTTTCTCGACGCATCGCGGCGTGTCGTCGGGCGAGAACTCGATCGTGCCGCCTTGAATGACGCCTGAGACGCCTCCATCGCAGATATCAATGGTCTCGTTGACGATAGTGTGCAGTCCTTCGGACGTAAGGCGCCGCAGGGCGGCGAGCGCGTCATCCACCGTCTCCAGGCCATAGACGAACTCGCGGCTTCTGGGCTCCTCGGGAAGGTAGCTCCGGACGTTAACTTTGCCGTCCGCGCTCGCTTCAAGCAGCACTTCGATTGCCTGGCGGGGATCGAGGAACAAGTGGTTGGGCTCGTTTCCTGCGATTCGTGCGAAGCTCTGCGCAGGCGCATTCATCCGGTCCGGCCGGAAGGCGACGAACTGGGCGACATTACCCCGACGCGCAAGCCTGTCGAGGATCTCGTCCTTGTGCAACGGCATTAGCCCGTTTCCCCTATTCGTTGGTCCTCGAGGCAGCGGGCAGCGGCCATGAGCTCGTGATTTGGAAATGGGGTAATCACGGTTCCCCAGCTGCGCCCTTAAACCATGTAAATATCCGTCGGCAAAGCTGGGAGCTTGAGGATGTGAGCCGCCGAAGCGGGCGCGGGGACGCTGACGCGGCCCCATCTCTTTTGGCCGCCCGAATTGAGCACTCCGCCCAAGCGTGCAGACTGTCAGTTCGGCGACGGCTCGTCGCGAAGCAGCGTCCAAGGCTCAACTCCGAGCCCCGTCGCGATTCATGCCATTTTCTCATATGCAGTCCAGGGAAATCCCGCTGACCCTAAAACTGTCGCGAAGAAATTAAAAATGTTGGCCAAGCTACTTTCAGATCGAATCAAGCAGATTACGGATACGAGAGTTCTTATAGAATTTCACAAATTGCTCACATCAGCGTTGCCTACGAGCAAGACAGAAAGCAGCGTACTTGCTGAGCTCGAG
>JBKQPD010000114.1:0-24613 GCA_052145175.1 Binataceae bacterium (SeqCode) | reverse complement strand
TCGCATGCGAATTGGATTTATCGGCTTGGGTAACATGGGCGGGCCGATGGCGCTCAATCTGCTCAAGGCCGGCCATCAGCTTACGGTTCACGATATCCGGCGCAACATGGCCGACGCCCATATCGCGGGTGGAGCAAAATGGGCCGCTACGCCGGCTGACGCGGCGCATGACGCCGAGTTGGTGTTTACCTCGCTGCCGGGTCCGAAGGAGGTCGAGGCCGTCGCGATCGGCGGCGAAAACGGGATCATACACGGGATGCGCGCGGGGACAATCTATGCCGACCTCTCGACCAATTCGCCGACGGTGATTCGCCGGCTCCAGCCGCTCTTCGCGGCCAAGGGCATCACGCTGCTCGACGCGCCGGTCAGCGGCGGGATTCCCGGAGCGCGCAGCGGCACGCTCTCGCTGATGGTCGGTGGCGACGAGGCGGCCTATCTGAAGATCAAGCCGGCGCTCGCAGCGATCGGCGACAAGCTGCAGTATGTCGGCGCGACGGGCGCGGGCGCGGTCGCCAAGATCGTCCACAACATGCTGGTCTTCACCACCTTCGCGATCTTTGCCGAAGCCTTTACGCTCGGCGTCAAAGCGGGCGCCGATCCGGAGAAGCTTTACACGGCGGTCCGCAACGGCGCGTATGGACAAAACATGATGCTCGCGCTGTTGCCGGCGCGGGTCTTTCCCGGCCACTTCGATCATCCGTCGGCCACGCTCGCGATCGGGCATAAGGACATCCATCTCGCGGCCGAGCTGGCGCGCGAGCTGAATGTGCCCGCCAAAGTCCTGGCCAACGTCGAGCAGAACCTGATCGAGGCGCTCGCGCACGGGCTCGCCGACAAGGATTTTTCGGTCGCGTTCACGGTCCAGGAGGAGCGTGCCGGCGTGAAAATTCGCACCTGACGTGAGTTTTCGGCGAGCGCAGCAAACTATCTTGCTGAAAACGAAAATCCACCAACGGTAGCCGACGCCCCGCCTAGCAATGAGCCGTTTGCCTTGCCGCTTACGCCCCGCTGATGCTTTAAAGGGATCGACGGCTCGATCGACGTGCGGCTGGAGTTGCGAATTACGCGGCGCCCGCGCGCAATCAGACGCTTGGGGGAGAAGAAATATGCGCATTGGATTTATCGGACTCGGCAATATGGGTGGCCCGATGGCGCTCAATCTGATCAAGGCCGGCCATCAACTCACCGTTCACGATATCCGCCGCAACATGGCCGACGCGCATATCGCCGGCGGGGCGAAATGGGCTGACACGCCCGCTGACGCCGCCAGGGATGCCGACCTGGTGCTGACTTCGTTGCCGGGACCGAAGGAAGTCGAGACGGTCGCGACCGGCGGCGAAAACGGCATCATCCACGGTATCCGCAAGGGCACGGTGTACGCCGACCTCTCGACCAACTCACCGACCCTGATTCGACGCCTGCACGCGACCTTCGCCGAGAAGGGTATCCCGATGCTTGACGCGCCGGTCAGCGGCGGCGTGCCGGGCGCGCGTAACGCGACCCTGGCCGTGATGGTGGGCGGCGACGAGAAAATCTACAACCAGATCAAACCAGCCCTCGACGGTATCGGCGACAAGGTCTCCTACGTCGGCGCGATCGGCGCGGGCGCGGTCGCCAAACTCGTCCACAACATGATCGCCATCTGCAGCATGCAGGTGCTCGCGGAAGCCTTCACGATGGGCGTGAAGGCCGGCGTGCCCGCCGACGCGCTCTTCACCGCCGTCCAGAATGGCGCGTATGGCCAAGGCATGCTGTTGCGGGCGCTGCCCAAGGTAATCTTCAAGGGCGGTTTCGATCGCGTCAGCTTCGCGCTCAAGCTCGCTCGCAAGGATCTCGGCCTCGCCACGGAACTCGCGCGCGAGCATAACGTCGCGATGCCGGTGGCAAATATCGTCGAGCAGGACATGCTCGAGGCGCTGGCCCACGGCCTTGGCGACAAGGATTCGAGCGCGGCCTTCACCGTCCAGGAGGATCGGGCGGGCGTCAAGGTGCGCGTGGCGCCGAAACCCGAATAAACTGGCTATTGATTAGTCACTAACTCTTCGAGGCAAAATTGTCATGGCAGATGATCTGACCAAAAAAGGCATGGAAGTCCGCACGCAACTGTTCGGCGAAAAGGCCGCCAAGGCCGGTCACGCCTATCTGAGCGAATTCGATCCGGGCTTTGCCGACTTCCTGAACGATCAAGTCTTTGGCGCAGTGTGGGGACGTCCCGGCCTGCCGATCAAGACCCGCTCGTTCATCACGATGGCCGCGCTGACCGCCCTGGGCCGTGGCCCCGAGCTGAAGATTCATATGCGTGGCGCGCTGAATCTCGGTATCACGAAAGAGGAAATCAAAGAGCTGATAATCCACCTCTCGCAATACAGCGGCGTGCCGACCGCGGTCGAAGCGATGCGCGTTTATCGCGAGGTCACCGAACCCAAAAAGGGATGAATCGCTCCGGTCCGCAATACTTTGCACCACGCGGCGAATAGTTAGTGCTGTCTATCAACTATGAAAATCGGCATCCTGTTCACGGTCAATGAGTATAGTGTCGACCCGGCGAATCTTGCCCGCAAGATGGAGGCGCTCGGCTTCGAATCGCTCTGGGTGCCGGATCACGCGGTGCTGCCGGTAAATACGACGACCCCGTTGCCCGAATCGCAGCCGGGGCAGGGCCAGATTCCCGAAGTCTACTCGCATATGTGTGATCCGTTCGTCGCGATGGCGCTCGCGGCGGGCGCGACGTCCCGCCTCAAGGTCGCAACCGGTGTCCTGCTGGTGCCGGAGCGCAATCCCTTTCACACGGCCAACGAGTCCGCGACGCTCGACCATTTTTCCGATGGCCGTCTGATGCTCGGGATCGGCGCGGGCTGGCTCAAGGAAGAATCCGAGATGCTCGGCGCCGACTTCCCGCATCGTTGGACCCAGACGAAGGAATACGTCGTCGCGATGCGCGAGCTGTGGACCAAAGATGAAGCCTCGTTCGCGGGGAAGTACGTCAACTTCCCGCCGGTGCGGCTTTATCCCAAGCCGGCGCGCAAGGGCGGTCCGCCCATCCTGATCGGCAGCAAGGACAAAAACGCGCTGCGCTGGGTGGCCCAATGGGGCGACGGCTGGTGCCCGATCTTCCTTTCGCCGACCGAGCTGCGGGACAATCTGCAACGGCTCCGTCATGAATGCGATCGCGCCGGACGCAACTACGGCCAGCTCGATATCACTATCATGAAGCGCGGCTTGCGCGGTGATCGCGCGAGCGTGCAAAGCGGTTTGCACGAGTATCAGGATGCCGGCGCCGAGCGCTTCGTACTCGCCCTGATCGGCACGCGCATGACGCCCGGCGAATACGCACCCGAACTCGAACGACTCGCATCACTATATATCTGACTTGCTATATCTCACTGGGGAGCCGACCATGCCGCTCGATCCGCAAATGAAAAACCTGCTCGACGCGATGGTCGCGGCCGAAGTCCCAGCGTTCCATACCCTGACGCCAGTTGAAGCGCGCAAGATGACAGCGCGGCGGGTCGTGCAGGGCGCGAACGTTGAGGCCGTCGCGAAGGTCGAGGATCGCACTGTACCTGGTCCCGGCGGGCCAATTCCGATTCGGATCTACACACCGGAGGGTCCCGGCCCCTTCGGCGCACTGCTCTATTTTCACGGCGGCGGATGGGTGGTCGGCGATATCAACATGACCGACCTGCCCTGCCGGATGCTGACTAATGCGGCGGGTTGCGTGACCGTCTCGGTCGATTACCGCCTCGCGCCGGAGCATAGATTTCCCGCCGGACCCGAGGACTGTTACGCGGCGGCGAAATGGGTCGCAGATAATGGCGCCGCGCTGCGCGTTGATCCGAACCGCATCGCGGTCGGCGGCACCAGCGCCGGTGGCACGCTCGCGGCGGCGGTTGCTCTGATGGCGCGGGATCGCGTCGGACCGCGCCTTGCCTATCAACTACTGGTCTATCCGGCGACCACCAGCGTTCTCAGCACCGCGTCGCATCGCGAATTTGCCACGGATAGCTACTACATCCTGTCGCGCGCCGACATGGAATGGTTCTGGGGCCATTATCTCGCTGACGCCGCGGATCATACCAATCCCTACGCCTGCCCGGCTTACGCGAAAACTCTGGGCGGTCTGCCGCCGGCCCTGGTGATTACCGCCGAGTTCGATCCGCTCCGCGATGAAGGGGAAGCCTTCGCCGCGCGCTTGCACGAAGAGCGGGTGCCTACCGTACTCAAGCGTTACGCGGGCGTGACCCACGGCTTCTTCGGGATGCCTTCGGTGCTGGACTTAGCGAAGGCCGCGATCGCCGAGGCGGGTGCGGCTTTGCGCATCGCGATCGGCGGTTAGTCAGTCCTTCTTGCCTTCGATATAGCCGCCCAGGTCGAGTGCGTCGCGCACCTCGGACGCCGGATGGTAATGCGGATTACCGCTGAGCGCTTCATGACGGGAGTCGACGAGGGCCAGGCGATCAACGCCACGATCCGAACACTCCGCGAGCGTCGTATCCGCGCTCCATTCGGTATCACCGGCCTTACGCACCAGCGTTCCAGTGAAATCGTAACGATGCCAATAGATAGTCCGTTGCGCGGCCCCGGCCGGGTCGTCGTGCAAGTGGCTATAGATCCATTTCTCGTTGAAATGGATACCGTGCTCCTCACGCTCGACCGGATCGTTGAGACTGCCTTCAGTCTTATCGGGGGTACCGAGCCGCGCGACGACAAGATTGCGCGTGATGCGATCGCTCATGGCGCGAAGCTCTCCGGAAAGGGGCATTGGTGCGCCGCGATATGCGCTTCGAAGTCGGCGCGGAACTGCGTAAAGAAGGCGCGCGCCGACCATGAGCAGCCGTCCGCCAGCGCGCAGATACACTTACCGTCCATGAAGTTGCAGCACTCGGCCAGGGTCACGAGGTCCTGCTCCTCGCCCTCGCCGCGCTCGATCCGCGAAAGTGTCTTGTAGAGCCAGCCGGTGCCTTCGCGGCATTGCGTGCATTGGCCGCATGACTCGTGCTTGAAGAAGCGCGCGGCGATCAGCGCCACCCGCACCATGCACGTGCGATCGTCCATGACGATGACGCCGGCGGTGCCGAGCAGCGAGTTCACCTTGCGCAGCGATTCGTGATCGACCGGCGTATCGATCTGGTCGCCGCGCAATATCGGCATCGAGATGCCGCCCGGAATCACGGCCTTGACCGAGCGCCCGTCCTCGAGACCACCCGCGTGGGTGAAGATCAGGTCGCGCAGATTGACGCCGAGCCGCAGTTCGAAAATTCCCGGCCGCTTGACGTGACCACTTACGCCGAACAGCGTATGGCCGGTGCTGTTGGGGGTCGGTGCGCCTTCGGCTTTGAACCAGTCCGCGCCGCGATTGACGATCACGGGCAGTTGGGAACAGGTTTCACAGTTGTCGACGGCCGTCGGACGGCTCCAGAGGCCGCGCACGGCGGGAAACGGCGGACGCTTGCGCGGCTGGCCCTTGCGGCCCTCCATCGACTCGAGCATCCCGCTCTCCTCGCCGCAGATATACGCGCCCGCGCCCGGCTGGATATGGATGTCGAAGCGGCGCCCGAAGCCGACCGCCGAATCACCAAGAATACCCTGGTTGTAGAGGATCCCGATCGCCTCGCGGACGATACGATACGCTTCGACATACTCGCCGCGAATATAGATAAAGGCCGCATTCGCATCGATTCCGCGCCCGGCAATCATCACGCCTTCGAGGAAAACGTACGGATTGCGCTCCATGATCTGGCGATCTTTGAAGGTGCCGGGCTCGCTCTCATCGGCGTTGACAGCGAGATAGCGCGGGCCACCGTCGGGCTGCGCCATAAAGCTCCACTTCATGCCCGTCGGGAAACCCGCCCCGCCACGACCGCGCAGGCCCGCGTCCTTGACCAGCGCCGCGAGATCCTTGGGCGCCATCTTGCCCGCCTTCTCGATCGCCTGAAAGCCGCCGTGCCGCACGTAATCTTCAAGCGTGAGCCAGCGCTCGCCATCAGGCGGCAGCAGATAGCCTTCGACCCCGGCCGGCACCGTCGAGATAATCGGCGCCGGGCGCTGCGCCGCGACCGCGCCTTCGGGTGAATGCGCCAAGCCCGCGGCGTAGTCAGGCGTGACGTTCTCGAGATATGGATTGCGGTTGACCTGAATCACCGGTCCCGTCGCGCATGAACCGAGGCACTCGACCTCCAGGAGCGCGAACCGTCCGTCCGGCGTGGCGGTGCCCGACTTGATCCCGAGCTGATCCTCGAGGCCCGTAACGATTTTGCGCGCACCGCGCAGACAGCACGGCAGATTGGTGCAGACCTGCAAAATCGCCTGGGCGCGGGGCTGATTGAACATCGGATAGAAGGACGCGACCTCGGCGACCTCGATCGGCCGGAGCGCAAAAATCTCCGCCAGCTCGTCGAAAATCGCGGCGTCGAGCGCACCTTTCTCCGCGCGCGCCACATGGAGCGCGTAGAGCAGCGCCCCGCGCGCCTGCGGATAGTGCTTGATTTCGTCGCGAATCTGTTCGTGCGTCGATGCCGAAAGAATCATCCTGCCCGTCACATTCCTCTGGTGTTGTGTCCCATTAATGACTTGCGAGAAGTTAATAGCTCCGCGCGATTCTTCGCCGAGACTCAGAATGACGAGAGGCGGCCCTTACTTTGAAGCAACTTACAGCCGTACCCTCGCAAGTCATTCTGAGAGTTTGTGAATTTTTGCGGAATAACGGACGCTGTGCCGAATCAGATGCCCTCACCCGCGCTCGCGATACTCGCGCGACCTCTCCCTGGACAAGGAGAGGTTTTCCAGAGCGGAGCCGCCTTCCTGATACCTCTCCTTGTCCAGGGAGAGGTCGCCACGGTGAGGCGCCCCGCCGAAGCCGTGGCGGGTGAGGGCAGCCTTGTTCAGCACGGTACATGTGTTCTGCAAAAATTTCGGAGACTCTGAGCGGAGTCTGCGTAGCGAAGAATCTCGATTCGCGCAGGGTTGCACGATACGAGATTCTTCGTCGCGCAGCGCTCCTCAGAATGACTTGAGTGCTGTTTGGCATGGAAGTTACTTCAGAATCCTTCCCGCGTGCTCGCTCATACACAAAAATTCATAAACTGTCAGCATGACTTGAGGGGCGTCTCGGCCGGAAGTAATTGCCCCCTCTACCGATCACACTCTCCGCCGATCATGTTCATCATGCCGAACGTCGGCACCACGTCGGCGAGCTGGCCACCGATCAGCATATGTTTGAGGATCGACATGTTGGAAAAACTTGGCGAGCGGCAGCGGCACTTCCAGGCTTTGCCCGTACCGTCGCTGACGATATAAAAACCCAACTCGCCGTTGGCCGCTTCGACCGCATGATAGACCTCGCCGGCCGGTGGTGTGCCGCCTTCCAGCACGAGTTTGAATTGATCGATCAGCTCTTCCATCCGCCCGAAGACCTGGCGCTTGGCCGGCCAGCGGACGCGCCGGTCTTCGGTATTGACCGGCCCCGCGGGAATTTGTTCGAGACACTGGAGGATCATCCGCCGGCTTTGCCGCAGCTCCTCCATCCGCACCAGGTAGCGATCAAAATTGTCGCTGTGCTCGCCGACCGGCACGTCAAAATCGATTTCGTTGTAGACCAGGTAGGGCGTCACGCGACGGACGTCGTAGGGCACACCGCCGGCGCGCAGGATCGGGCCGGTCACGCCCCACGCAATGAGCTCCTCGGGCGAACGATGCCCGGTACCTTCCATCCGTTCGCGAAAAATCGGGTTCTCGGTGAGCAGCTTGTCCGCGTCGTCGACCAGCTTCATTACCCGGTCGAGCCGCTCGATCGCGAAATCCTTGAAGCCTTCGGGCAGGTCCGCCGAAATTCCGCCGATCCGGACAAAGTTGGTCGTGACCCGCGCGCCGCACATCGCGTCGTTCAGGTCATAGATCAGTTCCCGCCCTTCGAGCAGATAGAGCATCGGCGTGAACGCCGCGAGCTCCATCGCGGAGGCGCCGACCGCGAGCAGATGATCGCCGATCCGCGACAACTCGGCCCCGATCACCCGGATATATTCGCAGCGCGGCGGCGTCTTGATATCGAAGAGCTTCTCGACCGCCAGGCAGTAGCCGACATTATTCAGGATCGCGGAGCTGTAGTTCAGCCGATCGGTATAAGGAATGTTCTGATAGAAAAACCCGGTCTCGCATTCCTTTTCGAAGCCGCGATGGAGAAAGCCGACCTGCACGTCGGCGTCGACCACCTGTTCGCCTTCGAGGTCGAGCACGATTTTGACCGTACCGTGCGTGGCCGGATGCGACGGTCCGAACTGAATCCGCATCGGTTCCGTATGCAGATCGTCGAACGCGGCACCCCGGCGGGCGCCGTTGCGGCTATTGAGGGCGGCGAGGTTCTTTTGCACCAGGTCCGGCATAAGGCTCAATCGGTTGTTCGTGGCGTTTTTGATAATCCTTGCGCAGCGGATGGCCGACGAATTCGTCGTAGAGGTAAATCCGCCGCTGGTCCGGATGGCCCACGAAGTTGATTCCGTAAAGGTCGTAGGTCTCGCGTTCGAGCCAGTTGGCGGCCGGCCACACGGTCGTCAGGCTCGCGATCGTCGGGTCATCCTCGGGCACCCGGCACTTGATCCGGAGGCGATGCGCGTGCCTGGTCGATATCAGATGATAGACCACTGCAAAACGCGGATGAGGCCCGGGCGGCGGCAGCACCAGTTCGTGGCGGCGGAGCGGCATACGGCGCGTTGCTGATTGATTACGATCCCAGACTTCAAGGTGCGTGGTGAAATCGTCAGGCTGGCCGAGGTAATCGATCGCCGTCACGTCAAGCAGCAGGTCAAAGGCCAGCGCCGGATCGTCGCGCAGGGCCTGCGCGACCGCCAGCAGATTCGCCCGATCGAGATGAATCCGGTCGTCGCCGCGAAAGCTCTGGTACTCGACCACGAACTCCCCCACGCGCGCTTTGACCAACTCCAGGATGGGGCTGAGCGCGGGCTGTTGCTCCGCGGCGGTCGTCGGACTGTCGGGCTTATCAGCTGGCATATTGGTCAACGGTCGTAATTGCGGCGGATATAGTCGGTACGGGTTGTGAGTTTCGCGGCTGGAACCAGCAGATCCTGTTTATGCCAAAGCGAGCCGCGGCGCGAGTAGCTCGCGATCTCGACCTGCCGGCTCATCACGATCGCTTCCTCGGGACAGGCTTCCTCGCACAGTCCGCAGAACATGCAGCGCGACATATCGATATCGAACACGTCGGGATAGCGTTCGACCTCGTCGTTGGTTTCGGCCGGGAAAATCGAGATACAACTGGTCGGACACGCCCATTCGCACATCCCGCAGGCGACACACCGTTCCTTGCCGTTCGCCATCTGCACGAGCACGGGCATCCCGCGCAAGGCCGGCGGCTGGACGAGTCGTTGTTCGGGAAAATTGATCACGAAGTCCTGGCGCCCGCGCGCAAAGAGAAACAGGTTGCGGAACAGATGCCGCAAGGAGACCCACAAGCCCTTGGGGATCGCGAGCCACGGGCTGGCGCTGGAGAACGACTGGGCCGGACGTTTTACTTTGACTACCTGAACTGCCATTCGCACACACTCGTCTAAACGCCCACGCCCTCCGTCGATACTACCTGCCCCCGGCCGCGTGCGCCGGGGCGCCGTGCGCGACCGTCGCGCTGGGCGACGTGGCGGGCCGCCAGTAGCCGCGCAGCACCAGCAGCGATCCTAGGAATAACACCACCGCGGCGATCATCCCTTCCATCCAGACCTGCCAGCCATAAACCCGGGTCACATAGGGCAGGAGTAAGCCCGAGACCACGATCCAGAGCCGATAGACCATCTGGAAGAACGACCATCCTGTCGCTTGCAGGGCCGGCGAGAGGTCTTCGAGGTACTCCGAGTAGAGCGCGCACCAGGGGATGAAGGCCGACGCGGTAATTCCTCCGAGCAGCAGGGTAACGTACGCCAGCGAATTCTGCGAGAGCGGCGGATAAAAGTTGCGGAACCACCATATGAGGATTCCGAGGGTCGCGGCGCCAAGCAAGAGGCTGAGCGGCTTGCGCACGCGCAGAGCATCCGACAGGTAGCCCGCCGGCACCAGCATCACAAGATTGAGCAGCCAGAAATTCGCCGTCATCGCGGCGGCATCGGGCCGGTTGAATTTAAAGGCCTGCGAGAACATCAGCGGCCCGAAGGTCTGAATCGTAATTGCAACGGTGAGGAACGCGACACAGCCCACCACCAGCAACCACGACTCCCAGCGCCCGAGCAGTTGCCCGAAGGCGGCTATCGCGGTGGTCGGCGCGGCGCCAGCCAAGTCACCGGATTCGAACGCCTCGCTCGCGGCTTCGCCCACCACTCCCAGACGGAGCGTTGGGGACAGGTCCTTGAGCCACAGCAGGACCGGGATCGTGAGAATCACGGCAAGCACGCCCATGATCAGAATTTGGGCCTCCCAGCGCTCACCGAACATCAACAAGGTTTTCGCCGGAACTTCGTTCCACAGCCACTGACAGGCCACCGCCCCCAGAGTAAGCAGGCCAAAGGCGGCGCCGCGGCTCACCCGGGGCGACATATCGCGCGTCAAGCCGCCGAGCGCCCCCCACATCAGGCCGGCCACGATATTCATCGCGCCACGCACGACCATAAACGACCAGAAGCCGGTCATCAGCAGATTGCAGAAGGTGAGCGCGACGATAATCACGAGGCAGACGTCGATCACCACGACGCGACCGTGACGATCGGCGAGCGGCCCACCGAACATCGCCGAGACCGCCGAGAGGAACACGGCCAAGGCGAGGAAATGGGTGAAATCTACTTCGCTGAAGTGCAGCGACTTCATCCAGTAGGGGAGCAACGCGGAAAAGCCGAATTCGTAGAACGAGACGACCGTGGCCATCACGGTCAACGCCAGCATCCACCATCGATAGGCGCCCTCGGGATACCGGTCGAGCGTGCGATGCTGAGCGAAATAGCCCTTCAATCCAGCGGAATCAACCGTCGATGACGTTGCCATGGCACTTGTCCCCCGCGACCTGCTTTGGCGAAGCTTGGCTGAACTTTGCGCTCACGCCTGAACAACGTCCGGCAAAGCCGCCGGCTAGCGCGAGCGCTCCCCGTTCGCGCTATGACCGGTCGGGACGGGAATGTCAAGCAGAAGCCACCCTGGGGCGCGAGTGTGCTGGTACGCCATCATCATGAGCCGGATTCGAGCGCCGCGCCCTGCGGGCCGACCGCGGCCAGACGCAAGCGCGCGAAGGGACTGCCGTCGCGCTCCATCGCGGCCCAGATCCGCGGCAACGCGAACTGGTCCTTGCGCCCCTCCAGCCGGTTCAACAGATGAGTGAAAATGCCGCCGTCGTCGATCCAGTCCGCCGGCGTCTCGATCACCTTGTTGATCCGTTGCACGCGTCCGCTGTGATTGGTGAAGGTGCCGTCCTTCTCGGCGAAGGTCGTGGTCGGCAGAACCACTCGCGCGCCGGCGTAAGCGGGATCGAGCTTGAGATCCTGTACGATCAGCAGTTCCAGCCGCGCCAGCAATGGCGCGAGGGCGGGCGGCGGGCCGGCCATCGCGGGATCGCCGCCACATAGATACAGCCCCTTGAGCTCGCCGCTGGCGATCGCGCTGAGCAGCCCCGCGAGACCGTCGTCGCCGCCGCGCACCAACCCCAGCTCGCGCACGCCCCGGGCGTTGGCGGCCTTCTCGGCCTTGATCAGCAGATCGTCGGCCTTGCCGCCCGGGACGGCCATCGCGATCCGGCTGACCCCGAGCGCCGCGAGCAGCTCGCCCAGGCAGTAACTCTCTTCGTTGGTGAGATGGGGTGAAAGGAGCGCGCCGAACGCGGCGCCGCCGTGGCGATTCCTGAATTCGCCGAGCGCGGTCGCCGCCTGCTCGAGCGCGTCCGCCCAGCCGGTTTCGACCAGGGCGCCGTCGCGGGCGACGAGCGGGGTGCGGAGCCGATCCTTAGCCCCGACAAATTTGTAATTGAGCCGGCCCGCGTCACACATCCAGGTGTCGTTGACTTCGTCGTTGCGGCGCGGTGTCAGGCGCCAGAGCCGGTTGCGGTAGCTGGAGACCATGATATTGCAGCCGTTGGCGCATCCCGGACAGACGCTGGCGGTCTCTTCGAGAAACCAGACGCGCAGCTTGTGATGGAAATCCTTGGTTTCGAGCGCGCCGACCGGACAGACGTCCGCCGTGCACATCGAGTAATCATTGTTCAGCCGGTTATCGCCGTAGACGTCGAGCACGGAGCGGTCACCCTGGTTGAAGACCGCGAGCTCCGCCGTCTTGCTGATCTCCCGGCAGAAGCGCACGCAACGCCGGCACAGGATACAGCGCTCCTGATCGAGCAACATCCGCTCGCCGATATCGATCCGCTTCGCCCGCTTGCGCCGCGGTTCGAGCGTCCGCGCAAAACGGCTGCTGAAGCGCATCGTGTAGTTCTGCAACCAGCACTCGCCCGCCTTGTCACAGATTGGGCAGTCGAGCGGATGGTTCATCAGCAGCAGTTCGAGTACGCCGCGGCGCGTGAGCGCGACCTCGGGGTCCACGGTGTTGACGATCATCCCGTCGCGGACCTGCGTATTGCATGAAATCTGCAACTTCGGCATGCCCTCGATCTTGACCTGGCAGAGCCGGCAAGAGCCGTCGATCGAAAGCTTGGGATGGTAACAGTAGTGCGGAATATCGAGGCCCGCGTCGAGCATCGCCTGCAGCAAGGGGATGCCTTCCGGCGTCTCGATCACGCGGCCGTCGACCGTGACATGAACCAGTTTTGGAGTATCAGCCAATTTTGCGCCCGCTCCCATGCAGCGTGAGTCCGGGCCAGGCCGTGCCCGCGCGCTCGTGCTGCACGCGCTCCTGCAATTTGATCAGTCCGTCGAGCACGGCTTCGGGCCGCGGCGGACATCCGGGGATATACAGATGGACCGGCACAATCCGATCGATACCCTGCAGGACGGCGTAATTGTCGTAAGGACCGCCGGAACTGGTGCAGGCGCCGAACGAGACCACCCACTTGGGCTCGGCCATCTGATCATAGACGCGCTTGAGGATCGGCGCCTGACGCTGCGTGATCGTGCCGACCACGAACAGCAGGTCGGCCTGCCGCGGCGTGAAACGGGGCAGCGCCGCGCCGAAGCGGTCGATATCGTAGCGCGGCCCCGCGACGGAGAAATATTCCATCCCGCAGCAGGCGGTCACGAACGGATAGGAAAAGAAGGAGTACTTTCGCGCCCAGTTGACCGCATCCGCGAGCCGCGTCGTCGCGAACGCGTCGGGAAACGCGTTACTCTCGTCGACCAGCGAATGACGCCCCACCGCGCCACTCCTCGTAAAGCTGGAAAATCTCCGGCGCATAGCCATCTACGGTGTTCGTTCCTCTTAACCGGCAGTCCGGCGCACGACCGGCCCGTGCCGGGCAAAATCGCTTGAGCACGTAACGGGACGACCCTCGCCAACCGATCCTCGCGCGAAACCGCGAGGCGGGCAAGCCGCCGGCCGCGCCCGATTCTAGCGGCTCGCACGCGCCCTGATAAGAGACCGCCGAGAAGGAGTCGGGCGGCGGTCGTCCAGGCGGATGTTTCACGTGAAACATTTTCGTTCGGGCGGTTTGATCCCTATACCGTGCCGGGCCGCCCTTGACGCCTATCATAGCTGGATGATAATGATTATCACGCGATATGGATTTGCGAATGGTAACGGATCAGCACCGTGCGGGTTACGCGCGTGAGCGGCTGGACGAGTTTGCCGCGCGATGCCACGCGGGCGGGCTCGCGGTAACGCCGCAACGGCTCTCGATTATCGAGGCGCTGTTGAGCTCGACCGCCCATCCGCGCGCCGAAGAGGTCTTCGCGCAGGTCCGCGACCGCCATCCACATATCTCGCTGGCGACCGTTCATCGCACGCTCGAAACGCTATGCCGGATTGGCGAGGCGCGCAAAGTCACCGTGCTGCACGACAGCGCGCGTTACGACGCCAATTTGACGCCCCATCAGCACGTCGTCTGCGTCCGCTGCCGGCGGATTCGCGATCTCGAAATCGCCGGTCTCGACCGGATCCTCGGCGCCAACCCGGCGCTCGAAGGCTACCAGACCTTCGGCTGGTCGCTCGAAATTCAGGCGCTCTGCAACGATTGTCGCGCGCTAACCGTCGCATCAAATAAAGCATTCGAACCACAGGGAAGGGTTCGGATAACAAGCAAAGATCCAACAAAGAGGGATCAGGAGAAGAAAAATGGCAAATCTAAAAGGCACCAAAACCCATCAAAACCTTAAGGACGCGTTTGCGGGCGAGAGCCAGGCGAATCGCCGCTATCTGTATTTCGCGAAGATCGCCGACGTCGAAGGTCATCCGGACGTCGCCGGGCTCTTCCGCGATACCGCCGAAGGTGAGACCGGCCACGCGCACGGCCATCTGGACTACCTGAAGGCGGTTGGCGATCCGGCCACTGACCTGCCGATCGGCGACAGCGCGAAGAATCTCAAGTCGGCGGTCCACGGCGAGACCCACGAGTTCACCGACATGTACCCCGGGATGGCCAAGACGGCCCGCACCGAGGGCTTCAACGAAATCGCGGACTGGTTCGAGACGCTGGCCAAGGCGGAGAAGTCGCACGCCGGACGTTTCGCGAAGGCGGCCGAGACGGTCTAGTCCGCCGTCCCCCGGTTTCCCGATCATAACGGCTGACACCAGCCGGTCCGGCGCGACGTTAGCGCCCGGACCGGCTGGTGTTATCGCCATGCTCCCGCGTGAATTGACGCGCGCTCCTGACTTGCGGTGCGCCCTGCTCTGGCCCCGGCGGCGGATTATCTGATGGCAAGAATTGAATCGCGGCCCACCGACGCGCTGACTTACGATCCCAACGAGCCGCGCTACTGGGAGCGCGCGAAGCTCGATCGCGAGATCGACCGGACCTTCGATATCTGTCATGGCTGCCGCTTGTGCTTCAACTTATGTCCGTCGTTTCCCGCGCTGTTCAAGGCGGTCGACGCGCACGGCGACGAGGACGTCCGCAGTCTCACGGCCGCCGAAAAGCGCGAGGTGATCGACCTTTGTTACGAATGCAAGCTGTGCGAGGTCAAATGCCCGTATACGCCGCGCGACGGCCATGAATTCCAGCTCGACTTCCCGCGCCTCGTGATGCGGGCGCGCGCCGTGCAGGCGCGCGAAGAGGGAATCGGGCGGCGCGAGAAGATGCTCGGCAACCCCGATCAAACCGGCCGCCTGGGCGCGATCGTGCCCGGCCTCGCCAACCGGGCGTGCCGCAGCAAATGGCAGCGCGCCGTGATGGAAAAGCTGCTCGGAATCCATCGCGACAAGCAACTCCCCGAGTTCGCGCACGAGACCTTCGAGAAGTGGCTTCAGCGCGAAGGGCTGCCCGCCGCGCCGGCCGCGCCCGCCGCCAAAGTCGCGATCTTCCATACCTGCTTCGTCAACTACTACAACCCGGCGCCCGGCCAAGCCCTGGTAAAAGTGCTCGCGAAAAACTGCTGCGCGATTGCGAGCCCGGATCAGAATTGTTGCGGGATGCCCGCGCTCGACGGCGGCGACGTTGAATTCGCCCGCCAGCAGGCGCGGCGCAATGTCGCGACCCTGCTGCCGCTTGCGCGCAAGGGTTATCGGATCGCGGCCATCAACCCGACCTGTTCGCTCACGATGCGTGCCGAATATCCGACCCTGCTCGGCACCGCGGACGCGGCGGAACTCGCGCGCGCGATCGCCGATCCGCATGAAGTGCTCTACGAGCTTTTCCGCGCGGGCAAGTTCAATCGCGACTTCAAGTCGACGCCCGGCAAAATCGCGTACCATGTCCCCTGCCATCTGAAGGCGCAGAATATCGGTCTGCGCTCGCGCGACCTGTTGCGGCGGATTCCCGGGGTCGAGATCGACACGGTCGACGCCTGCACGGCGCACGACGGCACGTGGGCGATGAAGCGGGAGTTCTTTGCGCTCTCGATGAAATGGGGCGAAAAGGCTTTCGCCGGGATGCGCGACGCCGAAGCCAATCTGATGGCGACCGATTGTCCGCTCGCGGCGATCCAGATCGAGCAGGGCACCGGCACGCGGCCGTTGAATCCGGCGGAGATTCTCGCGCGCGCTTATGATCCGGGGGGCTTTGCGACCAAGGTTGAAAACCTCCCCAAGGAAACAAGCAGTTGAAGCCGGTAACGCTGAAGGAAATTATCCCGTTCGAGCAATACGACGTGCTGCGCCCGCGCCTGCGGCCACTCTTTATCGCCGAGAAGAATCGCCGCCGCCTTGACCTGGGCGAGCATCTGACGCTGCTCTTCGAAAACGGGCAGACCGTCTGGTATCAGGTGGAGGAGATGCTGCGGACGGAGCGCATCACCGACGAGGCCGCTATCCGCCACGAGATCGACACCTACAATGAGCTGCTACCGCGGCCCGGCGAGCTGACTGCGACGATGCTGATCGAATACCCCGACGCGGCGCAACGCGACGTCGCCCTGCGCGAGCTGATCGGCTTCGAACGTCACGTCTGGATCTGCCTCGCGAATCGCCGCGAGAGCGCGCGCTTCGACCTGCGGCAGATGTCGCCCGACCGCGTGAGCTCCGTGCAGTTCGTGCGGTTTCCGCTCGGTGGACTCGACGCGGAGGAATTTCGGACGTTGGCGGAGGCGGGCAAGGTCGCGCTCGAAGTCGACCATCCAAAGATGACGGCCCGCGCCGAGATTCGCGGCGCGCTGGCGGAGACTCTCGCGCAAGATTTGATCGACTAGGCCGCTCTTGCTGTCATTCCCGCGCGCGCTCCGGTAGACTGTGGCGGAACGAGAAGATAAGGCGCGGAAGTAACGCCTCGCGCGGGAGCCTGCCCTGAGTCCCTCGAAGGGAATCCCGGATCCGGATTCCCCGGTGCGGGCGGTGGCCAGGTCTCATAGGGAAGGTCTGCACATGTGATTTTTGCCCTTCCCTTCACAGCGCCCAGCACTTGGGCCAGAGCGAAGATGAATATCCATTCGCTGCGCTCGGAATGCCATCGCTACTTATTATAACTATAGGCCCCTTTTTGTCATTCTGAGCGGAGCGAAGAATCCCGGGATTCTTCACTGCGCAGACTCCGTTCAGAATGACAAAATCACTTGTGCAGAGGTTCCCTAGACGGGATGCCGGCGTCCGGGATTCCCTTCGAGGGACTCAGGGCAGGCTCCCGCGCGAGGCGTTACTTCCGCGCCTTATCTTCTCGTTCCGCCACGGTCTACCGGAACGCGCGCGGGAATGACAGCAGAAGGCTTAGGTCAAGCGGATTCCTCGGCCAGGGCGCGGTTGGCTTCAAGCACCAGCGCTACGGCCTCCCTGAGGTTATGGCGGGCTTCGTCCAAAGTCGCGGCCTGCGTGTTCGCGCCGGGCAGCTCCTCGACAACTGCAATGTAACCTTCGGGTACTTTGCGAAAAACAGCAGTCCATTCCATATCGTTCTCTAATACTCCGAAGCTGTTTGTGGCGGTAGACGCGGACGGTTGATGCCGCAGTCCCCTTGGGATTCCGGCACTGATGCGGTAAGTCAGAGTCACGAGAACGTGGACGGTGACGCCGGGAGAAGTGGCCAACGAATGTCCGCGCTCGAAACCATTCTGAAGGAACCAAAATCAATGGCAGCCGACTCTATCGCTCCGGCGACCCAGGAAATACTCGACAAGGTTCGTGCCCTCGAACCGCAGATCCGCGCCGCGTCGGCGACAATCGAGGCCGAGCGGCGCCTGCCGCCGCCGCTCGCCCGCAGCCTGATGGAGGCCGGGGTCTTCCGGATGGGGGTGCCGCGCGACTACGACGGCTTCGAGATCGATCCGATGGGCCAGGTGCGCGTGGTCGAAGAGCTGTCGCGGATCGAGGGCTCGGTGGGCTGGCTCTCGATGATATCGTCGGCGGGCAGTTTTCTCGCGGCGTTTCTCGAGCCCGCCGCCGCGCGCCGTCTGTTCGGCGGAGTCGAGAGCGTCCTAGCCGGGCAGATTCGGCCGCCGCAACGCGCCGATCTCGTCGCGGGCGGCTATCGCGTCAGCGGAACGTTCCATTTCGCCAGCGGTTCGCAACACGCGAGCATGTTCGTCTGCGGCTGTATCGTCCATGAGAATGGCGTACCGCGTATGCATGGCCGCAATCCGGAGTTTCGCGCACTACTGGTGCCGGCGGCGAAAGTCAAAGTCGTCGATGTGTGGGACACCACCGGGATGCGTGGCACGGGCAGCAACGACTTCGTCGTCGACAATGTCTTCGTGCCTTTCGAAGACGGCACGACCATGCTCGAGGCGTCGCACTGCCGCCGCCCGCTCTACGCGTTCCCGCCGCTGTTCCTGGTCTCGCATTGCGGGGTTCCGCTCGGGATCGCGCGCAGCACGCTCGACTTTGTCGAAGAGCTGAGTCTGCGGAAGCAGTGGATGATGCCGGGGGGCAAGCTGATGCGTGACGATCCCGGCGTGCAGGAGACGATCGCGGCGAGCGAGGCGCAGCTCGGCGCGGCCCGCAGCTACGTCTACAGCACGCTGGAAGATCTCTGGGCGACGCTAAGCGGAGGCGGCAAACCCTCGCCACGGCAGCGCGCCCAGTACCGCATGTCGATGACCTATGCGCATCAGGCGGCCAAGCAGATTGTCGCGACGCTTTACGATACGGCGGCGACCAGCTCGATTTTCCGCACGAACCGGCTCGATCGCGATCTGCGCGATATCATGACCGCCTGCCAGCATCGCGTGGTCCATCTGAAGATGTACCGCCCGGCGGGCCGGCTGTTGCTGGGGCTGGAATCCGAAGAGCCGCTGTTCTGATGTGATGAGAAATCGATGCCTTATCCTGTCATTCCCGCGCGTGGCTGCCGCGCGAGGAATCCCGGATCAGTTTCCGCCTCAGCGCTGGCTCAAATCCCGAATTGCGGGACTCGAAGACTAGCTTACCGCCGACTACATATGGAAATGATGTTCCAAGGAAGGATAAATGCCGGTGGAGTTGGAACAATCGTTTAGCGCCTTTATATTGAAGGCTCGCCACGCACTCGCTGAGGCTCCGCGCGCCGCGACGCGCGCCGTTTTGCGTGCGGTTCCTGGAACGGCGGCCCTGCCGGACATCATTCTGGCACTAGAGGCCAGCGCCGAGTTCTCCACTCTGGTGGAGGAGACAAAAAGGATCTACCGAGGCACCCGCCACGGCAGCAGGGGTTGGAAGGAATCCGTCGGCAACTGGTTTCGGAGGTCAGGCGTATACGAACGGGTCGTCGTTGAAGACCTTCTGGACTGCGCTGTCGTCTTCCAGTCGTATCAAGAGGCGTTTTCGCGTGAGCAGAATCACGTGACCTATCTCGCTCCGATCGAATATGTGAGCTTTTGGAACGACCGAATGGATTTCGGGCAGTTCAAGATTGTTCGGTTGTCGAAAGTGGACTTGGAAAACATTTTTCAGAACCGTACTAGGGCACTTTTCTACAAATGGGCGCAGATGCCAACCGATGATCTGTTGGGTTATTGGTGGCTGGTCGCGGAAGAAAAGGAGCGGACACCACCCATCGGTAAAATTCTTGTCGATCTTACCTCTGTAGGCCACGCGCGATGGGCATATACACCTCACCCGGATCCAACCGAACTGGCACTTCAGGCGCTTGTTTTCTATCCATGGCTTCCTGATTGGGGGGCAGATGACGACTTCGATTGGAGAGGATTCGAAATACCTTTTGTCTTGCGAGTTGATGACGGCTTTCGCGGTTCACCCTTTGGTCCAATTCCGAATACAAGGATGCTCGCGCGGGAGCCGGAAGTTGATCCTGATACTGGAGAGGAGATCGGAGATAGACCGACGATCCATTTTCATTTTGATAAAGCCGAAACAAATGACTTCGAAGTGTTTGTGAAAGCAGAATCAGAACGCCTCACTAGATTGCGGAGTTTTGAGTGGAGCAAAGAATTAATTGAGGCGGGTCTCGGCTTCCTGGTGAAAGCGTTTTTCGCCAGCGGTGTGGAGCAGCTCCTGTGGCATATCACGACAATCGAAGCGCTATTCGGCGAGGACAGCGGCGGCATTACGGAGCGCCTCGCTCAGCGAGTATCGCGAATCCTTGGAGGCACAGAGGCGGAGCGTAAAGAAATCCGGAAAAGTTTTAGGGACCTGTACGATACTCGTTCAGAATTGGTTCATGGCACCTCGACACCGAGCGACGTTCAGGCCGGTCATCTACGCACCGCACGGCAGTTCGCGCGATCTGTCATGCTGTGGTTTGTTCGCTGGATAGACGAAATAGTTTCAAAGACGGACGGCGACCTAGCGCAGCTCCCAAAGAGGCGCGATCTGTTGCGCTTCCTTGACCTCGAAGCCGATGGCCGGAATCATATCAAGTGGCTCGCGGAATCAATGCCTCCCAATTTCCCGCGCGTTCTCACATGGCTATAGGCAACCGGCAGTTACGCACGCGAATAATCCGGGATTCCTCGCGCGGCAGCCACGCGCGGGAATGACAGAAAAAGGAAGCAGCTCGATGGAGGCAGCGCCCTCTTAACTCTCTCGCGAGGATGCGCTGGCGACGACGCCCTCATCGTGCAGCTTTGCGATTTGCCCGCCGCTGAGCCCCAGGACGTCGGTCAGAACCTCGTCCGTATGTTCGCCGAGGAGCGGCGCGCGCCGCACCGGAAGGCGCTCCATCCCGGCGAAATCGAGCGGCGAGCCCGGCATCAGATAGGTTCCGACCCCGGGTTGCGCGACTTCGGCGAACATCGGATTCGCGGTCGAGCAGCGCGGATCCTCCGTGATCAACTGGTGGAAAGTCTGATACGGCCCCCACGAGACATTGGTGCCGGCAAAGGTCTTGCGGATTTCCGCGAGGTCGCGCGCCGCGAACCACGGACGCAGCAGGGCCGCGATCAGATCGCGCGCCTGAAAGCGTCCGCTCTCGGTGCTCAGGTCGTGGCCGGTCGCGTGGGTGACGTCGCGGCAGGCCGTCCCGATACCGGTCGCCTCGACCAGGGCGTTCCATTGACGCGCCGTCAGCGCCACGACCATCACGCGCCGCCCTTCGCGGGTCTCGAAATCGTGACCGAAGGCGCCGTAGAGATAATTCCCGTCCTTCGGTTGATCGCGCGCGCCCAGCTCCGCCTCGGCGATACGGCCGAGATTACCGACCATCGCGAACGCCACGTCGGACAGCGACAACCGGACGAGCTGTCCCTGCCGGGTACGTCCGCGCCGCCGCTCGGCCGCCAGCATCCCGATCGTGGCCAGCGAGCCCAGCGCGATATCCCACGCGGGCAGGACGCTGTTTAGCGGCTCGGCGAGATTGCGCGGCCCGGTCGCCCACGGAAACCCCGTCGCCGGATTCACCGTGTAGTCGACTTCGCTGGTGCCGTCCGGGTTACCGGTCAGCGCGACCATAATCAGGTCGGGCCGGCGCTTGGCCAGCGTCTCGTATTCGAGCCATCCGCGCATCGGGAAGTTGGTCAGGAAGAGCCCGGCCTCATCGCCCGCCGCGGTAATCAGGGCGGTGGCCAATTCGCGCCCGGCCGGCGAGCCGAGGTCGAGCTGAATCGACCGTTTGCCCTTGTTCAAGCCGGCCCAGAAGAGGCTTTGACCGTCGGCCGCCAGCGGCCATCGATGGTAATCGAGGCCACCGCCAATCTGATCGAAGCGAATCACGTCGGCGCCAAGTTGCGCCAGGGTCATACCGGCGAGCGGCGCCGCGACAAACGCGGAGCCCTCGACGATCCGCAAACCTGTAAGAATTCCGCTCATGACATTACTCCGACGAAACGCCAATCAAGGACGTCAATGACCTGCCCGGCGCGATCGGCGCGCACGCGCGAACGCAGATGGACCAGCCCCCCGCCGTCACCCGCGGCCAGCGGCTCGATCCGCTCGAGTTCGAGCGTGCTCCGCAGCGTATCGCCCTCGCGCACCGCCGCCAGATGGTCGCAGCTATGCCAGGCCACGATCGTGACCAGGTTCGGGATCGCGCGGGTGGCTTGCGCCGCGGCGATCCCGATCGTGTGACCGCCATAGACCAGCCGCCCGCCGACGCCGGCGTCGTGATGGGCGATAGCGATATTGAGGGTCATCCGGGCCAGTTCGGGCGCGGACGAAACCACGTCGCCACCGGCGATTTCCCAGGCCGTTCCCGGCTCGAGGCCAGCCAGATGCGCGCCGCCCACCAGTTGGCCGAAGCGCGCGAGCCGCCAGCCCGTGATCGACGCACGCAGGACCTCCGGATCGAGCTCGGCGGGGATTTCAGCCAGCTCCGCGTCGCGACCGGTCTGCCGGTCGGGATCGCGCAACGGCAGCATCGGGCAGCGCTTATAATCGAGCACCGCGTGCCCCTCCTGATCCACCGTACGGATTCGGAGCACGGCGACGCCGGTCGCGGCGCGTCCAGGCTGCGCGCGATTCTGCCGCAGCGCGACCACCTCGGTCGTCGTGTGCAGAGTATCCCCGATCCGGGGGAAGCGCCGGAAGATCAGCCCGCGGTAGAAGAGGTTCGCGACCACGCGGCGCGTCAGCAGGGTCGATTGGCCATTCGCGACGTCCCAGACCAGCGCCGGATCGGCGATCGGGCCGCCGGTAACGGCGCGGCTCAAATTGGTGTCCAGCGCGAGCCGGAACCGGTCGCCCACGATCGCGCGATGGAGCGCGGCGAGTCCGTCGGTCAGCGTGAGCGAGGGCGCGTCGGTCACGATTTGACCGACCTCGAGATCCTCGAAGAAAGGACCGTCAACTATCTCCACGTGATTCATCAAGCCGCTCCTCCGCCCTGCATCGGGCAGTTTTGATTTACGCCTTATCGCGCGGCGGACCAAGCCTCCGGCGTTTCTGAGACGCCGCGCGTTTTCTTCAAACAGACGATACAAGAGCCGGCGTCGCACCCTCGAAATTGAGCTTCACGCCATGAATCGCTGTGCTATGTCGATTTATTGCTCACACGTGCTCAAACTGGGAATTGATTGTCTCATTGCTGCCTTTTGAGGCAAGTGGTACCAGTCGAGGTGTGGATCACGCCACCGTATTCGACGTTAATGTTCATGACTTGGGACGCCTAAACGCTGAACAAGCCGTCGATGTTTTGCGCCAGCTCCTTTGGGCCGAGGCCAGCGCGGTCGGGATCGCGAAAAATCTCATAAATGTTCCGACTTCGATAGATGCAAAAGATGGTGGTGTAGACGCCGACATTCGAGACGCACCGACGGTGTCCGGTCAGGGAATCATCAAACCCGGAATCACGCGCTACCAAGTGAAAACTGGCAAGTTTTCGCTGAAGGGTGAGCGCTATATTCGCAATATTCTCCTCCGCAAGGGCGCCTCGAAGTACGAGCTTACGTCGGACGATTTGAAGCCGCGCGTGAAAGCCTGCTTCGACAAGGGCGGTACGCTCGTGGTCGTGCTTTTCGGCAGCGACAATCCAGACCCGGTGGAAGACGCGACTGCGAAGGCCTTTCAGAAGCTCCTCAAAACGATCTCTTCAACCTACGAGACGGCAAAGATCGAAATCTGCCGTCAGAATCAGACTATCGCCTTTCTCAAGCCTTTCCCTTCAATTTCACTTCTAGTCAATCGCCGCGACATTGGTGGCGGAATGAATCACTCGGAGTGGGCGGACCGCGGTGACAATCGTGCGCACTACGAGGCTGGGCCATCCCAGAAGAAGGCTATTGAAGATCTTCAGGCCGGTCTTCGAAATACCGATAGCGCAGCTCTCCATATTCGCCTTTTGGGGGAAGCAGGGGGTCGGAAAGACGAGGCTCGCGTTTGAAGCGACAGCGGCCGCAGATTTGGCACCTCTCGTAATATACTTCAGCTGCGCAACGAATTTCTTAAGTAGTCCCTTATCGTCCGCACTAATTCGCGAAGACAACAGGTTTTGGGTCCATCTCGTCGTCGATGAGTGTTCTCCGAAGGATCGGTATGAAATTTGGAATCGCTTACATCGACAAGGCCATCGAATCAGGATTCTCACAATTTACAACGAAACGGACGAAGCTGACCGTGCCTTGTCCTGCTTCGAAGCCCCACCACTCGAAAAGACCCAAATTTCGGCAATTATCGAAAATTACAAAGTGCCAGCCGAGATCGCGACAAGGTGGGCCGCGTACTGCGGCGGGTCCCCCCGTGTCGCACACGTTCTCGCACAAAATTTGATCCATAACCCCGAAGACATACTTCGACCGAGCGCGTCAGAGGACATCTGGAAAAGATACGTCGCGGGCTATCGACACTCCTCCGACCCGCAGGTAACGTTGCGCAGCAAAGTTTTGCATTACATATCTCTTTTCAAGCGTTTCGGGTTCGAAAAATATGTTGCCCGTGAGAGCGAGGAAATCTGCGACATCATCGCGCGCCGGGACCGCACCTTCAGCTCGGACAGGTTCAACGAAATCATCAGCGAGCTGAGAAATCAGAAGATTCTCCAGGGTGACGCTACCCTTTATATTACGCCCAAACTCCTCCACATCTGGCTGTGGTCGCAGTGGTGGAAGACGTACGGCCGTGGGCTTAACGCAGCTGAGTTTTATGAATCCTTATCCAAGCCTCTGCGAAGTTCGTTCGCGCTGGTCTGCCCCCCAACTTACCCGCAGTTATAAGTAGAGTCGGTTGAAGTAATGCCCTTGGCGGGGCGGTTGAGCAAGGGGCCGGCCGCGGAGCCCCAAACTAACTCAAGCGGCCGGTCCCCTTG
>JBKQPD010000113.1:0-2964 GCA_052145175.1 Binataceae bacterium (SeqCode) | reverse complement strand
GTTGAAGACCGCGATGGAAAACCGCCTGCCGCCAGGAATAGCCCATCGCAAAAAGCAAGGCTTCAGCATCCCAATGAAGAACTGGATAAGAGGTGATTTGCTCGAGTACACGTATGACACGGTGTTTTCTTCCGGGCTGGTCGCCAATTATTTTAACGTTTCCGCGCTGCGGGGGTTTTGGCAGGAACATCAGCAGAGCCGGCACAACCATAGCCACTTGTTCTGGACGCTGCTTAATCTGAGCATCTGGGAACGCTTGTTTTTGTCCGGCATACAGTTGACGACCCCCCCGAGGACCCTCGCGCAGGCTTCATGCTGAAAGCGTTTGCGAATTGCCCCCTGCCTGAGAGGCCGACCGCTGCTTCAGTGCGCGGCGGAAGCCTGCAGCACGCACCGTACGCCGTCCAGCAATTCGACCCGAGGCTCATATTTCAGGCGTATACGCGCTGCGGAAATATCGAAAGCATTATCATTTTCAAAGAAAGCCAGCGTACGGCGCGAGATCGGCGGGTTGATTTTCATTACCGAACCGACGAGCTCTGCGACCCATCCCGCCGCGTATCCAACCGCGCGCGGTATGCGCAAGGTCGGCGGCCGAGCGTTGATGGCAGTCGCAAACGTCGTCACCATTTCCTGAACCGTCATCCAGCGGGGCCCGGCGATATTAAACGTCGCTCCGGCAAGTGGCTCCGAGACGTTTGCCGCAAGCCACATCCCTTCCAGAAAATCACTGATGAACACGGGGTGGCGCAGATTCCTCGCGGCGCCGATATAGAAAAAGCGCCCCCGGCGCAGCGCGCCGATTAGTTTTTCCGTTCGCGGACATCCAATACCATAGACCCACGAGGGTCTGACGATAACCAAATCCACGCCGTACTGTTTCGCCGCCTCGCGTGCCGCATCTTCCCCGGCCCGTTTGGTCCGTTCGTAGTCATTTTCCGGATGCAACGGTGCTGACTCGTCGGCGGGGGGATGCTCGATATGACCGTAAACCCCTACGCTGCTTACATGCACTAGGCGACGCACTTTCGCGGCCGCGCATGCGGCGACCAGTGCAGAAACGGCCCCGACGTTTACGGCCTCAAATTCCGCGTAACTCGCACCCACGTCTAGGTGCACGCTCGCCAGGTGAAAGACCACGTCGACGCCTTGCAATAAAGCAGTCAAAGTTAAGGAATCCCGCAGATCGGCCTGTGCGAACTCGACGTCCAGCGACTTAAAATCATTCGGTGCGGGATGGATATCCAATGCGCGAACGCGCCAGTTCCGGGCCGCCAGGAACCTCACGCAATGCGCGCCGATGAAACCCGCCGCGCCCGTGACCAGCGCGCGCCGAACTTCGGTCAACCCGGCTTCCTCGCCGAGACCGCCACGGCATAACCGCCGCGGCCGGGGATTAGTTTGTCGAACAACGAGAACAAGTACATGAACGGATAGATCAATGAATACATCCGGTACTCTTTGCGCACCGCATTCAACTCCTTCTTGGACGTCGGGGCGATCGTGCCCTGCACCACATCGGGATGGTCTTTCTTCTTGGAAAAAATCTTCACGTAGGCCAGATTGATGAGCAGCTCCGCAAACTCGGTGAAGAAACGGGAGTACCCACCCCAATCGACCGGCTTCAGTCCCACCGACTCCATCATCGAGCGCAGTTCGGACGCCCTGTACCCTTGAACCACGTGCCCGTAGACTTCCGGACTCATGCCAACATGTCGTTTTAATACAGCCACGGGCAGGTGCGTGTCGCCGTTCGGCGTCGTCACAATCGCAAGTCCGCCCGGCGCCACGACTCGCGCGATCTCCCGGTTCAAATTAGACAGGTCTGCGAAGTGCTCGTGCACATCGATCATGATCAGGACGTCAAAAGACGCGTCCTCGAAAGGGAACCGGTTGATATCCACATGTGCCACAGGCTCGCCGAGAAACTCCGACATTTCCGCGATGCCGTCTTCGTAGACCTGGCCCCAGCTCCAGTTCCCGCCGGCGGCCCTGAAACAGTAGTTCATCGCGCCATTGTTGTCGTGCCCGGAAATCAGCAGACAACGTTCGCGACTGATCGGCCCCATCAGCCGCATCAGCAACTCGACTTTCTGCCGCTTCTTCAACGACTTATTGTACATCTGAAGCTGCCACGGAATTTCCGCATCGCCCGGTTGTGACGTCAAGTTCGTGTTCATTGCGTAACTCTCACAAATGATGTGTCCACAATATAAATTAAAGCATAACGGATTTCGGGGCGCATTCCGACCCGTCCCTTGGCACACCATACGTCGTTTTGGAGCAGATCGGTCAAATCCGGCGCAAACTCACCCGGATTCTGGTAAGTAAGTTCACGCGGGAGGGCATTGCGATGTTTTTTCTCGGGGTACTCGCCAATGAATCCGCACTGCTCAGCGGCGAAGTGTCACTACTCTGTTCGACCGACGGTCGGTGCACGCGGGGAATTTTAGTATTGTACCTATGCCGCGCCCTTGAAGAGCGGACTCTTTATCGAACTACAGCGCAAGTTGATGCACCGTCGCAAGAAACCGGTGCGGCTGTTCTTGCACAATCGTCCGACGCACAAGCGCAGCATCTGGCGCTATTATGTTGACTCGACGAACGGGAGACTTGCATGCACTTCTTGCCTGGTTATGCGCCTGATCTGAATCCCGATGAGTGGGTCTCGAGTCACATCAAGCGCACTGGCGGGGCTCGACGTCCGCTGCAGACGGGCGATTAAAGTGCGCGGACCCTCGTTCTTCCAATCCCCTTCTGTAACCTGTATTTTGTGACTACTGAGTAATGGGCTAATTAGGGTGGTTTTTGCGCTACGACGACCTGCTGGTAATTTCTGAAGCGGCGCTGATAATTCTATTGTTTCGAATTGCGTACGCAGGCGGCGTCCAACCGCAGTCAGTACTCCGACCTCATATAGTAGCAGGTTTATGTCTCGGTATCTCGCTATGGATGGCTGGCGCG
>JBKQPD010000112.1:0-18772 GCA_052145175.1 Binataceae bacterium (SeqCode) | reverse complement strand
ATTGACGGTGCTACTGGGTATCGAACTCGGGTTGGGCCGGCTCGTATCGCTCTGCGCAGGGACGATTGCAGCTCTGGCACCCCACGGCGTTCAACTGGTATCGGACCTTACGGAATTAAACGGATGTCTGGGCACCGCGCTCTTCATTTGTGCCGTAATTTTGATGCTACAGGCCAAAAGGTATGCACCATCGCCATTGCGCCTGACCGCATCCGGAGTCCTGTCTGGACTGACAATACTGACGTGCAATTCACTACTCGCTCCACTCGCCGTACTGATCGTGTGTGCGGCGCTTCCCGTTAAGTGGAATCCACTCCGCCTGCCATTGACGTCTGTAATTGTCATGCTCCTCTCGACGTCGTTCGTAGTCATCCCCTGGTCTGTGCGCAACCTGCTCGTTTTCAATCAGTGGGTTACGGTGCGGTCGAACTTCGGCCTGGAGTTCAGACTTGCACAAAACGATCTTTCGGGTGAGGCATCGATGCAGAAGATACATCCGGCAAATAGCCAGGAGACGCGAGAACTCATCAGGAGAGTGGGAGAGCCAGCCGCATACGCAGCGCTTGGCAGGGACGGCCTTAAATGGGTTCGAGCGCATCCGATCGAGTTTCTAGAGAGGACATTGAAGCGAGTGGTCTACTTCTGGATTCCCATCGCATCATTCAGGGGCTGCGCAACGCCGGCTCGAACAATCCGCTCTTCATCCTCGACGAAGTCGATAAGCTGGGCGCGGATTTTCGCGGCGATCCGGCCTCGGCCCTGCTCGAAGTGCTCGATCCCGAGCAGAACAACACCTTCGCCGACCACTACCTCGATGTCCCGTTCGACCTGTCGCACGTGCTGTTTATCACCACGGCGAACATGCTCGACACGATTCCGCACGCCCTGCGCGACCGGATGGAAATCCTCGAGCTGCCCGGCTACACGGAAGAAGAGAAGCTGCAGATCGTCTACCGCCATCTGATCCGCAAGCAACTCGCCGAAAATGGCCTGGGCGACGCGAAGATCGAATTCACCCGCGAGGCCGTGTCCGAGATTATCCGCAGTTACGCGCGCGAGGCCGGCCTGCGCAATCTCGAACGCGAAATCTCGCGCATCTGCCGCAAGATCGCCCGCGCCGTCACCGAAGGCGAGACCGCGCCCGCGCAGGTCACGCTCGAAATACTGCAGAATTATCTGGGGCCACCCAAGTATTTTTCGGAAGTTGCCGAGCGCACCAACGAGCCCGGCGTCGCCACCGGCCTCGCGTGGACCCCCAGCGGCGGCGACATCATCTTCATCGAAAGCACCCGGATGACCGGGCAAAAAGGTCTCATCCTGACCGGTTCGCTGGGCGACGTGATGAAGGAATCGGCGCAGGCCGCGATGTCCTACATCCGTTCGCGGGCCGATAAGCTGGGTCTGGCGAGCGACTTTTACGACAAGTCCGATATCCACGTGCATGTGCCGGCGGGGGGTATTCCGAAGGACGGGCCCTCGGCGGGCGTCTCGATAACCGCCTCGATCGCCTCACTGCTCACCGGCCGGCCGGTCCGTGCCGATGTCGCGATGACGGGCGAAATCACGTTGCGTGGCAAGGTGCTGCCGGTCGGCGGGATCAAGGAGAAGGTGCTCGCGGCGCGGCGCGCCGGCATCCATACGGTCATTATGCCGCGGCGCAACGAGCACGATCTCGACGACATTCCGCCCGAGCTCCGCGCCGAGATGGAGTACGTCTTCGTCGACACGATCGACGAGGTACTGGCGCACGCCCTGCGCGACCGCAACGACGCGCATCCCGTCGACAACGGGGTGGACGGCGCCGAGGCGCCCCCGCCGCTGCTCGAAGCGCCCGCCGGCGCGGTCGCTCCACCCCGGAGCCGCGCCCTTAACTAGCCAACGCCAGACGGCGGCTCTGCGGCTTGCGCGCCATCATGGTGTGTTCAAGCCCGTCGTGCCGGGCGTGGTGAATGCGGCGTCCGCGCCAGGGTGTGAGCCGGGCGTCCGCTGCGCGGCGCCGCGTACGGCCCAAACGCGGCCTGATAACACGCTCGCGCGAAAAAATGCTACGGTCTTGGCAGCACAAGTTTTTTGGCAGGACAGATTTCTTGTCAGCAATGGAGGACTGACCTCATGAGTGAAGCAGTCACTGAGCCCACACCGAGTCACATCCCAACCCCCGAGGAGCTGGGCTTCGACCCCGGGTTATTGCGGGAGAAATACGCCGCCGAACGCGCCAAGCGGCTGCGCGACGACGGCAACCGCCAGTACCGGGAGATCACCGGACCGTTCGAGCACTTCAACGTCGACCCGTATGTCGAGCCGGGCTTCACGCGTGACGCGCTGCACGAAGACCTCGAGGTGGTGATCGTCGGCGGCGGCTTTGGCGGGATGCTGGCGGCGGTTCGGCTGCAAGAGGCCGGGATCACCAACTTCCGTCTTATCGAGAAAGCCGGGGATTTCGGCGGCACCTGGTACTGGAACCGCTATCCCGGCGCCCAGTGCGACGTCGAAGGCTACCTTTATCTGCCCCTGCTGGAAGAGACCGGCTACATCCCCAGGGAAAGGTACTCCTTCGCACCGGAGATCTTTGCCCACGCCCAACGGATCGGCACGCAGTTCAAGCTGTACGAAAAGGCCTGTTTCCAGACCAGGATCAAAGAGGCGCGGTGGGATGATGACGCGGGACGCTGGACGGTTACCACCGATCGCGGCGATGTGTTCAAGGCGCGCTTTGTGATCATGTCGAGCGGGCCGCTGAACAAGCCCAAGTTGCCCGGGATTCCGGGGATTGAGAACTTCAAAGGACACACCTTCCACACGAGCCGCTGGGACTACGACTACACCGGTGGGGATACCACCGGAGGCTTGCATAAACTCAAGGACAAGCGCGTCGGGATTATCGGGACGGGAGCTACCGCGATCCAGTGCATACCCTGTCTGGGCCGGCATGCGCAGCAGCTCTACGTCTTTCAGCGCACGCCATCCTCGGTGGACGAACGGAACAATACGCCCACCGATCCGGCATGGGCGAAAAAGCTGAAGCCCGGCTGGCAGGAATATCGCAATCGCAACTTCACCGCCCTCCTGGACGGCGTCGAGCTGGAGCGCGACGAGGTCCGGGATAAGTGGACGAGCCCGCTCAAGAAGCTGGGTGAGCTGATCTCAAACCGAGGCGACGCGAAGCTCTCGGCCGACGACAGGGCGGCGTTGGCGGAGATCGCCGACTTTCAGAAGATGAACGAGATTCGCAACCGGGTGGCTGCGACGGTGAGCGATCCGGCAACGGCTGAAGCGCTCAAGCCCTGGTTCGGGCAATGGTGCAAGCGGCCGACCTTCAATGATGAGTACCTGCCGACCTACAACCGGCCGAACGTCAAGCTGGTGGACACCGCCGTCAAGGGCATTGAGCGGATAACCGAACGCGGCGTGGTGGTGGACGGCGTCGAGTATGAAGTGGACTGCCTGATCTTCGCCACGGGATTCGAGGTGGGGACGGCGTACACGCGGCGGGCCGAATTCGCGATGTATGGCCGCGACGGGCGCTCGCTCTCCGATTATTGGGCGAACGGGATGCGGACCTACCACGGCTTCCTGAGCCACGGTTTTCCGAACTGCTTTCATATGGGGCTGACCCAGACCGGCCTGACGGCGAACTTCACCTACATGCTCAATAAGCAGGCCTATCACGTCGCCCAACTCATCACACTGGTCAATCGGCGCAACGCGAAATCAATCGAGCCAACGCCCGAGGCCGAAGCGGAGTGGGTGCGGACCGTGAACAACCCCAACCCGATGACGAACTATCAAAGCGTCTGCACGCCCGGGTACTACAACGGCGAGGGGACCAGCGAGGGTGGTTTCCTCCAAGCCGTGTACCCCAAAGGCGCACTGGCCTTTTTCGACCTGCTCGCCCGCTGGCGTGAGCAGGGGGATTTCGCGGGGCTCGTCGTGAAGTAAGTTGAGCAAGGACTAACTGAATTTGTCGGCCCGGCCTCCGCCTGCCTGGAGGTTGGGCCGAAATCATCGTGGGATTTGGGATTCAAGCACGGCGGTGAGTTGCGGGCCGACTTGCTTCACTCCGACTAGACTGTCTCGTTAGAGCCCCACGGAATCGATCGCAAGATAAGCGTCGCCCGCAGAGCCACTATTATTCAGTTGACCTACGACGGCATCCCCATCAAAGTCCGTCCCGGTGGCATTATACGTAGCGAGCCCCGCTGTTGCGCCGCCGCCACTATATTGGGTGCCCCCCTTGTAGCTTATCCAATTCTCGACGGTTAGCGCTGAGCTGTCGTTGCTGCTACTACCATTATCCTTATCAAACGTTGCACGAAACCCATGCGATCCGATTGAGTTTGTATATTGGCCGACAGCTATCGAACCGGAATTATTCAAACCTAAGACGGAATCTGATTCCCAACCATTCGTTGCGTGTTCAAATACGAGTGCTTGATAAGAGTTAACACTAGTAATGGTTGAAGAACTTATACTTGAAACCTGTGGCATTCCAAATATTGAAGTCGTTTGACCCGAACTTGATCCCTCTCCTCCGAGTATCACACCTGTCCACGAACTTGCGGACCAGGCATTAGCTGACGACGCAGTGGGACTCAGCACTCCTCCTGTATTTTGCCACACTTGAGCGCTACTGCCAGAAACGCCCGCCAGGATTGTTCCGTTTTGGTTGCACGCGTAGACTTGTCCGGAGGTTCCATTAGCGGACTGCCCATAATTTTGCCCGTAAAACACACTGAAAGTAGAGGCTTCATTCGCGACAATTGTTGTACCATCCGGCGAGATACATGACGCGCGACCCGACGTTCCAATATCTATCGGAACCCCGATACTCCCCACACCGGCCGAAGCATTCCACGAGACAGGTTGGTCACTCGCAATCGTTGATAAATTGGGATTTGAACCCAGGGTTCCCGCGATGGTTCCATTGATTCCCATCCCTCTGGCTTCGCCAAAATCACCATCGCTGGGCAAGAATATTTCGGCTGCATTTGGGTTCGCAGGATGCCTTTGAAGAGTGCGCACCCTCCAAAGGACAGGAAACGGTCCATTGCCCGACCGATATGCACTCCCACAAATGTATTGTCCATTTGCTGAAAAGCCATAAGCGACCGTATTCGGTCCCAGATCAATCAGTTGGGCTGCTTCTCCTGAAGACGTCCAAGCGATAAGAACAAAACCAATGATAAGGGAGACGAGCAGGCTAGTTGATATATATCGGATTGCTTGGTTTCGGTGGTGATATGGCGTCGAAAACTTGGTCACAAGAATGTTTTCTCCTGCATGACGAGCTTAGTGCACCATGAGCAGGATACGTGCAGTTCAAGTGAGCAGGAAGAGAAAGATTGATACCTTCGCGTTATAATGAGATTGGTTGAATAAGATAGACTTGACTAAGATCTGCATAGAAAGCATCTCTGCTAGGCTGCCGTTCGGGTTGTTTTTTACCCTCGGCGCAATTCCAAAAATTCGGGGTTTCACGCGAACAAAAAAACTGATTCGGTTCAATCCCGCAGAGGGGCCGCTTGCCCCCGGTCGAACCGAGCGCCGAACCGACACCGAACGACGAGGCCGAGACTGTCGGAAAGCTGTCCGCTAGATCGAACAAGGACCAGCGTCATGCCCGAAAACGTTTCGAGCCGACGAAAGGGGCCGAGCCGCGCGCGAAGTCGAGCGCACGGCTAATCTCGCTCTGGCAACTCGCTAACCGCGTAAAAGAGGTCGCTAAAGGCTGGAGCGTAGGCAGACGTCGCCTCCGTTCTAGAATGGCGGAACTCCGTCCCGGGGAAGCTCGGGCTGCCGACGCGCAGATTTCGGAGCCAGAAGTGCCCGGCTTCGCGCTCGCTTTACAAGCAACAACAGGTCAAAGGAGACTGACGCTTTGATGACCGCCGCGCTCAAGCTTCGCGGACGATACCAGCCACTCGCTCGGGCCGTGACGCGTCAAGACAACCTCAACCGTACCATCGCCCTTCTGACCGGTAACGTGCAGGTCCACGTCGTAGGTAGGTGGCGTGCGCTTCGCGTGCACTTCCGAAGTATCGCGAACGGCGGTGACCGTGCCGATATTCCGGCTTAGCACCGGGCTCGCATACACGAAGTCTTGCGCCTGCTGTTGGGCCGCCGCCGACCACCGATGGTCGCGATAAGTAACGATGACCGCGTAGGCGACCGCGAGCACGACCACGCACGTTGCCGCACCTGCAACTAACGCACGCCGCTTCGACGGCGAAGCTGCGCGCGTGACTGTAGGCTCCTCACTGGCTGTTTGCATACTGACCTCCTTGCCCCAAAGGGAACATGGATTTGGTACCAATCTGCCAAGATACGACAGGATGATTGCTTCGCTTGAAATTTGACGAGAGGTTCGTCCCGGAAATTCACGCTGACTCGGCCGGTTCAAGCCATTCCCTACCCTTCCGAGCGGGAACCGTGTGGTGCGTAGCTCCGCGACCTCGCGTAAAGTGGGCCCGTGAAGATCGCGATCGTGGCGGCCGAGATGGGCCCTTTTGCCAAAGCGGGCGGCCTCGCCGACGTGATCGGCGCCCTGCCCCAGGCGTTCAAGCGCGCCGGCGCCGAGCCGTGCGTCGTTTTGCCCGGCTATCGCTCACTGCTCGACCACACCGAAACCGCCGTATTCGAGGGACGCTGCGCGCTGACGCTGGGGGCTGCGCCTGAGACTTATCGCGTGCTCCGCGGTTCGGCCGACGATGGGATTCCGCTTTATCTGATCGACCATCCGGGCTTCTTCGACCGCGACGGCATCTACGGCGAAAACAGCGGCGACTATCCTGACAACGATCGGCGCTTCATCTTTTTCAGCCGCGCGGCGGCGGCGCTGGCCGCGACCCTCAAGCCTGACGTGCTGCACAGCCACGACTGGCATGCCGCGGCCACGACGGTGGTCACGCGCGCCGACGGCGTCCTGCGCGAGCGGCTGACATCCACCACCTCCGCCTTCACCGTCCACAACCTCGCCTTCCAGGGTAGTTTCGCTAGCGCCGATTTTCCGCTGCTTGGCCTCGACCCCGCGTGGTACTCGGTCGCCAATCTCGAGTTCTATGGGCGGGTCAATCTGATGAAGGGGGCGATCGTGCTCGCCGATGGAGTGTCGACCGTGAGTCCCAGCTACGCGCAGGAGGTCGCGCACGACGCAGGGTTGAGCTTCGGCCTTGACGGCGTATTGCGCGCCAAGGGTGACCATTTCGTCGGAATTCTCAACGGCGCCGACTACGACGAATGGGACCCCGCCAAAGATCAATTTATCGGCACACGCTACACGCCGACCCGCCGGAGCGGCAAAAAGGCCTGCCTCTACGATCTCCGCGAAGAGTTCCATTTGCCCCGTCGGCTCGCCACCCCGGTGATCGGGATGGTGACGCGGATGGCCTGGCAAAAGGGAATCGATCTGCTGGCCGACGCGCTTGACCGCGTGCTTGCGATGGACGTGCAACTGGTGATGCTGGCGAGCGGCGACCCGGCGCTGGAGCAGTTCTTCCGGGACGCGGAGCGGCGCTATCCGGACCGGCTCCGGGTGATCAGCATCTTCGACAATCGGTTGGCCCATCGGATTCAGGCGGGGGCCGACCTGTTCCTGATGCCCTCGCGCTACGAGCCCTGCGGGCTCACCCAGATGTACGCGCTCAAGTACGGCACAGTGCCGGTCGTACGCGCGACCGGCGGACTCCGGGATACGGTCGTCGAGTACGACCGGGAATCGGGGAGCGGCAGCGGTTTTGTCTTCGCGGATTATCAGGCGGACGCGCTGGTCGACGCGATCGGGCGGGCGGTCGCGCTCTTTCGCGAACCGCGCGAATGGGCGCGCCTGATGGCCAACTGTTTCGCGGCGGACTTCTCCTGGGACCGGGCGGCGCAGGAATATCTGCGCTGGTTCGAGCGGCTGCGGGCTGAACGGACGGCCGCGCATGGCTGAGCATGGGCCCGGCTGGACGGCCTACGCCGACGGCTCGTGCATCGGCAACCCGGGCCGCGGCGGATGGGGCGTCGTCCTGATCGATCCCGCCGGCGCGACCACCGAATATTCGGGAGCGGACCCGGCGACCACCAACAACCGGATGGAGATAACGGCGGCGATCGAGGCGTTGCGCCGGGTTCCGGCCGACGCCGCGATCGCGATCCATAGCGACAGCCAGTACGTGATCAAGACCATGACGATGGGCTGGCGGCGGCGCGAAAATCTCGACCTGTGGGCGCCGCTCGACCAGGAGACCGCGCGGCATCGCGTGCGTTGGCAATGGGTACGCGGGCATAACGGTGACCCGCTCAACGAGCGCGCCGACGAACTCGCCCGGAGCGCCGCCGAAGACCGCGCGCCACGCGCGAGTCGCGCCGTGCCAACACCCGCGAGCGAACCCGCCCGTCCCAATCCGGCTCGAGACAGTCCGACTCGGGACAGCCCGGCGCACGACGACCACGATCGCTCGATCGTTCACCACCTGACACCGCTGCTGCACCCCGGTGAGGACGTTCGCCACTGTCGCGGCTGCCGCCGCCTGTTCGTGACCGCCGACGACGCGCACTTCTGCGCGCTCATCGCCTGTCAGTTGAAAGCCCGCGCCACCAAATCATCCTGAACCGCACCGAAGCGGCACGACGGCCGGTAGACGCAGTTGACGAGACGCGGGTGTCCGGCCTTTAATGCGGGATGGCTGGAATTGTTTCCTACGGGTCATATATCCCTTATCGGCGGTTGAAGCGCGCCGCGATCGCGGCGATGCTCGGTGTCCCCGCGTCGCGCGGCGAACGCGCCGTGGCGAGCTTTGACGAGGACAGCGTCTCGATGGCGGTCGAGGCTCTGCGCGACGCGCTCAAGGGCGCGCCGCACGCGACGATCGGCTCGCTGCTGTTCGCGACCACCACGCCGCCCTACGGCGAAAAGCTCAACGCGGCGCTCGTCGGCGCGGCCGCCCAGTTGCCCGCCGAGATTCGCGCGGCCGACCTGACCGGCTCGACCCGGGCGGGACTCTCGGGACTGCTGCAGGCCGCCGAAGCGGCGCAGGCCACGGGGACCAGCGCGGCGATCGCGATGGCTGACGCGCGCCTGGGTGCGCCCGAAGGCAAGATGGAGCAGCAAAGCGGCGACGGCGGCGCGGCCTTTATCCTCGGGCGCGAGGGCGCGCTCGCGGAGATCGTGGCCAGCGTCTCCTTTACGCGCGAGTTCCTCGACGGCTGGCGCGCGCCGGGCGAGCGTTTCGGCCATTCCTGGGAGGAGCGCTTCGCGCTCACGCAGGCCTACGCGCCGTTGCTGGAAAAGGCCGTCACCACGGTGCTCGAAAAGGCCGGGGTCAAGGCGGGCGATCTCGCGCGGGTGATTCTCGACGCGCCCAACCCGCGCGCCGTCGACGAGTTTGCACGGGCCGCCAAGCTGGATCCCGCCAAGCTCGGCGATTCGCTCGCGCTGACCGTCGGCCAAGCGGGCGCCGCCCACGTCGGCCTGATGCTCACCGCGACGCTGCCGTCGTGCAAGCCGGGCGATCTGATCCTGGTCGCGGGAATCGCCGACGGCGCCGACGCGGCGGTCCTGCGCGTAACGCCGGCGGCCGCAACCTTCCGGCCCGTGCACTCGGTGGGCCGGATGGTCGAATCGAAGGGCGACGTCTCCTACCCCAGCTACCTCAAGTGGCGCGAAATCCTGCCGACCGAACCGCCGCGCCGCCCGGACCCCGATCGGCCTGCCGGGCCACCTATGATGCGGTCGCAAAAGTGGAAATTCGGGCTGGTCGGGAGCCGCTGCACCGCCTGCGGAACCCCTCAGCTACCGCCGCAAAGGGTCTGTGTTAAGTGTCGCGCGCTGGATAAAATGGAACCGTATGCGTTCGCGGATCGCGTCGGCCGGGTGGCAACCTACGCTTTCGACCGGCTCGCCTACTCGCTCAATCCGCCGGTAATCAATGTTGTCGTCGACTATGATGGCGGTGGCCGTTTTCTGTGCGAGATGACCGACTGCGAAGCGGACAAGGTCGCGATCGGCGACGAAGTCGAAATGACGTTCAGGCGGCTGTTTACGGCCGACGGCATTCACAACTATTTTTGGAAGGCGCGTCCCAAGCGCTGACCCGGAGGAAACCAGATGGCAAGCAAGGGAATCAAGGACCGCGTCGCGATCGTCGGCATGGGCTGCACCAAGTTCGGCGAGCATTGGGACAAGAGCGCCGAAGATTTGATGGTCGAGGCCGCGTACGCCGCCCACGCCTCGGCCGGGACGACCCCGGATGATATCGACGCGTATTGGCTCGGCACGATGGCCTCGGGCGTTTCCGGGCTGACCCTCAGCGAGCCGCTCAAGATTCAGTACAAACCCGTCAGCCGGGTCGAGAATATGTGCGCCACGGGGTCGGAATCCCTGCGTCAGGCCTGCTACGCGGTCGCTTCGGGAGCTTACGACACCGCGATGGCGATCGGAGTCGAGAAGCTCAAGGATTCCGGTTTCTCGGGCCTGGTGATGACCAATCCGCCGAATGACGGGACGCCCGCGACCATGACACCGCCGGCGCTCTTCTCGCTCCTCGCGCCCGCCTATTTCAAGAAATACGGGCTCGATCCGGAAAAGGGCCGCGACGTCCTCGCCCGTATCGCCTGGAAGAATCACAAGAACGGCGCGAAGAACCCCAAGGCGCAATTCCAGAAGGAAGTCTCGATGGAGGCGATCAAGAATTCACCCAGGATCGCCGATCCGCTGTGCATCATGGATTGCTCCGGGGTCTCCGACGGCTCCGCGGCGGCGATCGTGGTGCGCGCCGAAGACGCCTACAAGTACTGCAAGAATCCGATCTTCATCAAGGCGCTGTCATTCGTGGCCGGACCGGCGGAAGGGCCGATCTCGCAGGAATACGACTTCACCAGTTTCCCCGAAGTCGTCGCGACCGCCAAGGACGCCTACGCACAGGCCGGCATAACCAATCCGCGCGAGCAGATCAGCCTCGCCGAGGTCCACGACTGCTTCACGCCGACCGAGCTCGTGCTCTACGAGGACCTGGGCTTCAGTCCGCGCGGCACGGCGTGGCAGGACGTGATCGATGGCTTCTTTGAGCTCGAGGGCAAACTGCCGGTAAATTCCGACGGCGGCCTGAAGTCGTTTGGTCATCCGATCGGGGCCTCGGGACTGCGCATGATGTATGAGATGTGGCTGCAACTGCGTGGCGAGGCCGGCCCGCGGCAAATCAACAATCCCAAATTGGGACTCACGCACAATCTAGGCGGCCAGCCGGGGCGCTGCGTCAGCTTTGTCTCAGTTGTAGGGAGCCAACTGGGCTAATCACTTTCTAGTAAATGCTATTTTACATTAACTAAGCTTTCGTTCTCTTTTGTAGTCAGACGGGAGAAGAGCACTCTGCTCTTTCCCCGTTTTGCTTTGTTTAAGCGTCTTTTGGCTACAGTGTTCCTTGACGGCACCCAAGAAAAAGTGTCCTTGATCGAGACAGTGCATATGCTACTTTTGCTGTCGGTACCTGTCTAAAGAGGTATTGCAATTTCTTAGAAAAGTCTCGACATCGTATTTGATGGCGAGACTCCGCAGGGGGGGTCAGTAACTGCAATGCGAAGAAAGATAGCTCTCAGGACCGACAGTGGCCGCCGTATCTCGATCAGTCTTGATAACTGGGGGGGAGGTGTTGATCGATTGTTTCGGCGCTGGACGCGCGAGTATGACGGCTGGCGATGCGTGGAGAGCGGCGAGTTCGCCCGCCAGGTCGGTCTGTTCGCGAGTCTCTTCACGGCGGATACACCCAGGCGGCGTCCAGCGGGCTGGTAGGCCGGTCGCCATCGCATAGGGCTGGCAGCGCCGCAGTCGCCCCGCCGCAAGCTACGACACGGTCCAGGCACCCTCGGCCTTCCACGTGTGCTATAAGTCACACGTGTGAATATTGAAGTCGTGCGGGACAGACTGGGGCAGCTTTCCGATCGCGGCAAGGAGCTGGTCGGCAGCCGCTACAAGTCCGAGTACTCGAATCAGGAATTCGTCGATACGGCCGCTTTCCGCGAATGGCGGGTCGGCTGTGTCGCTTTCCTGCGGGAGGCGCTCGGCGCCGACAGCCCCTACGCCAAGGAGTTCGAGTTCAACTGCGACAGCCCCTTTCTGTCTGCGGTGGCGCGCGGACAGGCGGTGTTGCGGGCCGCGCGCGAATATATCGAATTCGGACCGGTGGCCCGGGTCGAGGAGCTGGTCGCGGCCGAGATCTTCTCCGATCTGATCGGGATGGCGGCGCGGCTCCTGCGCGAAGGCCGCCAGACCTCGGCGGTAACGGTCGCCGCGGCCGTGCTGGAAAACGTGATGCGCCGCAGCGCGCGTCATCGCAAGATTGCGATCCGCGAGAACGTCGACAATATCGCGGAGCTGAACGCCAAGATGGCGGGGGGCGGCGCCTATCCGGCGGCGATGCAAAAGAAAATCGACGAATGGGCGTTACTGCGCACGCAAGCTGAAACGCAGCCTTTGGATGACGCCGTGGCACGGACCGCGATCGACCGCATGATCAAGGGCGTCCGCGACTTCGTCAACGACCATCTCTTCTAGGGGCGACCTGGCTCCAACCGTTCGTAACTGGGGCGGTGTTCCCTTGAAATGTCATTACCTATAGGTTATATTGGGGCTTGGGCTAATGCCGGACTGGAAGCTCGAGGACTACAAGGATCGGAACGAGCATTCTCCCGTCCGTGAGTTCATCGACGCGCTCAAGGATACACGCGCGAGAAAAGAGGCCGCAGCGCTAATCAAGGTCTTGCAGGCGCGCGGCAATCAGATGCGTAGCCCGGCGTCCGACCCGCTCGGCGGAGGCCTGTTCGAGCTCCGCGGTGACCAGGTGCGAATCTTTTACTGCTTCCGGCCTGGTAGCCGTATTTTCCTGATTGACGGAATGATCAAGAAGCGGGACAGAATTCCCGCCGATGTGCTGGCGAGAGTGCGCAAGATCGAAACGGAGATTCCCGGATGAAACGCGAGAAACCCTTCATGAGCTGGCTCGACAACAAGGTCCGCGAATGGGATCTTGAGCCGGAAGTCGAAGAAGAATTCAATCGGCTGATGCTACATCAGCGTATCGCCGACCTTCGTGAGAGCGCCGGCCTGACTCAGGCCGAACTCGCCAAGAGAACTGGAGTGAGCCAGCCGATGATCGCGAAGCTCGAATCGGGACGTGCCGACAACCTGACGTTGCGTACATTCATCCGCTATGCGCTGGCGCTCGGTTATGCGCCGCGGATCGATTTCGTACCCGTAAAGCTTGCTAAATCACGGCGGGGACATCGACCTCGAATCCCGCGGATGGCAGATCCCGCACCCGTATAGTTGGCCGCTTCATTCACGCCGCGGCACGAACCGCGATCGACCGCATACTCCAAGGGTCCGCGATTTCGTCAACGACCATTTCTTCCAGGGCGGGGCCCCACCAACAAGGTTATCGGTGCGCGGGATTCTTTGCCGCGCGCGGAATGACAAAAGGTCCGTGTTGCACTAAAGTCGCCGCGAGGAGCAATCAACTTGAGACGCGCGGACGCATTCTTCTCCCAAGCACCGTGGCTGTTGACGATCGGGCTGACCGGTGGAATCGGCTCGGGCAAGAGCACCGTCACGAAAATCCTGGCCGAACTCGGCGCGCCGATTATCGACGCCGACAAGGTGGGCCATACGATCTATGAGCCCGGCGGCCCCGCCTATGCCGATATGATTGCGGCCTTCGGCGAAGGGATCCTCGCGCCCGACCGCACGATTGATCGCAAGCGCCTGGGACCGATCGTCTTCGCCGATCCCAACGCGCTCCGCCAGCTCAACGCGATCGTGCATCCGAAGATGTTCGCGCGGATGCGCGAGATGGTCGACGCGATGCGCGCGGCGGGCGAGCGCAAGCCGATCGTGATCGAGGCGGCCGTCCTGATCGAAGCCAACTGGCTGCCACTGTTCGACGAGATCTGGCTCGTCGAGGCCGGCACGGAGCAGGTCGTCCAGCGGGTCGAACTGGAGCGCGGGCTCAAGCGCGAGCAGACCGAGGCCCGGATCCGCGCGCAGCTTTCCAACGACGAGCGCCGCAAGCATGCGACCGCCGTGATCACAAACGACGGCACGATCGTCGACCTGCGCGCGAAGGTCGTCAAGTTGTGGGACGCGGCCCTCGCCCAGAGCGAAGCCTAGCGTGGAAGTTTAATCCGGGATTCTTCGCTGCGCAGACTTCGCTCAGTAATGACAAAAGTTCTTTCAGCACAAAACGTAGCATTGTCATTCTGAGGAGTCTGCGACGAAGAATCCCGAGTTTCCCGCCGGATGCGCGGCTGGCCGCAGTTGCGTTAGAATAGCTCCGGTATGCATTGGACCACCGATCGTATCCGGCAGTCGTTCCTCGATTTCTTCAAGGAGCGCGGACACAGTATCGTCCCCTCCGCCTCGCTGATTCCCAAGGGCGACCCGACCCTGCTCTTCACCAACGCCGGGATGGTCCCGTTTAAGGACTACTTTCTGGGTATCCGCACGCCCGCCGACAAACGGGTCGCCGACTGCCAGAAATGCCTGCGGATCTCCGGCAAGCACAACGACCTCGAAGCGGTCGGCCGCGACAGCTACCACCATACATTTTTCGAGATGCTCGGGAACTGGTCGTTCGGCGACTACTACAAGCAGGAGGCGATCGCGTTTCATTGGGAGCTGATCAACCAAGTCTGGGGCATCCCCAAGGAGCGGCTGTGGGCGACGGTCTTCCGGGACGACGACGAGGCTGAAGCGGCGTGGCTCAAGCTCGGCGTTTTGCCCAAGGAGCGAATCGTCCGCTGCGGCGAGAAGGACAATTTCTGGGAGATGGGCGAGACGGGGCCGTGCGGTCCCTGCTCGGAGATTCATATCGATCGTGGCGCCGAGGCGTCGCGGAATTGCCCGCACGAGCCCAGCCAGTGCGCGGTCAATGTCGACGGCTGCGCGCGCTATATCGAACTCGGCAACCTGGTCTTTATCCAGTACAACCGCGACGCGTCGGGCAAGCTCACGCCACTGCCGATGAAGCACGTCGATACGGGGACGGGACTCGAGCGGGTCGCGTCGGTGCTGCAAAGTATCGAGACCGGCCGCTATCTTGGCAATTACGATATCGACACGTTTCTTCTTATCATTAAACAAATAGAACAACACGTTAACATATATGGCTCCAGTCGTCGGCCGATGGATATCGTTTGGGGTCGTAAGACAGTCGGCGTCGTCGGATATGGACAAAACTCGGATGCCGATGTCTCCTATCGCGCGATCGCCGATCATGCCCGAGCGATTAGCTTTCTGATCGCCGATGGCGTTATTCCGAGTAATGTCGGCCCGGGATACGTACTGAGGCGCCTTATTCGGCGCGCTGTTCGGCATGGTCGTCGTATCGGAATCTCCAGGATATTCTTGTCCAAGGTCTGCATGAACGGGGTGGTGCAGGCATTCGGCGCGGCTTATCCCGATCTCAAGGCAAATGCTTCGAAGATCAGTCAGGAGGCGTTGCGCGAGGAAAACAGATTTGAGGAGACCCTGAATCGCGGCATGGAAGTAATCGCCCATTGGCGTGAGCGACTTACTACAATCAAGAGCAATAGGCTTCCAGGCGATGTCGCGTTTCAACTCTACGATACGTACGGATTCCCTCTCGATTTGACGCAAGACATTTTGAGAGAGGAGGGCATCGAAGTAGATATTGCGGGCTTCGATCGTCTCATGTCGGAGCAACGTGAACGCGGAAGAACCGCTCGTAGAGATCGCGCTGCAGCACCTGAAATCGCAATTATTCCAGGAATGTCTTCCGAGTTTCAGGAAGGTTGCTTCGCCTACGAGTCTATGGTGCTGGGCTTCGAAGCCGACGAGTCCGGGCGAATTTCAATGGTGACCCGAGAGACGCCATTCTACCCGGAGGGCGGAGGCCAGATCGGTGATCGCGGCGTGGTCGAAGGGCCATATGGTTCACTTTTGGAGGTAGTCGATACTCAAAAACAAAATGGAATCATCATCAAACACATATGCAAACTACTAAAAGGCGACCTCGGCGAGTTTGAAAGAGGCCGGCGCGTCAAGCTGCGGGTCGATCGCGAGCGGCGCGACGCCGCGATGCGTAACCATTCCGCGACCCATATCCTGCATTACGCGTTGCGCGAGATTCGCGGCCAGGAAGTCCATCAGGCGGGATCGCTCGTCGAACCCGGCCGCCTGCGTTTCGACTTCGCCCATCAGGGACCGATCGCCGACGCCGATCTGCTAACGATCGAAGAAGAGATCAACGCGCGGATTCGCGAGAACGCCGAAGTCACCACGGACGAGATGGCCTACGACGACGCGATCAAGGCGGGCGCCCTCGCCTTCTTTGGCGACAAGTACGGCGATCGCGTCCGGGTGGTGCGGATGGGCGATTTCTCGGTCGAGCTGTGCGGCGGGACGCATACGAATCGCACCGGCGATATCGGGCTTTTCAAGCTCGAAGCCGAGTCGGGCGTCGCCGCCGGGGTCCGCCGGATCGAGGCGTTCACCGGCCAGGGCGCGCTCGAAGCGATTCGCCGGCGCGAGAAAATTCTCGCTGACATCGGGGATCAGCTCGGCGCGCGTGACGCCCAGGCGCTCGAGCGGCTTGAGCGGATTATCGCGCGCGAGAAGGAACTCGAAAAGAAGCTGCGGGCGCTCGAACAAAAACTCGTGGCGGGCGACGGCGCGGCGACGGGCGGCGCGGAGCAGGTGCGCGAGGTCAAGGGCGTCAAAGTGGTGACGCGCAAGTTCGAGGGGGTCGACGCCAAGGCGCTCCGCGAGATCGCCGACCGGCTGCGACAAAAGTACGGCTCGGCGGTGGTCGCCCTGGGCGCGGACCTCGGCGACGACAAGGTCGCCCTGCTGGTCGCGGTGACCACCGACCTCACGCCCCGGATCAAAGCCGGCGATCTCGTCAAGCAGCTCGCGCCGATGATCGGCGGCTCGGGTGGCGGGCGTCCCGACTTCGCGCAGGCCGGCGGCCGCGACGCGTCGAAGCTGAACGAGGTGCTCGCGCGGGTGGCCGGACTCGTCGGCGGTGATTGATAACGCAGACGTAACCCGCGGCCGTTTCCCAAGGCGGAGCAAAACCGCTAGGATCACCGGGCAAGATGGACCGCAATAACGGCGTGGCGGAAGAGATCAATAGAATAAACGGAAGCGCTTCAACTTTACCGGCCGAAGACTCGCTCGAACTCCATTTCGACGACCATCGCCTGTTCACCGAGCTGCTGGGTCAGCACGACGCGCATCTACGCACGATTGAACAGGGGTTGGGCGTGCGGATCAGCGTGAACGGCAGCACGCTCAAAGTCGCCGGTGCGCACGCTGACCAGGAGCTGTCGGGCCGGCTCCTGAACGACCTCTACGAGCTGCTCAAGCGCGGCTATGCGATCTATTCCGGCGACGTCGAATACTCGATTCGGATCATCCGGGCGGACCGCAACGCCGACCTCAAGGATATCTTTCTCGACACGGTCTACGTGTCGGCGCACAAGCGGGTAATCTCGCCCAAAAGTATCAACCAGAAGGCTTATATCGACGCGATCCGCACGCACGATATCGTCTTCGGCATCGGACCCGCGGGCACCGGCAAAACCTACCTCGCGATGGCGATGGCGCTCGCGGCGCTGATGAAGAATCAGGTGATGCGGATGGTCCTCTGCCGGCCGGCGGTCGAGGCGGGCGAGAAGCTCGGCTTCCTGCCGGGCGATCTGGCCGAGAAGGTCAATCCGTACCTGCGGCCGCTTTACGACGCGCTCCACGATATGGTGGATTTTGACCGGGCGCGCCGGATGCTCGAGCGGGGAACGATCGAGGTCGCGCCGCTCGCCTTCATGCGCGGCCGCACGCTCAACGACTCTTTCATCATTCTCGACGAAGCTCAGAACACCACCTCCGAGCAGATGAAGATGTTCCTGACCCGCCTGGGCTATGGCTCCAAGGCGGTTATCACCGGGGATGTCACGCAGATCGATCTGCCGAGCGGCAAGCTTTCCGGCCTCAAGGAGGCGCGCACCGTACTTGGCGCCACCCCCGGGATAAAATTCGTCCATTTCAACGAACGCGACGTCGTGCGCCATCGGCTGGTGCAGGCGGTCATCACCGCTTACGAATCATTCACCGGGGACGGTCTTTCGCCAGCACCCACGAGTCTGCCCAAGCCTCAGGCCTGAACGTGGGGCAGGCCTGAAGTGGCGCGGAACTGAACGTGGCGGTCGACGTGAGAGGCGAAGTGGCGCATGCGCGCCCGTTCGTGCCGAGGCTGCGCAAGGAAGCCCGCGCGACGCTTGACCTGCTTGAGCTTGGGTCGGCGGAATTGTCGGTACTCCTCACGGACGACGAGGCGATCCGCAAGCTGAATCGCGACTATCGCGGGCAGGATAAGCCCACCGACGTATTGTCTTTCGCGCAATTGGACGAGCTTGCGGCCGACGGTGACCGCCGAGGAGGAGGGGCGGACGTGAAGCGTCCGCCGCTCCCCCTCGGCGATATCGTGATCTCCCTCGAGACCGCGACACGACAGGCCGAAGACCTCGCGATCGCCACGCCTTCACGTCTGCGGACGCTCCTGATTCACGGCCTGCTCCATCTCCTCGGCTACGACCACGAGCGCTCGCCCGCGGAGGCGCGCCGAATGTTCGCGCGCGAGCGCGAACTGGCCGCGCGCCTCGATACCGCCGCAGCTGTGACAGCACCGCCCGCGCCGCCGCAACAAGTCGCGTCGCGAGCGCGAGCAGCCAGTGGCGCGACCCCGATACATCTTGCCGGGGGGGGGGGGGGGGGGGGGGGGGG
>JBKQPD010000111.1:0-34396 GCA_052145175.1 Binataceae bacterium (SeqCode) | reverse complement strand
GCCGCCGAGATCGCGGCGGCGATCCGCGATTTTCTCGTTAGTTAGTTTCGTAACTGAGTGCGCCCGCTTCTCGCACTAGATGGTGGGCACCGGATCAGTCGGAGAACCATTATGCGTGCAATCGTTCTCGAGAAGTTCGGCGGGTTGGACAGCCTCGTTTATAAGGAGATTCCTGAGCCCGAACCCAAAGCAGGTCATGTTGTGATCGAGATCAAGGCCTTTGGGATCAACCACGCCGAAATGCACATGCGGCGGGGTGAGTGGGCGGAGGCCGCGCCAGTCAGCGGCATCGAATGTGTCGGCCTCGTGAAATCCTGCCCGGGGGGCGAGTTTCCTGCCGGGGCAAAGGTTGCGGCACTGATGGGCGGGCTTGGTCGAACGATCAATGGCAGCTATGCCGAGTACACGCGGGCCCCCGCCTCAAATGTCGCGCTTATTGAATCCAATCTCCCTTGGGCAGAGCTGGCGGCGATCCCGGCAAGCTACGCGACCGCCTGGACATGTTTGTTTCGTAATCTCGAAATCAAAAAGGGTCAGCTGCTCCTTATTCGGGGCGCGACATCATCGTTCGGCCAGGCCGCGCTCAAGATGTCGGTGAATGCCGGTGTTCGCGTGATTGCAACGACCCGTAATCGCGAGCGCTTCTCCATGCTGGAAAAGCTCGGTGCCGAGCGATGCGAGATCGAACGCCGCGATCTCTCAAAGCAGATAGCCGAGGCAAAGAAGATCGATGCAATACTCGACTTGGTCGGTAACAGCGTCGTGCTCGACTCTCTGGCCATGCTTCGCCGAGGTGGCCGTTCTTGTCTTGCCGGCTGGCTCGGCGGCCTCGATCCGATTCCCGACTTTAATCCGTTGCTGCAAATGGCAAGCGGCGTCTATCTGACTTTCTTTGCGAGTTTTGCATTCCGAACTCCCGGCTATCCGCTGTCGGACGTACCTCTCCAAAAGATTGCCGAAGACGCCGCTGCCGGACGGCTTGACGTCAGGCCGGCAAGTATCTTCGGCTTCGATGAAATTCGCGAGGCTCATCGCGTCATGGAGGCCAATGAGGCTGTTGGAAAGATGGTAGTCGTTCGCGCCTAACGTCGCCGCCTCTGATACTCAGAAATGCGGCTCTATGACGAGAAACACATTGGAGTGTAGTTCAGATGAACGCTCTTCCTCTAATTGTCTTCGATGTTAATGAGACGCTACTTGATCTCACCGCCATGGAGCCGACGTTTGAGCGTATCTTCCACGACAAAGGCGCCATGCGCTTTTGGTTCGCTAACCTGATTTTGTATTCCTCAGCTCTGACGGCGGCCGGATGCTATGTGCCTTTCACGGATATCGGTTCGGCTGTGATGAAGATGCTGGCCGACACGCGCGGTATAAGGATCCAGGACGCGGATAATAAGGAACTCGTCGAAAATGTCTCGACGATGCCTCCTCATCCGGAGGTGCCAGCAGCTCTTCAAAAGCTCCGCGACGCAAGATTCCGGCTATTCACGTTGACAGACAATCTGCTTGAGGTGCAGACGCGCCAGCTCGAACACGGTGGGATTGTCAATTTATTCGAGCGGCGTTTCAGTGCAGACGGCGCTAAGCATCACAAGCCCTCTCGGCATGCCTACGCCTATGTCGAGAGGGAACTCGGGGTTGAGCCGTCTCAGCTTTGTCTTATTGCTTGCCATACATGGGACACCCTGGGCGCGGTCGCTTCGGGCTGGGATGCTTCCTTGATCAAGCGGGTGGGCAACGACGTCCTGGCAGTCGGCCCGCAGCCGCAGATCGTCGGTGCAAACTTGAACGACGTCGCCGATCAGCTGATCGCGCAGCACAGGGGGAGAACCAATGTCCCGTGAGAATGTCAGCGTTGTGCTGGCGCACGGCGCTTGGGCTGACGGATCGAGCTGGGCCAAAGTCATCGCGCCGCTAGCTGCTGAAGGCGTCAGGGTGCTCGCGGCTCCATTGCCCCTGACCTCGTTTGCTGAGGATACGGCGGCTGTTGAGCGCACGCTGGAACGAGTTCCTGGGCCGGTCGTTCTTGTCGGTCACGCTTACGCTGGGGCCGTGATCGCGGCTGCACGGAGTGAGAAGGTGAAGGCGCTTGTGTACGTCGCCGCGCTTGCTCCTGACGAAGGCGAGACTGTCGCCGATGTCTTCTATCGTGCCAAGCCTCATCCGTTGGCTCCAAAGTTGACGCCGGACAGTCATGGGCTGATCTATCTGCCGGACGAGTCATTCGCCGCGGCATTCGCGCAGAATTCTTCCGCCGATGAATTGGCGCTGCTCTCCGCGGTTCAGCGGCCGATTTCGCCTGCATGCATCACGGTGCCAGTGAATCGTCCACGCTGGAAAGACCTCCCAACCTGGTTTCTCATGGCGGAGCGGGACCGCATGATCGTACTCGACACACAGCGCTTTATGGCGGAGCGGATGCACGCCCGGGTGCGATCGCATCCTGTCGACCACGCGCCGATCGTTACCGCGCCTGGCCTGGTCGTCGACATCATACGCGAGGCCATTGCGGAAGCGATCAGCGTCTGACAAACCCATGGTCATTCTTAAGGAGATGGGCCAATGGCTGACGCAGAAAAATACGAAATTCTAGTTGTAGGAAGCGGAGAGGCTGGTAAGTGGACGGCCTGGACGATGGCCGATGAGGGTCATCGCACTGCGATGGTCGAGCGGAAATGGCTCGGTGGTTCGTGCCCGAATATCGCGTGCTTGCCGAGCAAGAACGTGATCTACTCCGCGAGAGTAGCATCGTTGGCGCGGCGGGGCGCGGAATTCGGACTGGAAATGGATCAGCTACGAATCAACATGGCCGGCGTTCAGCGGCGCAAACGCAAGATGGTCGAAGCGGAACATCAGTTCCACGCCCAGCGTACCGCGGCCGCCGGAATCGAATTGATCATGGGCGAAGGCCGCTTCGTCGCTCCACGAACGATCGAGGTCGCGCTCAATGATGGCGGTACTCGCCAGATCGTCGGCGAACGGGTGTTCCTCGACCTGGGTTCGCACTCGGCGATGCCCGACGTTCCCGGGCTCGCCGCGGCGAATCCGATGACCCATGTCGAGGCGCTCGATCTCGATCGTCTGCCGCGTCATCTCATAGTGATTGGCGGCGGTTATATAGGACTTGAACTCGCGCAGGCGGTGCGGCGGTTCGGAGCGGGGGTGACGGTGATCGAACGCGGCGCGCAGCTCGCCGAGCGGGAAGACCCTGACGTCGGCGCCGCTCTGCTTGATTTGTTTCACGACGAAGGAATCGAGGTATTGCTCGACACCCAGGTCTCGCGGGTCGAGGGACTTTCAGGGAAAGGGGTCCACGTCTATGTAAAAGATGGTCTTGGTGAACGAATCGTCGAAGGTACCGATCTTCTCGTTTCCGTTGGTCGAACGCCGAACACGAAAGGAATCGGACTGGAGCAAGCCGGCGTCGAGCTCGACGCGCGTGGCTATATCAAGGTCAATGACCGACTGGAGACGACCGCATCCAACGTATGGGCGATGGTCCGGCGGCGACTGCGCGGGCAGTCCGCAATTCACCCATGTCGCGTACCACGACTTCCGCGTCGTGCGTGACAACTTGAAGGGCGGCAATCGATCCATCAAGGATCGCATCGTGCCGTTCTGCATGTTCACCGATCCGGAACTGGCACGGGTTGGCCGCAACGAGACCGAGGCCAGGCGCGACAACATCGACTATCGCGTCGCCAAGCTGCCGATGACGAATGTGCTCCGTACCCACACGATTGCCGAACCGCGCGGCTTTCTGAAGATGCTCATCGGCAAAGAGAGCGACGAGATCGTTGGCTTCACCGCGTTTGGTGTCGAGGCAAGCGAGCTGATGGCGGCAGTCCAGACCGCGATGGTTGGGCGACTGCCGTATACCGTGTTGCGCGATGCGCTTTTCGCTCATCCGACAATGGCCGAGGGGCTGGTCTCGCTTCTCGAACAAGTCGAAAGCCGCAATAGTTCATAGGAAGGGGAACAAGGGTAACGGGACTTTCGCAACACGTGTGCGCCAGCGGAGCGTGACGACGTCCTGGCAGCGTGACGCTGTCCGACGGAGAATTTTGACACCGTCAACGAGGACATGCGCCAAGCTCCAACCTGGCATCCGCGGTCGAGGCAAGGCATGGCGTTCCGCAGAGATATTGCCAAAGGCGGCGCGCGGTGCGAGCATTCAGCCGATGAAGCGCGCGAAACGCTTTTGGGTGATCGCCGCGAGTATCGGGGCGATTGCAGCCGTCGCGCTGGGCACTTCCGCGATGCGTCCGCGCTGTACCCAAGTCAGTGGCGACGACCGTATCAATATCCCGCTGGCGCAACTCGCGCGGGGCGCGGTTTCCTTCTTCTGTTATCACGATAATGCGGGCGACCGCCTGCGCTTCATTCTGGCGCGCGACGAGGACGGCAAGGTGCACGCGGCGCTCGACGCCTGCCGTCAGTGCTACACCAATCATCAGGGCTATACGACGTCGGATGGTCAATTGGTTTGCCGTTTCTGTGGCAACCGGTACAATCTGCGGTCGATGGAAAAGGGGCAGGCCTCTTGCGTTCCGGTCAGCTTGCCGAACCGGCAGCACGACGGGATGATCGAGGTCCGGGTTTCGGATCTGAAACAGGGAAGAGCGCTGTTCTGAGCGCGCGAAGATATTCCCGGACGCATGACGTCGGATCAGGCAGGTGAACATCCGAATTCCGAACTGAGGAGGTGAGCCGAAATGGGGGAAGTTATCAACGACCGTCGTGCATTCCTGCTAAAGACTTGCGCGGCCTTTGCAGTGGCCATCGTGGGTCCCGCAGTGATCGGGACCGCTGTTGATGGAGCGGCCCAGGAGAACCACGAAACGACGCTGGGGCATGGCGGAAGCGCCGGCTACATCATGGATGCCTCGGTTAAAGAGCACTGCGGCACCTGTGAATTCTGGGGCGGACCACGCTACGCCTCGCGAGACCGGAAAGAGATCACTATCACGGGGCTTGGTTGGTGCAATAATCCCGCGAGTCCCAACTACCAGAAATTGACCAGCCCCGAGCATGGACCGATGGATACGTGGCGAAAGTGGAGTGTATTGGGGTGAAGACCGCAATAACTGAAGGCTGCGCCGGTTTCGTCGAATTGGAGCACAGAATTGCATCTGCTTGCCCCGCTTAATGTTTGCTGCAGGCGACGTCAGGTTTCGACGCTGCCGACAGGAAGCGCGCTATTCTAAACCAGCGAAAATCCGCCGGCCTCGCTCTGATACTCGCGCTTAGCCTGCTAATCGTCGGCGTGCCGGTGGTCACGACCCCCGCCAGCGCGGATCAGGGTCCTGCGCTGACGCTCGACATTTGCCATCCCGCGCAAGCACTTGGCACGGCGTCGATTCAATGTTCGATACCGCTTTTGCCCTCGGCAACGCTTGATCGTCCGCCTGAGTTCTCCGTAGTGCACAAATTGCCCGCTTTGCTGGTCAAAGCGCGATTATCTGACCCGCCTGACGCTCCCCCGCCGAAGTCGCGCGTCTTCTTCGCGAACTAATCGCATTTTTTCCGGATCGCACGCCTGAATGTCGCGATCGGGATGCACTCAGCCTCCGTCGCTGATGGCGGATTGCGCAGAATTGATTGATAGAGGGGAAATCTCGTGTTTGATTCGTTTACTGGTACTCGCGCCGCTAGCTCTAAGCGCGGCCGCATCGGGCAGATCTGCTCGACCGTCCTGAGTTTGATGGCGCTAGCAGTGTTGTTCATTGGCCTGACGCCATCCTGGAGTTTAGCGTGTGCCTGCGGATGCGGAGTCTTTGCCGTCGCAACGCCTTCGCTCCTCCCGATGGGCGCCGGCGGAACGGTATGGACCGATTGGGAATACATGCGCCAATATATCGATTGGCACGCGACCACGCCGGCCTCTGCCGGCCAAAACAACGACAAAAAGATAGAGACCAACTTCGTCAACCTCGGTGCCCAGTACATGTTCGACCGGAGTTGGGGAGCGATGCTTGAAATCCCTTACTGGGAACGAAACTACAAAGGCGCTTACGTAGGTAACAATGACGACATCCAGTCGCATGACTTCAACTCGATAGGCGATATACGCCTCTACGGGATGTACACCGGGTTGTCGGAGGATATGTCAACTGGCCTCTTGCTTGGCTTTAAAGTTCCGTCCGGCGACTGGCACTATCCCAAAGTTGATCGCGATACCCAAATCGGGACGGGCAGCACCAACCTGCTGCTGGGCGCCTACAAAACGGGGAGTTTGCCGTTTACACTGATGGAACGCACCCCCTCCTGGTATATCCAGGGGCTCTACGACATACCGTTCCTCGATCAGGACCATTACTTCCCTGGCCGGGAGTTCGATGGCTCGGTCGGCGTAGACTATGACTTTGGCAACGTCGGTCCGCTAACGGAATTGGCTCCGTTCTTATCGATGCTGGGTAGTGATCGCACACGCGACCAGGGCGCCAACGCGGATTTTAAAGATAGCGGCTACGACCGTATCATTGTTGCGCCCGGCCTCGAAACGGCTTACAAGGTGCTGCGCGTTTACTTCGATATCGAACTGCCGATCTTCCGCAACATGAACGGCTTTCAGTTAGTTAACCCGTTCGCTACCAAGCTGATCGTGAGTTACAACTTCTAAAGCAGAGGAAGCGGTTGTGAGGCGAAAGAAATGGTGGGTTCCTGGAGTCGGTGTTGCCGTCATCATTGGTGCGGCAACACTGGCTTCCGCCTCAATCGTCGGGAAAGCGGCGCCGGCGCTGGTTATCCAGGAGCTAAGCGGCAAGGACTTTGATCTTTCCAAGCTGAGAGGCAAGGTAGTGGTCGTGAGTTTTTGGGCAACCTGGTGTCCACCGTGCCAAGCCGAAATGCCCATGCTGGACGCGGTTTACCGGCGCTACCGGGGTCTGGGACTCGAAATGATCGGACTCAGCGCGGATCGGCCGCATGATCGGGACGATGCGATCAAGATGGCGCAAGCGAACAGCTATCCTGAGGCGATCCTGAATGACGCGCAGACCAACGAATTTGGCTCGCCAAGTACGCTGCCGCTCACCTTTGTGATCGATCGTGCGGGCACGGTACGTTTCAAGTTCACGGAGGATACGACCCCTGTGACCGAAGCCAAGCTTTCCGCAGCGGTTGCCCAATTGCTGGCCGAGCATCCAACAGCTAAACCGTAAGCAGACGGCAGCTATTTGAAGCTAGCGATCGAAATAGTTGTGGGCACGGTTCTGCTTGCCACCGGGTGCGCCACATCAAGCAAACCGGCCACCTATCCGGGGTCGGCGGCGGCCGCGTGCGACGTGCAATCAACCTGCCAAACTGACGCGGCCGCGACGCGTGATCGCGAGGAGTACCAACGCGGCGCCGAAGAGGAGCGCAGTAGTGCTGCACTCATGACGATTCTGACAACTTCGCAACTCCATTGAAGCCGCCCTCCAAGCGGCGAGAGGGTTCAAGTGTTTTTAAATAAGCTTCCAGTAAAGAACCTCGCTCTACCCTCCTTCATGTTCGTCATGCTGGTCGCCGCTGGCGGAACCTTGGCTCTTGGCGGCTGCGACAGCAACTCCGAATCGATCGGGTCGTATTCGTCGGCCGAGAAGCGGGATTGTCTGCCCGATCTGACCCTCACCGACCAGAACGGCCGCAAGTTTTCGCTCGCTTCACTCAAGGGCAAGCCGGTCCTCTTTGATTTCATCTACACCACTTGTCCCGGTCCTTGTCTGGTGCTCACGGCCCGGATGAAAGCGATCGCGGACCACCTCGGAGGCGCGCTCGGTTCGCAAGCGTCGTTTGTCTCGGTCACGGTCGATCCCGAACATGACGGGCCCTCGGCGCTGAAGGCTTATGCGAAGGAACAGGGCGCCGATCTCGCCGGATGGTACTTTCTGACCGGGCCCCCGGCCGATGTGGATCGCCTGATGGCGCAATTCAAGTTAAGGCGTCAGCGCGAAGCCGACGGCTCGGTCGATCACGTGCTCGAGTATTTTCTGGTCGGCGCGGACGGCCAACCGTTGGTGCAGTATCTGGCCGACGACGCGAACCCGGCCAAGGTCGCCGGCGACCTGCAGGACGTGATCGCGGGCAAGCGACTGGTCGACGCGTCATGACCAGCGCGGAAGCACGACGGCACACGAACTTACCGCATGACCTGCCGCGCGATCTGACCGGGGTCCTCGGCGTCGCGCTCGTTGCGCTGATCGCGGGGCTGGTGGTAAATCGCCTGCGGCAGTCGCCGCTGCCGCTCGTCTATCATACTCCCGAGCAGCGGTTGGCCGCCGAGTTGACTCAACTTGTGAATGCGCCGCCCTTTCGCCTCGAGGATCTCGATACGGTTGGCCTGGACGAGTTCCGCGGGCTGGTAAAAAGCGGTCAAGCCCTTGTCGTCGACGCGCGCGCGGCGTCGTTTTACGGTGCCGGGCATGTCCCCGGGGCGCTGAATCTGTCGCGTCAGGATTTCGCCGGCGATTACCAACGCCTCCGGCCGACCCTCGACAAAGCAAAAGATAGCCCGGTCGTCGTCTACTGCTCGGGTGGGGAATGCCACGACAGCCGGCTCGTTGCCAGCGCGTTGATCAGTCTGGGCTATACGCACGTGCGGATTTTCACTGGTGGATGGGCCGCCTGGACGGCCAGCGGCGCGCCGATCGCGCAATAATCCTCATGCGAAAAATCTCGCCGGTCTACTTCAAGATAGCGGAGTGGGGCTTTCGCCTGGGGATCGGCGGCGCGTTTATCTACGCGGGATGGCTGAAGGCGCAGGATTCGGTCAGTTTCGCCGACAGTGTCAATTCTTTCGCGATTCTGCCGAGCTGGCTCATCAGCACGTTCACGCTCGCCTTGCCCATGTTCGAGATCGTGGCGGGCGTTCTGCTCGCGATCAACTGGCCGAAGCGGATTGGCGCACTTGCCTTGATGTCGCTCACGGCGGTCTTTTGCGTCGCGCTAGTGCTGGCAATTGCCAGGGGACTCGACGTCAATTGCGGCTGCTTTGGCCCGAGCGCCTCGACCACAAATCCATGGGTCGATCTCGCGCGGAATCTTCTGATAATATCAGTGTGTGTCTGCTTGTACCGTTCGGATTGGCTTTACAATCGCGTAACAGCCCGGCGCGAAATCCTCACCGCAGCTTAACAGGCGGTGCGTTTACACTCCGCCCTTTGACCAGTAGACTGGAAGGAGCGCGACCGCTAAGCCGTTTTGGCTCGGGCGCGTTTTAATTTATTACCCCATATGCGCCGTCAGGATATTCGTAATCTCGCAATCGTCGCGCACGTCGACCATGGGAAGACTACCCTGGTTGATGCGTTACTACGCCAATCGGGAGTCTTCCGCGCCAATGAGCAGGTGGCCGATCGCGTGATGGATTCGTTCGCCCTCGAGCGCGAACGCGGCATCACGATCATGGCGAAAAACACCTCGATCGTGTGGAACGGCACGCGGATCAATATCGTCGATACGCCCGGCCATTCCGATTTCGGTGGCGAGGTCGAGCGCACGCTCTCGATGGTCGACGGCATCCTGCTGCTGGTCGACGCCTGCGAAGGCCCATTGCCGCAGACCCGCTTCGTCCTGCGCAAGGCGCTCGAAGCGCGTTTGAGCGTGGTGCTGTGCATCAACAAGATCGACCGCGCCGACGCGCGGGCGGAGGAAGTGCTCGACGAAGTTTACGATCTTTTCATCGACCTCGATGCGCACGAGGATCAGCTCGATTTTCCGATCCTTTACACCAATGCGCGCGCGGGCACCGCGACGACCAGGCTCGGCGGCGAAGCAGCGGACCTCCGTCCTTTGTTCGAGGCGATCATCGCCCATCTGCCCGGCCCTGAGGTCGACCCCGACGCCACAGTGCAGTTCCAGGTCAACAACCTTGACTATGACGATTACGTCGGCCGTCTCGCGATTGGCCGTCTGATCGCGGGGTCGATGGTCGCCGGTGGGAATTATTCGCTGTGCCGCGGCGACATCCGCACCGGAACGGGTAAGATCTCGCGACTCTATAGCTGGCAAGGACTCAAGCGGATCGAACAGACCGAGGCCCGCGCCGGCGATATCGTCATGGTCGCCGGGCTCGACGCGATCGAGATTGGCGACACTATCGCGGATCTCGAACAGCCGCGGGCGCTGCCGCCGATTCGGGTCGACGAACCGACCGTCGCGATGACCTTCTCGGTCAACAATTCGCCGTGGGCCGGACGTGAGGGCACCTATGTGACTTCGCGCAAACTCGGCGAGCGGATCGAATTCGAAACCCGGCGCAACGTCAGTATCCGGGTCGAGCAACTCAGCCCCGAGGCCTGGCGCGTCATGGGTCGCGGCGAGTTGCAGCTCGCGGTAATCCTCGAAACGATGCGCCGCGAGGGCTACGAATTGCAGGTTTCCAAACCCACCGTGCTCACGCGTCAGGAAAACGGCGCCCTCCTCGAACCGATGGAGTTCCTCGTCATCGACATTCCGGAAGAGGCGGTCGGCACCGTGACCCAGCTCCTCGCGGCGAGCAAGGGCCGGATGCGTTCGATGGTGACTCACGCCAGCGGGCGCGTGCGCCTCGAGTACGACGCACCCGCGCGCGGCCTGATCGGTTTTCGCGGGCGCTTTCTGACCGAGACGCGCGGCACCGGCGTGCTGCATTCGATCTTCAACGGCTACGCACCGTGGTGTGGAACGATCAAGACGCGGCAGAACGGCGCGATGATTTCCGACCGCGAGGGCGTCGCCACGGGTTACGCGATCTTTCATCTGCAGGAACGCGGGCGCTTCTTTATCGATGCGGGTGAACCGGTGTACGAAGGGATGGTCATCGGCGAGTACTCGCGCGAAACCAATCTGCCGGTCAATGTATGCCGTGAAAAGAAGCTCACCAACATCCGCGCCGCGGGACATGACGAGGCGATCCGGCTGTCACCGCGGCGGGTCATGGGTCTCGACCTGGCCCTCGAATGGATCGACGAGGAAGAGCTGGTCGAGCTTACACCGAAGACCGTGCGGATTCGTAATCGCGTACTCAAGACGGGGCTGCGCAGCAAGCATCGCGCCGGCTGGAGCGATAGCCCGGAGCCCCAGCTCAGCGAAAGCGACTGATTCGATCAACTTTGCCCGGCCGCGCCGCGCCGCCTTGCCCCTTGGGGCGGCGCGCCATCCGAAGCGATCCTGGTGAAAGCGCTGCGGTTTATCGGCTACTTCCTGCTGTTCGCGCTGATCATTTTTGTCACCGCGCTGACCCTCGTCGTCCGCAATCAGAGCAAAATCGCCGAGATCGCGCTGGCGCGAATTTATAATCGCACCGGCCTCGCGATTCGCATCGCGGGCACGCGGGTAGGCCTCGGCACCCATCTCGTGGTGATCCTCGAACAGCCGCGGGTTGCTGCCAACGGCGTCGAGATGGCGACCCTCGACGATATTCGCGCCGTCCTCAGCTACGGTGCGATCTTCCGTAATAGCGGGTTGCCGCTCGCCCAATTGGTGCTCGATCATCCGCGGGCAAAGGTCCCGGTGCGCGCGGCGAGCGCGACCATCGGCGGCCTTCCGCGCCTCGACACGCAGGCCGTAACGACCCTCAAATGGGCACTTGACGCGTTGTCGGATACGGCCCTTCAGGTTGACGTAGTCGACGCCGTCTTGACCGATCAGGATAACGCGAGTCTGGTCGAGCATCTCGACTTTCGCACTCACCGCAGCCATCGGCGGCGGGTTGGCAACTGGCCCTGGCTGGTTGACTTCGACGCCACGTTTAACCACGCGCAGGTCAAGGGTTTGCGGCTTACCGGGAGCCTTTCACTGGGGCCGCAGCTCAACCAGCCGGATCTGGCCGCGACTGGACGAGTGTGGTTCTGGGGTCTCGACTTGCGGAACTTCGACCTGGGCGCCGTCAAGGCCTCGGCCGAGATCGTCGGCGAGATGAAGATCGCATTTGACAATACGGGGGTACTGACCTCCCATACCGCAGTCGTGCTTCGCAAATTGCTGCTTAACGGGGATGTCCCGGCCAAAAATGTCATGCTGGGCGACTACGAAGCTTCGACCTCGGCCAAAGTTTCGCCCGACCTGCTGGAGTTACCGGACCTGTCCCTGCGTCACGGATTTTCCACGGTACTGGTTGGTAAGGCTGTCGTGCGACATCCCTTCGACGATGCCCGCACACTAAGCTTCGACCTTGGTGGAATAGCCATCGATCTGACCCGCGTTACCTCATACCTGCGCGCAACTGCCGGTATTCCGCCGCTCCTGATTAAACTGGCGGACCGACTCGGCGCCGGTCAGCTCATGGTTACTCGTCTGGCGCTCGATACGACCGAACCTTTGGGCGGATGGACCTTCGGCACCCTGCGCGACAATCTGCTGATCGATGCCACGATTCGCGACGCCGGCTACCAGTTGCCCGCTGGGTCGCAGATCCCTTCGCTGACCGGTCTCGGGGCGCAACTCGGTTATTCGGCCGGGGTGCTCAAGCTGATTCAGGGTTCGGCGGAAATCGGCGAGTCGCAGTTTTCGAATCTGAAGGCCGAAGTCAACCTGCAAAACGCTCCCGGCCGTATCCCCTACAAATTTCGGCTCAAAGCCAACCTGGACCTTGGCCAACTCTACCCCGCCGCCAGCGGTGCAATGCGGACATTGAGCCCGGCGGTTGCCGCACGCGTCGTGAAACTCCAGGGTCGTGCCCCGCTCACGGTCGATACGACGGGGAATCTGAACAGCCTGCAATGGCAAACGCCACGCAGCTACCATGCGACCGTCGCGCTCGGCAACATCACCGCTACTATCAAGGATGTGCCGGCCCCGATCGCGCTGCGCGACGGCAAAGTCTCGCTCGCACCAGGTCTGCTTACAGTGGACCACGTTCGTCTCGTCCCCGGGGGCGCGAACGGTGGAGATGTCACGCTCAACGGCACCGTCGAACCTCGACCGACCGTCCCGCTCATCCATAACCTGACCGCCACGATGCGCCAGATTCCGGTCGAGCGATGGCTGCCGGTTTTCGTCAGTCCCGAATCGCTCGGCGCGGATGGCCCGGTGAGTGGGGTGCTCACCGCGAACAGCGACGCACGCGGGAGCGCATGGCCGGTGGTAACGGGCAAGCTGACCTTGGGGACGGGGCACATCAAGCTGGGCTTTCTGCGCTCGCCCGTCGTGGTCAGATCCGCGGCGCTGAACCTCGACGGCAAGGGATTGGTGCTCGACGCCCCCGGCGGCAAACTCGAGGGCGCGCCACTCGATCTCAATCTCATGGTGAAGGACTTCGCGCATCCGGTGCTGCGGATCGATGCGTCGGCGGACAACCTCGACCTCGAGGTGATGAACTTCATCCGGCTGCCGTGGTCAGCGCATACGCCGCCGCGTTTTTTTGCCGTGCCGGCTTACGGCCATATCCAGGCGCGTGCGGCGAAGTTTGACAAGCTGCTGATGTCGCAGGTAGCGACCGATTTCAGCCGCGACAACACCACCTGGCAGGTCTATAATTTCGCCGCGCGGGTTTTCGCGGGGGCACTCCATCTCCGCATCGCCGGGCGCACAGGCCCCGACAACTGGATTCACATGGTCGGCAAGATCGCGAACATGGATGCCGGCTCGCCCTTTCTGCTGTCGGGCGAAACCAAACAGCCGCCCATAACCGGCAAGCTCTTCGTCGACGGCGACCTGTGGGCCAATACCGACCTGGATTTTTTCAACACACTCGGCGGGACCGTCGCGCTCGAAGCCCATGACGGCACGCTCAATCGCTTTACGCTGCTGACGCGCATCCTCAGTCTCATCGACCTCAAGAGCTGGCTCACGGCGAACTTCCCCGATCCGCGCGTCGCCGGGCTGCCTTTCAAGCAACTGAGCGCGAACCTGAAAGGCACGGGCGGTGATTTCTACACCGATAACCTGCGGCTCGACGGCCCCGCCATGAATATCAGTGCCAAGGGTAACGTGCGCTTCGGCGATGGCCAAATCGACATGGAATTGGGCTTGTTTCCCTTCAATACGGCGAACTGGATCGTGCACCACATCCCGATCGTGGGAGCCAACCTGGCGAACGGGAGCAAGGGTCTGGTTGCCGCGTATTTCCATGTGCATGGTCCCTTCCGCAATCCCGCGGTCACGCCGAAACCTATCACTTCGGTCACGGAATTCGTCAAGAAGATGCTGGGACTGCCGATCAATATCATCGCCCCCAACACCATCAAGTGACGCGCCCCATGCGCCAGTCCTCGCGCGCGGAAGAGACCATCGTGGTCTTTGCCCGCGAGCCGATCGCGGGCCTGACGAAAACCCGGCTGATTCCGCGGCTCGGCGCAAATGGTGCGGCAGCTTTGGCGAGCGCCTTCACCCTCGACACACTGGCGAAAGCGCACGCAACGGGGCGGGAGATTGTAATCGCAGGCGACGCGCCGCATGGCGTCGCGCAGAGCACCTATTTTCGCCGGATCGCTCGTATGTTCGACGCAACCTTGATTGATCAGGGCGACGGCACGCTTGGCGCCCGGATGCGGCGGTCGCTGGCCCCTTTTTGCGCGTCGGGAGCCGTCCTGATCGGCACCGATGTACCCTCCTTGCCGGCGCCAATCCTCACGCACAGTCTGTCGTTGCTGCGCCAGCATCCGGTGATTCTCGCGCCGAGTCTCGATGGTGGTTACTATCTGGTCGGCGTGCGCGGTCCCCTGCCCGACATCTTTCGCGGCATCCGCTGGGGCAGCGCGCGGGTGCTCGCCGAGACGGCCGGCCGCCTGCGCCGGACGCGAACCGACTACGCACTCGCGGCGGGCTGGTATGACATCGATCGCCGGAGCGATCTGCTAGTACTCGCCGCGGAGCTCCGCCTGACGGCATCCGCCCGATCTCATCCATGTCCCGCGACCGCGGGGATTCTCGCGCAGCTTGGACTGCTTTGACGGCGCGGCTAAAGTGTTCGCGATGGCCGCGAACGCACGCAAGACGGCAATCGTTTTCGTCATGGCGGGAAGCGCGGACGAAGCCGCAAGAATCGCGCGGGCTCTGGTCACTGAACAGCTCGCCGCGTGCGCTAATATCATCGCGCCGGTGCGTTCGATTTACCGTTGGCGTGGCGCAATAGAAGAAGCCCGTGAACACTGGATCGTAATCAAGACGCGCAAGGAGCTCTATTCGATGGTCGAGCGCAGGGTGCGCGAATTACACAGCTACGAGGTTCCTGAAATACTGGCGCTCACGCCCTCGGCGGGCTCGACGGCCTATCTCGAATGGATTCTCGCTTCGACCAGCGGTGCAACCGCACCGCGTCGCCGCGCCGCACGGCCATCATGAGCAAGCTGTCTCGATCCTCGGCGGAGACAGAGCCGATGTTCCGCCCGGCGATCATGCGGATGGCGCCCTATATCCCGGGGGAGCAGCTGCGGCCCGGTCAGCGGCTGATCAAGCTCAACACCAACGAGAATCCCTATCCGCCTTCGCCGCAGGTGAAGCGCGCGATCGTCAAGGGCGCGGGCGCCGCGCTCCGGCTCTATCCGACCCCGCGCGCCGACGAGCTGGTTGCGGCGGCGGGCCGCGCCTATGGTTTCGCCTCCGACATGATTCTGGCGGGCAACGGCTCCGACGAATTGCTCACGATGGTCTTTCGGGCAACCCTCGGCCGTGGCGACAAAGTCGCGTATGCGCTGCCGACCTATTCGCTCTATGACACGCTGGCCGAGATTCAGGAGGCGCGCGTCACACGGGTTCCGCTGGGGGCGAATTTCGCGCAGCCACTCCAGGCGCTCGGACGCGAACGCGCCCGCCTCACGATAGTCTGCAGCCCCAACTCGCCCTGCGGCACGTTGGCCGACCACGACGAGCTCGACGCACTCGCCCGCACGTTGGCCGGCCACCTGCTCGTGATCGACGAAGCCTACGCCGACTTCGCGGAGGGCAACGCGCTCGACCTCGCGCGGCGGCACCAGAACGTCCTCGTGCTGCGCACCTTGTCCAAATCCTTCTCGCTGGCCGGGATGCGGCTCGGACTCTGCTTCGGCCATCCGGCAATCATCACTGAGCTACAGAAAGTCAAGGATTCCTACAATCTGAATCGTCTCGCGATCACCGCCGGAGCGGCCGCCATCAGCGACCTTGCCTGGATGCGCCGTAACGCCGAGCGCGTCAAGCGGACCCGCGCGCTGACGGAAAAGCGGTTGCGGCTGATGGGCTTCGAGGTCCCACCATCGCAAGCCAACTTTGTCCTGGCGCGAATCGCGGGGCGGGACATGGCGTCCATCACCGCCGCCCTGCGCCGCCGCGGCGTCCTTGTGCGGCACTTCCCGCGCTCGGTCTTCCACGACGCACTGCGGATCTCGATCGGGACGCCGGCCGAAATGCGCGCGCTGTTTGCCGCGCTCGAACCCCTGATTCGGCCGCTCACCGGCGCGGCCAAAAGCCGCAAGGCGGGCTGAGGCGCCCGGTTCGCCGTCAGTTCACGATGAGCAAATTCGGCCGTCTCTTCGACCGGTTTCGTCCCGCGGCGGCGGAGAGTAAGGAAGCGCCCGCCGAATTTCAAGCCGGACGCTGGGTGGTCGCCGGGCTGGGCAATCCCGGTGAGCAGTACAATCGATCACGCCATAACCTGGGCTTCATGGCGGCGCGCCGGCTTGCCACGCGGCATGGTGTGGAACTCAACCGGCGCAAGTTCAATGGTCTGTATGCGGAAACTCCGATCGCCGGCGCACCCGCAATCATTGTGATGCCGCAGACCTTCTACAATCGGAGCGGCGATTGTCTCGCGTCACTCCTCGGCTATTTCAAAGTGCCGGTCGCGCAGTTGATCGTGATTCACGACGAGATGGACTTGCCCTTGCAGCAAATCCGCATCAAGCGGGGCGGGAGCGACGCGGGTAACCGCGGAGTGCGTTCGGTGGCCGGCGCGCTCGGCACGCCCGACTTCATCCGGATTCGGATCGGGGTCAGCCATCCGGGTGAACCCGGGCAGGCGATCGAGCATGTGCTGAAGCCGCTGACGACCGAGGAACTACGCCAGCTCGACAGCGTCCTCGACCGTGTGGCCGACGCGGTCGCGTCGCTTATTGCCGACGGGCTCGAACGCGCGATGAGTCTCTACAACCAGCGCGTCTGAGGAGCCGCTCAGGCGGCGGGCTTGGGCGCGGGCACGGCGCGATGGCCCCAGATACTGCCGGCTTCGTGCCGCTGCACCTTCCACGTCGCGTCGTCGATGACACGCGCGCCGTAACCGTATTCGATTTCGAACCCCGACGGCGTGCGCAGATAGAACGACACCATGTGATCGTTGGTATGCCGCCCGAGCGTGGCGGCCACCGGCACGCCGCGATCCTGGCAAAGGTACATCGTCGAGCAGACGTCGTCGATCGTCTTCACCTGCAGCATGAAGTGATGCAGCCGCTTGGGCGAAGGAATCTCGCCAAAAGCGAGCGTGTGATGGCGCGGATTGCAGTGCATAAAGGTAAGCGTCAACCCCGAGGGCGCGCCGCGCCGCATCTTCATCTCGATGAAATCACTGATCCGCATCCCGAGCACGTCCCGATAAAAATGGAGGCTCTTGGCGGAGTCGTCGACGCTCACAACCATATGCCCGAGGCCCATCGTGCCCGTTTCGAATCCCGTAATGGGTCTCGATGAATGAAACGGCTCCTGAAAATTCATCAGGGGGCCGTAGTAGGCCTCGCTCGGAATCCCGTTCGGATCGCGAAATTGGACGAGTTCGACCACGCCGCGCGCCCGGGCGAGTTCGGGCGTGCCGTCGGCCACCTCGGCGCCGTCCGCTTGGAGCTGCGCAGTAAGTTCCCGCAGCGCGGGCTGGTCGGTCACTTCCCAGCCAATGAAAGCGAGATCATCGGCGGGATTCTGTTGCAGGATGAACCGATGATGGTGCTCGTCCATCCGCAGATAGAGTGACCCGTCGGGCGCGTTACCAGCCGACTGTAATCCCAGAATCCCGGTAGCAAAGCGCTCCCATTCCACGAGATCCTTCACGTTCAGTCCGAGGTAGCCGAGCTGGGTTACGCAGGCCATGGGCGATTACTCCTTCTGCGCGGCGAGCGCCGTCTCTCACACGATGAAAGTGAGATTGTCGATCACCTCATCGTTGTTTACAAGCACGGTCTTTTTGACCGCGATCTTCCAGCGTCCGTCCTCGAAGCGCAGCCGATGTTGATACTGACCGGCGTACACGCGCTCCCGGCCGCGCCGCAGCTCATACAGTATAAAGGCCGAGACCACTTGCACCGCGCCGTCCGCCGCTTCCTCAAGCTGGACGTTCGAGATCAGGCGGCGCGTCTGCGACGGCGGGCTTTGCGCGTGGGCGATGCCGGTCGCGAGCCGCCCCACTCGATCATGCAGCCGGGGCGAATCATCATAGGCGATCGAAATTTCGTGGGCCGGATCGGTTCCCCGGCCGTTGCAAGGAATCCAGTAGAGGATGTCGGCCGTGAGCAGGTTGAGCCATTCGTCGTAGCGCAACTCGTCGAGCAGGCGGGCCTCGGCATAGAGCAGGTCCTCGGCTTCACGGCGGTCAAGCGTCGGCATCGCAGTACCCGTTTTTCCTAGCGCACGATCGCAGCCGCGACCGCGAGCTTCGGCTTGGCCGCGGCCGCGCCCATCGCCGTCCGCCATCCGCGATAGAAGGCGCGCTGCGGAACTTCGTCGGTCAGATGCGCCGCGATGATACCGTCGGCGGAGGTGTACTCGCGCTCGAGACCACGCGACAACTCCAGCCATTCCGCACCCTTCACGCGCAAGCCGTCCTGGCAGCGGTTGAACATCTCGACGTCGTCCGGCGCTCCACCACCCGCCGGCCCGTAAAAGGATTCGTGTGCGCGCAACCGCGCCACGTTGATCTCCTCGGGCACACCCCGCAAGGTCGTCGGCGTGAGAAAGACGTCGGTGCGCCCGACCCCAACCGGAATGACGTTACGGAACTGGATGCCGATAATCAGCAGATTCGGAAAGATCGCCAGGTTGACGTTCGACGCGGCCAGAATCTCGCTGGTCCGCTCTTTGCCGAAGCGCCGTTCGAGACTCGCCATATAGGTATCGGTCGCCGCCTGCGACGTCGCTCCGCGCAGGAGGTTGCTTACCGGCCGCGCTGCCTGCCGCTTGGGCGCCATATCGAGAATCGAGTGGCCGTGGCCGAGATCCTTGCTCTCCATCGGCGAGCCTTCGGTGAAGAGCTGCGCCACCTTGCGGCCGAGCTTCTTGCCCTGCACTTCAAAGAACGACTGATGGACGAAATTAGCGTGATAGCCATCCACGCCGTTTTCCATCTGGAATTTCCAGTTGCCGTCGTAGCCGTATTTATGGGTTCCGGCGCGGGCTTCGACCGCACCCTCCGGCGACAGATCCATGAACAGATCGAGGTAGTACTTCGCGGCGCCCAGGTAATCCGGCAGCTCCTCGACCTCAGGTGTCAGGCTGGCGAAGACCAGTCCGCGATAGGTCGCGACTTTGGCCGCTTTGATCAGGGCGAACTTGCCGCGGTCGAAATGACTGCCGTAACCGCCCGGATAGGGCAGCCCGATCAGCTCGCCCCGGCTGCTATAGGTCCAACCGTGATACCAGCAGCGGAAATAATTCGCGTTACCGCGCTCCTGCTGACAGATCGTCGCACCGCGATGCATGCAGCGATTCATCACCACGTGGATCGCGCCGTTCTCGTCGCGCGTCATGATCGCGGGCTGACTGCCGAAGCGGACGGTCTTGTAGTCACCGACCTGCGCGACTTCGCTCTCGTGACCAAGGAAGACCCAGCCACGCTCGAAGATTCGTTCCATCTCGAGCGCGAAGATCTCCGGCTCGGTGTAGATCTTCCGATGGACGCGATGCTCCTGCACCAGTTCGTCGAGGTTCAACTGCTCCGGCATGGTCCCCACCTCCGTTTCAGATGATCGCCTATGCGCGGCGGCAAGCCGCACGCGTCTGGATTAAAGCACTTTCGCGGGAGAATGGGGTAGCCTGAAATACACGAGGGCTGCCGGCCCTTCGACCGGCAGCCCTCGTTGCTTGTACAAATAAGGCGGGATCTAGATCGCGATCTTGTACAGATCGGCGACGTTGTCGTGGAGAATGGCGTCCTTCTCCTTCATCGACAGATCCTTCGTATGCTCGGCCAGGATCTCCTGCGACCACGGCCAGGTCGAGTCGCTGTGGGGAAAATCATTCGCCCACATCAGCCGCTGATAGTTGCAGAGGTCCTTCATCTTGAACGCGACCCAATCATCCTGGAACGTCAGGTAGACATGCTCGCGGAAATAATCGCTCGGCATCTTCTCCAGTTCCTGACACCTCATCCAGGTCCGATGGCGCTTGTAGGCGTGATCCATCCGATACATGAAATGCGGCACCCAGCCGGCGTCCGCCTCGACGCATACGATCTTGAGCTTCGGATGGCGCTGAAAGACGCCGCCGAAGATGAACGTCCCGATGATGTCCTGATTGCCGCGGATAATCGTCATAAAGCTGTTGATCAGTGGTCCGCGTGATCGTCCGCCCACCTGATCGCTCTTGCTGGTCAGGATGTGGAAGCTGAGGGGCATATCGAGATCAATCGCCGCTTCCCAATAGGGCCCGTAGCACGGATCGTCGTAATCGTTGACCTGCGGGTTGCCGGTCAGCATCACGCCGCGCAGGCCCAGCTCCTTCATCTCGCGCAGCTCCTGGATACCCTCCTCGACCGACCGCATCGTGGTCTGGCCGAGACCGATCAACCGCTCCGGATTCTCCGCGCAGTACTCCGCGATCCAGCGGTTATAGGCGTCGAAGCAGGCCTTCTTGTAGTCGAAGTCCTTGTGATTGCAGAGCAGCATGCCCACGGTCGGATAAATGACTTCCGCGGCGACGCCGTCGCGATCCTGATCGGCGATCCGGAATTTCGGATCCCATCCCCCGCGGTGGAGGCTCTCGAAGGTGGCGCCATACGCCCTGAGGTCCTCGGGGGCCTTGCCGGCGGCGGCCGCCAGCGCGATCCCAAGCGGCTTGCTCATCCCCTCGATCACGAAGAGGTCGCCTTTGGTCTCGTGGCGGACGATCTTGGGCGCGATGTCGCGAAACTTGGGATCGATATGATCGATGTAGCAGTTCGGCGGCTCGGTGATGTGAGAATCGGCGGAAATTATCGGTTTGGTCACAGTCCCTCCTCGTGAGGTCCGCGGCGGAATTGCTGGCGGCCTCGGGTTACGGTCCCCCTCAACATAGCTCAGGCGTGGGATTTATTCCAAACTAGCGGAGTGAGGCTTTGCGAACGGAGCGAGCAGGCGAGTCTCTATTTCGGCCGCGCCTCGCAGACTCGGCCGCCCCCCGGAGCTGCGTCAAGAATCTTAAGTAGCGAGAGCCAATCGCTCCTCCGGCGTCGAACCATTAGGATATCCGATCAGTTGGGAGAAACATGACTTCGTATCACGCACTGGCCCCTCTGAACGCGATCTTGAATAGCGTCGCGGCGGTTCTGCTGTTCGGCGGCTTCTATTGTATCCGCCGCCGCCGGATTCAGGCGCATCGCGCCTGCATGATCGCGGCTTGCGTGGTTTCGACCGCCTTCTTTACCTCTTACTGCATCTATCACTACGAGGTTGGCGACGTGCGCTTTCAAGGCCACGGGCTGATCCGGCCAATATATTTCACTATCCTGATCACCCATATCGCATTGGCGGCCGCGATCGTCCCGCTGGTGCTGATTACGCTGACCCGCGCGCTCCGCGGCAACTTCGAGCGTCATCGGCGGATCGCCCGCTGGACTTGGCCCATCTGGATGTACGTTTCGATCACCGGCGTGGTCGTCTACCTGATGTGCTATCAGCTTTATCCGCCCGGCTATGGACTTCCCTGATATGCGACGGCGCGGGAAAGAAGGCGTGCCGGCTCGCGCGATCATGGTCATGCTCGCGATTCTGGCGATCGCGGCGAGCGGCTGCCTGCCCCTGATGGTCGGGTCGCTCGGCTACGAGGGCTACGAGTATGAGAAAACCGGGAACCTGCCTGGATGGCCGGTTATGCCGTCTGCCGACCCGTCGCCCTCCACCGCATCACAGCCGAAACCACCGCCCGCGTCGTCCGACCACGATATCGAGTAGTCGCCCCGCCCGCGACGCGCAACGGCCGTGATGCATTCTGTGCACCACGGCCGCTCGGCGGTTGGTTATCTGTCGTGAAGTACCCGGCAGTTATCCTTTGATAAAGTCGCGAACGGTTCTAACGAAGACGTCCTGCTGCTCGTACATCGGCATGTGGCCGGCCTGCGGGATCGTCACCGCGCGCGAATTCCTGATCCGGGTGGTGAACTCCTTCGCATAGACGGGCGGAATCAGCCGATCGGACTCACCCATGATCACCAGGGTTTGCGCCGCAATCCGCCACGCGCGCTTCTTGAGCCCGCGATCGGGAATCGGCCAGAGGAACTTGCTCGCCTGCGTGAACCGCTTAACCCGCTCGACGTACATCTCTTCGAGCAGCTTCATGTCGTCTGGAAGCGTCGTGAACATCCGGGCCATCGGGGACTGCGGATCATGGAAGAGATGCGCCGCCAGATCCGGCAATTCCATCGCGAAAACGTCGGGAATCGGATGCTCGTCGAGCCAGAAGCCGGCCGGCGTCACCAGCACCAGCTTCTTCACCCGATGAACGTCGATCGCGGCAAACTCGGCCGCAAGCATCCCGCCCATCGAATGACCCACGACATGGGCGCTGGACACGCCCAACTCGTCGAGGAGCTGATGGTAGAAAAGGACGACGTCGAGGACGTCGTCGATATGCTCGACGCCGGTCGATTCGCCGTAGCCGGGCAGATGGGGCGCGAGGACCTTGAAGTTATGCGCGAGGTCCTCAAGGAACGGATCGACGCCCACCAGGCCGCCGGCGCCGTGCATGTAGAGCAGCGGCTCACCCGTGCCGAACATATTCAATTCGACGGTGAATTTACCGCCCGCGATTCTGCGCAGATCCTTCATTTCGCGGCGCTCCTTCCCTGGGTTTGGCCTTGAGCTTCGCCATTGGCGGCAACATGGCCGTTGGTCCCTTTACCGCCGCCGAGATTCAGACTGAGCTGGGCGGGCACGGCAATTTCATTATCCGGCAGACGCCGCGGCGACCACTTATCCTCCCAGCCGGTCCACATACCGCGCATCTGGGGCATGACTTCGCGCGCGAACAGCTCGGTGTTTTTACGCACCAGCTCCGGCGGCATCGAGCCGATCTGCTGGAGAATCATCAAATGGCCGCAGTTGAGACTCTTCATCGCCTCGCGCAGCCGATCGCGCACGGTCTTCGGCGATCCGGCAATGATATAGCCTTCGTTAACGAAGTCCTTCCACTTGAGACCTTCGCGGCGTAACGCGGCCGCCCGTCCGACCTGCGCCAGAAAGCCCGAACGGATCGTGCTTTCGGTGCGATAACCGGGGGCGTCGGCAAAGCCCTGATAGACGTGCAGGCAGCGGTTGTAGAAATAATCCATATGCGGGCCGTAGTCGCGCTCGGCCTGCTCGTCGGTCTCGGCCACCGCCACCACCTGGGCAAAGCCCATGCTGTAGGGATTGAGCGGCTTGTTCTTTTTCGCCATCACGTTCCAATAGCCGTCGGCGACCTTCTTGCCCGCGATATAGCCGAAATAGGAGAGGAAGCTGTACTGATGGCCGTAGTCGGCGCAGAAATCCCAGGTTTCGACCGAGCCGCCGCCCGGCACCCAGATTGGCGGATGGGGTTGCTGCAAGGGCTTCGGCCACAGGTTGACGTAGCGCAGTTTCGTGAACTTGCCGTTGAACGCGAAGACGTCCTTTTCGGTCCAGGCCTTGAGGATCAGATCGTGCGCCTCTTTGTACTTCTCGCGCAGCGTGGCGGGGACCTCGCCGTAACAGAAGTTCGTGTCCATCGAGGTGCCGACCGGGAAGCCCGCAACCAGCCGCCCACCGCTGATCACGTCGAGCATCGCGAACTCCTCGGCGACACGAATCGGCGGATTATAGAGCGCGATCGAATTGCCCAGGATAACCAGGTTCGCATTGCGGGTCCGGCGCACCATCGCGGCGCCCATGATATTGGGCGACGGCATCAGCCCGTAGGCGTTCTGATGATGCTCGTTGACGCCGAGCCCGTCGAAACCCATCTGGTCGGCAAATTCGAGCTGATCGAGATAGTCGTTATAGAGCCGATGACCGACCTTCGGATCGTACAGGTCGCGCGGGATATCCACCCAGACGCTATGGTACTTGCTGGTAAAATCCTCCGGCAGAAACCGGTAGGGCATCAGATGGAACCACGTGAATTTCATGCTTTAGTCTCCCTGTAGGCGATGAAATCGGCATCGCGCGAGCGCCTAAAGCCTATATCAGATGAAGATTTAGCGGAAGTTGCCGGAGGAAAGCGCGCGGGGCATTCAGCGCGGCGAAGGCGGAAAGGCGCGAGCGCCAAACTTGCCTGAGTAGCAACACTATTGCGAAAAAAACTGCACGCGGCTGCGTGAGCAAGCCCAGACTAGTCGATCCCAGCGCCAGCACGCGCTTTTTTGATTTCAGCATTTGCGATGTCTTCCATTTGGGCGTGGGTGTACAGTCTCAGAAGCCACAGAACCTTTGAATCAGGCTCCCAGTCGTAAATCAGCCTGAAGCCACTGCTTTTCCCGCGATTATGGCATTTGTCGACGACGCGCAATTTTCGGACCCTGCTGCCCCAAGTTCTGATTGCCCAGCCGCAGGTCGGTTCGGGACCGATTTCCTCTACCAAAGCTGCAACGATCAAATCGGCTACAAGGGGATGGGCGCCCGACAGCTTCTGTATGTCTCTCTGAAAAGCAGGGGCAACCGAGATCTCAGCGGGTTGGCAGGGGTTTTTCGCCATCGATCTTCACGCCAGCTTCGTTACGAGCTTCGTCGATCTCGCTAATAAAGCTTGGATTCAGACCAAGGGCGAGCGTCTCTTCAGCCTCTTCGATCACTTCCAGGTTCCGGTCAATCGCGCGTTGCTGCTCTTCGGTCCAATATTCCGCGAGTCCTGGAGAGCCGCGCAGAATCTGTGGCCGTAGTTCATGGAAAAGGCGAAGATTCTCTAGCATTTCTCTGATTCGCAGGAGCAAGACGCTTAACTTCTCATCGGTACCGCGCTCCTGAGCCTTTTCGATTGCCATACGCATGGTCTGCGCAATCAGCTTCGAGCCTTCTTCGACCCGGCCGAGCAAGTCTTTAAGCGTCGTGAGTTGTGAGTGGCTTACGCTAGCGTCGCTGTCAATTAAGGCGCGCACGTATCCGCCCGCGAAGAGAAAAGCGCTATTAATGATTAATTCCTGCGAGGAACCCGCCGCTTTAGTCTCCATCTTGGTCGTGCTCCGATGCCATTTTAGCGGGATAGCATGCCGCCGGTGCTGCAGACACGTGTAGCTTCTGCTCCTGAGCAAATCAACCGGCCATAAGTTGAGTCAATAATTTAAGGCTGATCGACTCGGAGGTTCTAATGGAGAAACTCAGCGGAGCTTATGGAAGAAAGCCATCTAGCGAAAGTTGCCGGAGGCGCCGGGCAGCGGCCTAATCAAGCAACTGAACGGCGCCTCGTGCCAATTCGAAAGGATTAAGTCGGGTCTTCGAGTATTTGCCCGGGTTGCGGTCCCGGAACCATCCCGGCAAGGTCATCGTCCATCGAAGCGCTTTCCCCCGGGTTACGCTTCTCGTTCGCGCGCTGATCCTTGCGCTCCTGTTTCTTCATTCGCTTTTGGCGGCGGACTTGCTCTCTCTGGCGTTTTTCCAACGCTTTCTCCTTTGCGCCCCGGGGGGTTTCAACCCCGACGCGCCGGTTCCACGCTTCCCCGCAATTCCCCGGAATAAAGAAAAAGGGCGGGACTGGCCCGCCCAATTTGGTTTACCAGCGGTTCCGACCGCGGCTCGCGCCGCCGCCTCCGCCACCACCGCCGCCTCCGCGATTATTGCCACCGAAGCTCGATTCACGGGGCTTGGCTTCGTTCACTTTGATGTTTCTGCCCTTAAGCTCCGCATCGTTGAACTGCTGAATAGCCTTGCTCGCCTCGTCCGACGTCGCCATCTCGACAAAGCCGAAGCCTTTCGACTGGCCCGAAAACTTGTCCATCACCACCGTGGCGCTTTGGACTTGGCCGACCTGCGAAAACAGTTCCTCAAGGTCTGCGTTGGAGACCGAGTAGGCCAGATTGCCTACATACAATTTGCTGGGCATCGATTGCCCTCCAGAGTTATGTCGGGTTAGCTCCGAGCAGTGAACCCGAGCGCATTCTCGGGTTGAGTGAAAGGAACGGATCCGAAGTGTCTTAATCATCCTACGCGATTCAGCCCGCCGATGATAGTAGCGTCCGGCGCGCGTCGCGCTAAGTGGAAGACTGGTGTACTTCCCGCGGCCAAGGGCTTAAACTGGTGTCACTCGCCTTCGGACGATCCCGCACCTGCCCGCATCCGCCCACAACCTGATGTGAGCTGAGCGCTCGCCGGGGAAATCCGAATCGCTTGCAGCGTGCGGAGGTTTGGTTGCGATGCCCAGGATTTACGTCGGCAATCTGGCCGGTTCGGTGACCAGCAGCGATCTGCGGGCTCATTTCGCGTGGGCCGGCGAAGTTCGCAGTGCGATGGCATTCAGTGACAAGGCCTCGGGATTGTGTCGTGGCTTCGGCTTCGTGGAGATGGCGGAATCGGCCGACATCGCCGTCGCCTTCAGCCTGAACAACTCCGAGTTGAAGGGACAACGCATCACGATCGAACCTGATCCTTCGCTCAAAAACGGGCGGGCCCGAAACAAGACCGCGAGCCGCTAGCTTTACATTTTACGCGACCTTCGCGCGCGAACGTCCGCAGATTGCTCCGGGGAAAATGCCTGATGCCAAGTTTACAAAGAACGCCTTGGAATACGCACGAATTCAAGACCAAGATGCTCGATTGGTCGGCGGCACGCGGTTCACGGCTGGCCTTTTCCTGCCGCTTCTGCGGCCGCTCGTTCTGCTCCTTCACGATTCTGAGTCGCGGGACGTGGGCCGTTGACAGCGACGGTCGCGAACTCGAGAACGCGGTTACCGATCGCTGGTTGATGGAGAAATGTCCGCGGATTTTCAACACCAAGGACGACGACGACCGCAAGCGCCTATCGAAGCAATAGCTTCATTCCTGCGGCCAAATCTGACCCCCTACCGCGGCAAGGTGCCGCCCGGCAGCTGATACATCACACTGTAACTCGGACCCTGACCCGGTGCTGGCAGCTCTTTGGGCTCCGCAAATGAGAAGCGTACCCATTGCGGCGCTGGTAATTGCGGCTTGCCTGGGAAATTGCGTGCGGGCGTATGCTGGAAACGGCGGGAGCTTCCGTGACCCGGGACCTCTTCTTTCCTATGTTACGAAGGGCTACGGGCATTATCAGTGGGTTTTCTGGAGCGCCAGTTCCCACCAAAAGGAAGTTTTCCTCGAACTGCCCCAAGCGCCGGAGTTCGTGTTCTGGGATACGCAAGAGGAGCGCGTTTACTACGCCGTCGAATCGCGCGTCTTCTCCGCCGCTTATCCGCAAAGACATGCCGCGCCGTCGGATATCGCCGCTCTCCCGCCCGGAGATGTGAAATTGATGTGGGTGGAGCAGGCGTCGGGCAGGCTTCGGGTCGTTGAGCTGGAAGAGATTCCCGACAAGGCGATCGCGAAGGGCATTGACGGAACCCTTACTTACCGGCTGCACGACGGAAGCAGCGTTCCCGGCTTGGACTTTCCACCATGGGGCACTCCTGGCGTTTGCACAGTTTTGGAGTTGGCGCGCAATGGCAAGTGGCTTCCAGTGGTGCGCCGCGCCACCAAGTTTGAGGCGGGCGACACGCCCGAATTGGATGTGGTAGACGAGTTTCGCCATGAGCGGGGTGCGAGCCAGAATACTCTCCTCATGTCGTACACTTACGCGTATGGAAAACTGGGCGGAGAGGACTTACCCAAGGAGCTGGTCTCGCATCTGACCAAGGCTGGAATTCATTCGGTGGACGACTTTACTTACGCGCCGGGAGCAAACGGCCTTTTGGGGCTCGTATTTCGTACCGTGATGGGTGACACGGTTCACGCTGAAACGCCTGTATTTCTCATATCTCAAACGGGCCAGCTCAGGCGCGTCAAACTCCGCGTCCGCGACGACCAGATAGGACTCGGACATAGCGGCCGATACCTGCTCATCGCCGACGAATATTCAGGAGATGATCCGACGGTGATCGATCTGAAAACGGGCGCAACGCTAATCTCGGAACGTGCAAGCTCCGCGGTTTGGGTTCCATCTCCGAACCGGAACCGGACGGCCGCGCCTGCTGATTTACTCCGTTGACGCCCCACCGACCAGATAGCGCCACTCAGCGGGAGAACTGCCATTGCGGCAAGGTGCCGCTCGGCAGCCGGTACAGCACACTGTAACTCGGACCCTCGCTGGGCGGCGGGACATCCTTGGGCGGCGTGAAGGAAAACGGCACCGGGCTGAACGTCACGACGAACAGCAGCACGGTCGCCCACGCCGCCAGCCGCCGCCCGCCGACCAGCGGCGTGGCTACGTCCATCGTTGACGGATGGCCGAGACCCAGCACCATCACCAGAAAAAACCAGAGAAGCCAGCCGGGCCAGTAGTCCAGCTTAAGAAAGTAGGGCACTATCACCATCAGCGCGCAGCCCAGCCAGACCAGCCGCGAAACCACGCGATGCCACCGCGGCCCGAACAGCGCGTAGACCACGTGGCCACCGTCAAGCTGGCCCACCGGCAGCAGATTCATCGCGGTGACCAGCAGTCCGATCCATCCGGCGAAAGCGGTCGGATGCAGATTCACGCTGACCGTATCGGGATCGACCCCGAGTACCCATCGCGCGACCGTCCAGAAGACGATTGAATTGCCCAGGTCCACACCACCCGCCGAGGTATCGAGCGGCGTGACCTGCGACCATTCGAGGCCGACAATTATCGCGGCCAGCGCGACGACGAAGCCGGCCCACGGTCCCGCCGCACCGATATCGAACATCGCACGGCGGCTGCGCGGCAAGGACCTCATCCGGATAAAAGCGCCAAAGGTACCGATCGAAATCGGCAAAGGCAGAAAGGCCGGGATAAAATAGGGCAGGCTCGCATCCACGCCGTAGCGGCGCGAGTACAGGTAATGACCCATCTCATGCGACAGCAGAATCAGCATCAACGGGATTGAAAAGGAAAGGCCGGCGGCCAGGTTGGGCAGACTGGCAATCGGATGAAACAGCGACAGGTCGGCGCCCGCCGTATAGGCGCCGGCCGCAGTGGTGGTCAGCAGCGTCAGGATAAACAGAACCAGATTGAGGCGCGGCACCCGAAATGGCGCAACAGCCGGAGTCGCGTAGGAGCGCAGCGGTTCAGCCGCGCTGGTGAAGCGCGGGATATCGGTCACGATCGGATCAATTTCACGCGGTGCGCTCGAGTTTTCCATCGCCTACTTTCCCATTCTCACGGTCACGGAGGTCCCGGCGCCGGCGCGCAAATGGACCGCCGCATGGCCGTCGCGCACACCGATCTCAAGCAGCTCGAAACTGCCGAACAGCGCCAGCGGTTCGCCCACCGGCGCCTCGCCATACGTCGCGTACAGTCCGAAGCGCGGATAGCGCCCAACCTTGACCGTTAGCCTACCCTCTCGGCACCGGCCAGCAAATCGATAAACTTGCTCGCGTGACAGGTTCGTCACGAGATTCCCGAAACCATCGACATAAATAACGTTGCCAGTGAGCGACTGGGCCGTCTCGCGCACCCCGGCCCGCGGCTCGAGCGCGACCATCGTCTTGAGTCGTGGGCCGAGCGCTGCGAGTTTGACGCCGCGCGCCAGCCAAGCGGCGGCCGGTGCGAAGATGTCGCGTCCGTGAAAGGTCGAACTCGGGTTGGGCAGCCGGTACCGCGCGGACTTCAGTTGCACGATCGTCTTGATTTGCGCCGCCGTGGCGGCCATCCACAGAAGCCCGTTGTCCGGTCCGACGAAGCGTGCGCCCGCCCGCGTCGCGACCGCGATCGGCAGACGGTTCGTGCCGACTCCCGGATCGACGACCGCAACGAAGATTGTACGCTGCGGAAAGAACCGCCAGGTCTGCGCCAGGATCAACGCCCCCGCCGCCACCTGTTGCGGCGGGATACCGTGGGTCAGATCAATAACCGGGGCATGCGGCGCGATCGACGCGATCACGCCCCTCATCACGCCGGCGTAATGGTCGCGATAGCCGAAATCAGTCAGCAGGACGATCGGAGCGGGGTGAATCGAAGGCATCCGGGCAATGACACCGCCCCACGGGGTCAGTTCGACGCGCTGCCCGTGTCCTTCACGTGCAACCAGTTCCGGACGCGTGCGACTCCGTCAGTCGTTGCCGCAATATGCTCCGCGCGATCGGCGACCGAACGTGATGCCACTCTCCCGCGCAACGTCACGACGCCCGCTATCGTTTTGACATGGATGTGGAAAGCCTTCGTCTGCACGTCCGCGAGCAACGCGGTCTTCACCGCCGTAGTAATGGCAGTATCTTTGGTGGCCGTTACCGTACCGTGATAAACATGGACAACCGCATGGCCGACGCTGGAACCGGCGTTTTCCACCGAATGTCCGGCCTGATCGAAGGATTCGCTCGCCGACTGGGCAAAGCCGCGCTGCGTGATCGCCAACGCCAGGCACAGTGTCGGAACGATGATCAGGAGCCAGATTTTTTGGTTCATGACAAATTCCTCGCGTTTTCGTGACGTTCCCGCAGTCTAGCTGTTGCCGGCTTGCAGTTGGAACGCCCGCGCTCGGCTAAATCGCCTGACCGGCGCACCAGCCGCTCGACCATGCCCATTGGAAATTGTAGCCGCCGAGCCAGCCGGTGACGTCGACCGCTTCGCCGATCACGTAGAGACCGGGGACCGCCCGTGCCTCCATCGTGCGCGACGAGAGCGCGGCGGTATCGATTCCGCCCGCGGTTACCTCGGCTTTGTCCCAGCCCTCCGACCCGATGGGCTCGACCGTCCAATTCTTCAGCCGCGCCGCCAACGTCGTGAGCGCGCGATCCGGCTGGTTGGCCATTACGATTGTGCCAGTGGTCCCCGCTAACGCCTCGGCCAGACGCGCCGGTAGCAGCTCCCCGAGGGCGTTCTTCAATTCAGCCCGTGGGCGGCTGCGCTTGCCCTCCTTGAAAAACGCCAGAGGTTCGATGTCGGGCAAAAGATCGATGGTCAACGGACCCGTGCGCCAGTATGATGAGATTTGCAGAATCGCGGGGCCCGAAAGCCCGCGATGGGTAAACAGCATCTTTTCGCGGAAGCGATCGCGGCCACACGCGACGGCGGCGTCGGCCGAGACTCCCGCGAGCGACCGGCACAGCTCGAGCGCGGCCCCGCCCATCTTGAGCGGAACCAGACCCGGCCGCGGCTCGATCAACGGCAAGCCGAAACGGCGCGCGAGCTCGTAGGCGTAGCCCGTCGCCCCCATCCTGGGGATCGAAGGTCCGCCCGTCGCGATCACCAGCGCGGGGGCGGTGAAGGTTCCACGATCAGTCGTCACGCGGAAGTGGTCGGCGCGGCTGACGTCGAGAATCCGATGCGCCACGCGCAGATCGACCCGCTGGGCCGCGCATTCCGCCAGCAGCATCGCGACGATTTGCCGCGCTGAGCCGTCGCAGAAGAGCTGGCCCAGGGTCTTTTCGTGGTAGGCGATACGATGCCGCCGGACCATCGCAATAAAATCGTGCTGCGTATAGCGGCTGAGCGCGGACTTGCAGAAATGCGGGTTGGCCGAGAGAAAACGCTCCGGCGCGACCTCAAGATTAGTGAAATTGCACCGGCCGCCGCCCGAGATCAGAATCTTCGCGCCGGCCTCGCTCAAATGATCGAGGATCAGCGCCCGCCGGCCACGGCCACCCGCGCTCAGCGCGCACATCAGGCCCGCCGCGCCGGCGCCCAGGATAATGACGTCGAATGCTGCCACCGCGTGGGACGACGAGATTACGACGTCGCCGAGAGCCGGATTGCCGTCTGCGCAAGACCGCCGGCGCCAGCCCATCGCGAGCCCTGCACCAGGACCATTGCGCGCCCGTCGGGAAAGCCGCGCCGCGACACGCCCAGCGTGTCCGCCACGCTGGACGAGATAATCACCAGGCCGCCCACCGTCCGTTCCGCCACCGTCACGAGGTTCGGCTCGCGCAGCGCTTCGGTATGGAGCCGGCGGCCGACCAGGCCCGCGGCTTCGGCGAGCATCCGCGAAAGGTCGGGATCGGCCGGGTCGTCCGCGCGGGTGATCCGCAGGACATGGAGACTTGATTCATTCCCCTGGGCGAGGCGGGTGGCCAGTTCCAGTGCGGCGCGCCCGTCCGGACCCGCGTCCGCCACGACCAAAAGGCGTTCGAGGGGTGCTTCGCCGTCCTGCATCACTACCGCCACGTTGAGCGCGAGGGCGCGGGCGCGTTCGAGCACGGCGCGCACCACGCCGCCGCGGAAGTCGGCGCCAAAGACCGCGCGATGGGGTCCAAGCAGGATCCAGCCAATGTGTGCGTCCGTCGCGATCTTCAGGAGATCCGTCGCCGGGTCGTCGCTCCAGACCGCCTGTGGCGTGACCACAAAGCCGCGGCTCCAGGCCACCTCCAGCGCGGTGCTGAGCGCCGCCGAGCGCGGAATCACGGATTCGTGATCACCCAGATTGGCGCGAACGCCGCCGGCGGGCCGCCGGACCATCGCGAGCACCCGCGGCGGTGGCAGATCCGCGGGCGTCGCCGCCAACGCCAGATTCACCAGCCGCGCGACGCCGGCCGGATTCGCCACCGGCACCAGAATCACTCTCCGCTCGCTCTCGCGCGGCAGCGGTGGACGCACCGGCGTTTCCGGCGCCTCTTTCTCCCGCACGATCAGATGGAGAATCGGCGTCGTCGCAAAGGTCGTGACCAGCGCCATCAGGACCATCATCGCGAACAGCACGGGCGAGATAATGTGCATCTCGAACCCGATGTTCAGCACGATCAGCTCCATCAGTCCGCGCGTGTTCATCAGCACGCCCAAGGCCGCGCCGTCGCGCCAGCTCAGCCCTGTGATCCGCGCCGCGACCAGGCTCCCGCCAAATTTGCCGACTGACGCCACCACGATGATCAGGGCGCAGAGCATCCATTGCTCGTAACCGTTCAGTAGACCGATTTGGGTGCGCAGTCCCGTAAAGGCGAAGAAAGCCGGCAACAGGAGCACCACCACCAGATCTTCCAGACGGTCGGTCAGTTCGCGCGTCATGCCGCTGTCGTGGGGGATCATCGCGCCGAGCGCGAAAGCCCCGAAGATCGCGTGGATACCGATCACTTCGGTCGCCGACGCCGAGAGCAGCAGCAGCACGCAGATGGTCGCCATCAGCCCCTGCGACAGCCGCCCCTTGTTGCCGTAAAGGACCGTCAGCCGCATCATCAGCGGACGGACCACAAACGCCATCACGGCCAGGTAAGCGAGCGCGAGCCCAAAGGTTCGGACCACGCTGACGCTCTCCGCCCGGGCGACGCCCACGACAAGCGCGAGCAAGCACCACGCGGTGAGATCGCCCACTGCGGCGCAGGTCAGCGCGAGCGCGCCCATCTGGGTCTTGCTGACACGGCGATCGGTCAGAATACGCGCGAGCACGGGAAACGCCGTCACTGACATCGAGACGCCAAGAAACAGTGCGAAATTCGTAAACGGCACGTCGCTCGACGAGAGCCGCGGATAGAGCAGCAGCGCAAGCACCGCGCCGAGCAGAAATGGCGCGATGATGCTTGCGTGCGCGATCGCGATCGTCGATTGGCCGCGTTTGCGCAGCAGGCCCAAATCCAGTTCCGCACCCACCAGGAACATGAAAAGGATTACGCCGACCTGCGAAATGACGTTCAGCGCCGGCCCGACGGTAGTTGGAAAGACGTAGGCCGAGACCGCCGGCGCGACCCGGCCGAGCAGCGACGGACCGAGCAGTATCCCCGCGAGGATCTCGCCAATCACCGGCGGCTGATGAATGTTGCGGAACAGCGTCCCGAGCGCCCGCGCGAGGCCGACCACGGTGACCAGCGCGATCAGCACATGTAGAAGGTCGCCGCCGTATGATCGGACTGGCTCACTTCCAATAACGGTCGTCGGCGCCGGCGCGAGCAACGTGACGCCATGTGATCGGATCGCCAGAAAGCCAATTACCGCGCCCACGATCGAAAGGGTGTAAAGCAGAACAGGCACGACTGCGCGAGATTTGGACGTTTCTACCATATCAGGCCGTCAGCCTAGCAGAGGCGTTCGGATGAGCCGATACTTTCGGTGCGAAGTTCCGCGTTTATAAAATACGGAAAACACAGCGCAATCCGATGCATTCGCACGCGGAATTAGGCAATCCTGCGCCCATTGATCCGGCTCCGGTGGCCCGTGTTAAATGGGGCGCGATGCACCCGAGTTCTCTCCATAAGCTACGCGTGATCGGCGCGATGGTTACAGTCCTGATTTTGATCGCTGGTCCAGTTGGCGCGACCGCGTCGTCGCCCCCCGACCCGAT
>JBKQPD010000110.1:0-12685 GCA_052145175.1 Binataceae bacterium (SeqCode) | reverse complement strand
TGGCTCTCGATCCCCATCTATTTCCGATCCCTGCCGCCGACCACATGCGGTCGGCGCGGTCGCTCGCCAAGCCAATGGATTTGGTCCCACGCTTACCGAATACTTGACGGTCCAGCCCACCCATTTAAGCTTGAGAGCCCAATAGAAAGTCGCGACATCGTAAACTCGCCAGCCCAGTCCACTGCAGTCGAAGTCGAGCCATAGCGGGTCGCCCCGCAGTCGGCAAAAGTTCTCGAAATGGATGTCGCCGTGACACGGACCATAGATGGGTGGGGTGAGCGGCAGCGATTGCACGTCCGCAGCGACTTTGGCGGCAACTCCATCGAGAAATGTCAGCGCCTCGCGATCGCGAAAGAAAAGTTGGTGAATCGCGCGCACCGGTTGTTCGATCAGATGAGCCGGATCGAGGCGGAAGCGTTGAGCAGTCGAGACGAAATCGTCCGACGCGCGATGCAGATGCGCAAGGGATTCGCCCATGGAATGGCCGAGTGCGCAATCGACCGGCGGATGCTCAATCTCGCCGACGTGAGGAAATAACGCGTAGCAGCGAATTCCCTCGGCGGCGTTCAGCGACCCGAACCTGCGTTGGTCGGCTAAGCGGAGGGCGGGGACCACCGGTACGTTCCGCGCGGCGAGATAATCGAGCCACTCCAGCTCAAACGCAACGTCTTCGGCACTGCGCCAGGTTCGATACAGGCGGAAAATGAAGCGCCGTTCGTCCGCTTCGGCCAAGTAGGTGTCATTCAAGCCTCGGCGCAAGAATTTTAATTCGGCCAGATCGTCGAGCTGATATTGTGCGCGAATGAGGTCAAGCAACGCGTCCTTCGCGGGTGAGGAATAGCTGGTCGGGAAAATGTTCGCCATGCTGCTTTAGTTAATTTGAAGGGAATACTGGCGTCCACCACGAACCCTGCTTCGAGGTTCGACCTTTTTGAAAAGGAGCATTTTTCCAAGGTTCCCGCCGCTGTTTTATGCTCCAGCTAATCGAGTATTCCGGAGGCCGCTGCCGCGATAGGATCAGCTGAATTTAGAGCATCGGATTGGCGTCGGGCTGAGCGAGTTTGAATTGCCCCACAGCGCGATACGCGCTCTGACTTACCACGAAGTGCTGGCCGGCGGCGGCGATATCGCGGAAGCATCGCTGCAACGGATTCGTATCGAAGAGGGCGGTTCCCCCCGCCGCCTGGAAGGCTGCCATCGTTACGCGTTGCGCGACCTCGGTGATGTACGAAGCGGCGGCGCGGGCTTCGGCCTGGCGCGCAGGTGCTGGTGTATGCCCAGCCTGCGCCTCCTCATACAAATCGCCCATCAGTTGGATCCCGTACGCACGCGCCGAGGCCAGCTCGATCTCGGCCTTGCCGAGCGCGAACTGGACGTGCGGCTGTGTGGGCAGAGGAGAGGGTGGAAAGCCGCGGCCCTTCGCCACGGCCTGCGTCGAGATCTCGTCCAACGCATGTTGCGCAATGCCGAGCGCTATCCCGATGTGGAATGGGGCGACCCCGGCCGGCAGGCCAAGCCTTAAAGCAGGGCCACCAGTTACAGCTTTGCCCATGAAAACGTCCATCAAAAGGAGACTCATCTCCTCCGGAACGAACTGGTCTTCGATGCTGTAATCCGAGCTGCCTGACCCCCGGAGTCCGGCCACTTGCCAGTTGTCATGGATCACGACCTGATTGCGGGGCAGAAGCACGAGCCGCGCCCGGCCGGCGCCTGCTGGCCCGGAACGGAAGCTCCGGCAGCCACCCAGTCGGCATGATAGATACCGCTCCCATAGGGCCACCGCCCTATGACTCGATAGCCACCCGGAACCGGTTCCGCGATGCCCTTGGGCAGGAATGAGCCGGCCATCGGGGGAACTGAGTTAGCGAAGAGCCGCCGCGCCGAAGCAGCGGGCAGGTAGGCTCCCCAAAATCCGGGGACCCCCGCGATAATACCAAGTGCCCAACTCGTGGAGGCGTCGATTCGCGCCAGCGCTTCAAGGACGACGACCTGGGTGACCGGATCGGCTTCCAGCCCACCCAGCTCACGCGGCGGAGCGAGCCGCAGCAGCCGCGTGCTCCGCAGAGCTGCCATCGTGGCTTCGTCGAGACGGCCGAGCGCCTCCGACGCGGTCGCGTGTTCGGCCACGACCGGCGCTATCGACTCGATCTCGGCGAGTAATTCATTTCGAAGTCGAAGAAGTTCGTCGGGCATCTTGATCCTTCCCCTAACCCGTCGCGACCGGCGAGATGCGCGATTCTAGGCCGTTCGGTCCGCGTCCCTCAAGGTCGCGCGCACTAAAGGACGCCCTCGTCCGTGACCAAGGGTTTGTGAAGCATCGGAAACATCGGCGGTGAATCTGCGACCTGAATCGTGCCCATCAACTCGAAACCGTGCCGTATATACAAACTCAGATTCCGGGGGTTTGAAGATTCCAGGTACGCCAGCTTCTTGTCGCGATCGCACTTTAACAATGCGTGTCTCATCAGCGCGGAACCGTATCCACGGCCTTGATGCGTTGGGTCGACTCCTATCTGCGGCAGATACCAGTGCGGTTCCTCGGGGTGGTATTTCCCCATCTCCTCTAAGAGCGCGAATGCGTTTCCTTGCCGATTCTCGGCGATAGAGCCTTTGAGGAGTGCCAAGAGAGCATCTTCGTCGGGGTGTACTCCGGGGGGCAACCACAGTGCGGCGCCAGCATAGCCATCCACGTAGTATGCACTTCCATTGGCGAAGGCATTTCCGGCAAAAGCTCCGGTAATCCGACTGGCGATGGCGAAGTATTGATGCGGTTGCGGATACATCCATCGGGCAATCGGATCAGTGAGAAACGCAGCGACCACAACCCCGATGACGGCGTCCTGCTCGGTTCCTGACGCAGATTTAACTGAGATTTCCATCGTGACCACTTGAACTAAGGTTATTCGTTCAGTCTGAGCCTTTCGACGCACCAAACGCCGCCTCGGCTTCGCTGTCGAAGTAAATAAATTGTCATTGCTCAACGCGATCTTTAGTGGAAATCACTCTGCCACTTCCGAACTTAACGCCTTAAAGTTTAGATCGATTTGGTCATGCCGCCATCCACGTCGAAGCGGCTGCCTGTAATGAACGAGCTTCGTTCGGAAGCAAGAAACGCCACCAGTCCAGACACTTCCTGTGCTAGACCAAAGCGCTTTAATGGCACGAACTGATTGGCGAGGTTCTGGTAAACCTCCTCACGATTCGTCCCAAAAGCGCCGATGGCCGAGTCCGCAAGTTTCTCCCACAGGGGTGAATGAATAACCGCTGGGCAGACACAGTTCACGAGGATTTTGTCCGGCGCGAGCTCGAAGGCCGTTGACTTCGAGAAGGCCAACATTCCGGCCTTGGCGCTCGAATAATCATGCATGGTTTGTAGTGGCGTGTGAGCGCTTGCGGTAGACACATTGATGATCCTGCCCCCGCCTTGCTTGCGCATATGCGGAACCACGTCGCGCGTGAATCGGACAGCGCTCATCAGATTGACTTCGAGGCAGTACAGCCATTCCTCGTCCGTTGTATTCAAGGCATGGCTCAGCCACGCATCACCGGCGTTGTTGACCAAGATGTCGATGCGCCCGAGTTCTTTCATTGCGCCATCGATCACGACTGTGGTGTCCGAAGCCTTCGAAGCATCCGCGGAGATCGCGACGACCCGTGCTCCGTATTCGCGCAGTGCTTGCGCGGCGTCATCCAGATCCGGTTTGCCTCGCGCACAGATCGCGACGTCTGCGCCCTCCTTCGCCAATTCCTCAGCGATGGCCCGACCAAGTCCCTTGCTCCCACCCGTGACGAGCGCAACCTTGCCCTTGAGTCCCAGATCCATAATGTTTTCCTTACGCGGACAATTGTGCCGTAGTTTGTCCTTTCGCGAATACGCGATTGTTAGCCCTATAGCCGCTCCAGCGTCAACTCGGCGGCATTCTGGGGGTTGTGGCTCGCTCGCGGTTAGGGGCCGGGGGAAAAGGGCCTCGGCTGGCTCGTTGGAACGCCGACATCGGCACCAGCCGAAGAACAATAGCCCAGCATAACCTCCTTTATGACTGGCAAAGTAGGGCGCCGAAACTGGCATTTAAGCCTGTCGGCGACGGGTCGAAATACTGCGCCGGACGCAGAACCAAGACGCCCTTGATCCGCTTGCCATAGAGATGCTCGAAGTGCTGCAGGTCGCCGGTCGAACGAGATTTCTCAAGACGGCTTGCGCCAAACGCTCGCCAGCCACGGCTGCCGATTGCGAGGTAGCCCGGGCGGACGATAGTAGTGGTTTAATTCGAGCAAGCCTGCGGCGGACATGTATCTCTGCCAAGCATTCCAATCGTGAAAGGTCCCATAACGTCCCTGGTTCCAGCCTTCTTGGTTATCGCCGTGAGGATTCGAGCTGAACAGCACTCCTCGCGGTTTCAACGCCGCACAGAGTTCCAGCAGTACGCGCGGCAGCTCCTGACCCGGTACGTGAAACAGGGTTGCGTTGGCGAAGATACCGTCGAAATGGCCGTCCGGCAGATCGAGCTTGAGGAAATCCTGTAGCCATACTTCGCAGCCGCTATGGGCGCGTGCCATCGCCGTGAAACGCGCGGCGCCGTCCAAACCGATCGCGAGGTGGCCGCGATCGGCCAAAGCCTTGAGGTCACGCCCTGGCCCGCAGCCCAAATCGAGCAAGGTGAAAGGCGGATCGCCCTCGATATATTGCAGCAAGGCTGCGATATTCTGGCTGACGTCATGGCCGCGCGTGCCTTTCCAGAAATCCTCCGCCCCGTCATTGTATTGGTCCAGCGTAAGGCTGACGATTTGCTTCAGTTCCTGCGGAGTCAGTTTCATACAGTCAGGCGAAGGCCATTATCGATGGACGAAGCTCAACCATCACTTTAGATTAGGTGGACGGTGTTCGGAAAGGGAATGAAATAGGCTTGCGGGGGAAAGGATGAAAGGGACGGTACACGATGGATCGGTAGCCCCCATAATTAGGAGCCAGGGCGGAAGATGAAGCCGCGGTTGGTTCTAGTAGCCGCATTGATGCTGCTCGCAAGCTGTGGCTGGAGCCACAGCACCAGCTCCGGCCTCACTCCAGATCAAGGCGTCAATCGCTTCCACCCAATCCCAACTAACCTGGCAGGCGTGCCCTAACGCCGCGGGCTATCAACGCGCCACTCTCCAGGTTCCCCCTGAATTATTCGCATCCAACGGGCACGCTCATCTCTCTCGCTCTGATGCGCCGGCGAGCGCCAGGTATTCCTCGGTCAGCAACACGAGGCGTACGCCGTCACTAGTCTGATCCGGAAAAAGAAAGGACCGTTAGTCCGAGCAGTCGATTTCTCGGGCAAGACGACGACCGGGAAATATCCAGCCCCTGCCAGCGACATTCAACAACCGCTCGCTGCGGGCCGGCTCATTCAGGCGGCGCCTTTTCGCCGAAGTAACACGCTTCGATATTATTACCGTCGAAGTCGAGCACGAACGCGGCGTAGTAATCGTCGCCGTACTGGCGGCGAAACCCCGGCAGCCCATTATCCTTCGCGCCGGCCTTGAGTGCCGCGGTATGGAACTGATGCACCGCGTCTTTGCTAGGCGCGAGCAGTGCGACATGAATCGGCTGCACCGGCTTTTTCTTTTTCACGATCCAAAAGCTGGTATGTCCGCCCTCGAAGAAGCCCGCCGCGGCGCTCGGGTGGTCGCTCCCCAGCACATAGTCGAGCGGCTTCAGCGCTTCGAGATAAAGCTGTTTGGATTTTTTATAATCGCTGATTGGAACGGATACGTGTTCAATCATGAGCCCAACATAACGGTTGTCGGCGCGATATCAAACTACGTGCTCGCTCTTACCGCGCTGTATTGCAGAGAGCCAGACGCCCCGACAGTCCAGCCGACGGAGCACTTCGGATACGATCGAGCGTCAAGTTTCGGTGTCACTTTCCCAATTATCTGGGGTGGAGTTTTTCCCGCTATTTGGCGTAGTTCCTATCAACGCGCCCGATCGGTTTCGTTTACTCCAGCCGCGACTGCTACTTAGTGAACGCCGGTGGACAATAGTAGTCAGTGCAGCTTAAAATCCTCTGGAGGGCAACCTCCCTGCGGGTTCGAGTCCCGCCCCCGCCCCCGGCACCAAAGCTCGGTTAGCAGCGATGCTGCCTTTTGCACCCGCGGCACCATCTGCGAGTACGGCGGGGTTCAGGTTCGCGATTCTCTTCTCGTCGTTAATTCTTTTGCTCGGGGCCACTGCACAAGCACATCGCCTGACGTTGGTGGCCCGTGACAGGCAGGATATCGAGCGTAGCGGCCTGCGCTGCCTAAACTCGTTTGAATCCGTCGTCGGCCTGGCGCGGAGCGTTATCACCGCGACGGCTTAAACGGTCTGAGCGGAAGAAGGAAGGTCGTGCAGAAGTCGCGACTGATATTGCTGAACTGATTTTCGCTTTTGCGTAATCTCTGGAGCCAATGTCACGCTCGCGCTCCGCTATCACCGATCGATCAAGCGTGCGATACCGAGAATGACCTCGGTGCTTCGCGCGCGAGCCAAAGCTTCATCATTTGTAGGAATGCGGCCTCCAGTTCCCTCACAGCACGGTCGGCATCGAATAGCGCAGTGTTCGACCGCGCTTCTACCAGCTTCTGCCGGATATCGTTAAGCAGGTCGGGCTCCCTCGCCAGGCGGACCGCCAGACATTCGTACTCTTCCAGTGAGGAGGTGATGAGTTGCGGCAATCCGGCCGCGCGTAACATCGCTCCGGCGGTTCTCCCGGCGAACGTCTGGCCGGCGCATGTGAGCACCGGCAAGCCGGCGATCAGCGCGTGATAAGCTGTCCCGACCGCGTTATATGGAAGCGTGTCGAGGAACAGATGCGCATAGCGGTGGCGGGCGAGATAATCTGGCATCGACTCGCGCGGGGCAAAGACGAGCCGATGGGGATCGACATCCTGCTCTGCCGCTTCGCCCCGTAAATTTTCCTGGACGATGCCGTTCGCTGTTCCGAGCCATAGCACGCTGTCGGGGACCGCCCGCAGCAAGCGCATCCAGACGTTGAACATCTGAGGCGTGATCTTATAGCTCGTGTTGAAGCAGCAGAAGACCAACGCGTCTTCAGGTAGTCCGTAAACACGGCGTTCACGGGTGTCGCTGGCAATGTCCCAGGTTATCTCGGCAGGCCACCAGCCGCCGGCCAGATGAACGAGCTTCTCGGAGAAGTAGGCCTGCTGTGAGACCGGCGCAAGGAAAGGGTCCGCGATTATATAGTCGATGAAGGACGCGCCCATCGTGCCGAGAAAGCCGAGAAAATTGACCTGGATCGGAGCCGGACGCGAGGCCAGGATACGTGTCCGATTGAACCGCGTGTGCGTATATCCGGTAAGATCGATCAAGACGTCGACTACGTCGCCGTGAATTCTCCGAGCTGCTTCATCGTTTCCAACCGTCCGCAGGTCGATGAAGCAGTCGAAGCCGGCTTGGAGTCGGCGGCGGATCAAGCTGCAGTCATCCGGGCCGTATGAATAGCCGAGCACGTCGAACTGCGTCCTATCGTGGCGTTCGACAATCTCAGCGATAGCGTATGCTACGGGGTGATCACGAAAGTCCGCAGAGAGATAGCCGAGGCGAATCCTGGACGGCGGACCCAGCCGATTATGCGCAAAAACCGGAAGCCTCCCGCCCGCGACTTTTTTGCTCCATTGCTGCGCGCACAGTAACTTTTCGCCGGGCGTCGATTCTTGCATCTGTAGGTTGAACGGCGGAACCGAGCCGGGATGGCGGCGCATAAGCTTCAGCACCTGTCTGACATCGGCTGGGCGGTCGCGCCAGGCGCAGAGCTCTGCGTTCAAGTGCGCGAGCTGTACCCGCGAATCCGGATCGTTCGGCTTGAGGGCAAGCGCATGCTGTAACGTGGTGACCGCGTCCGCGGCGCGACCGCACTGCAGTAACACGGCAGCGAGGTTTTGGTGCGCCTCTGCGAGGTCCGGCTTCAGTGCGAGCGCCCGCTTACACTCCTCGATTGCACGTGCCGTCAAGCCCTGTTCCTCGAACACGATAGCGAGATTATTGTGCACCTCGGCCCAACCCGGTCTAAGCCGCAGCGCCTCGCGATAATTGACCGCCGCTTCAATTGCTCGCCCGTCGTCACGCAAGGCATTACCGAGATTGTTGTGCGCTTCAGCGAGATCCGGCTTCAGCAAAAGGGCCCGCTCGCACTCGTCAATTGCCTCATGCGTCTCACCGATTCTGCGTAACGCCTCCCCGAGATTGCTGTGCGCCTCGGCCAGCCCCGGCATCATTTCGAGCGCCCGACCATAGCTTTCGATCGCAGGCATCATTGCGCCTTGCAGTAGCAGAAGGTTCCCGAGCGCGTTTTGCCACCATGGCTGTTGCGGCTGGAGCGCGAGCGCGCGTCGATAATGGGTGATCGCTTCAGCATGCCTGCCGAGTGCTGCTAACACTCGTGCGAGATCGGCGTGCGCCGATGCATCTTTGGGTAGGATCCGCACCGCCCGGCGATAGCAGATCGAGGCTCCCTGAAGATCTCCCTGCTGCTCTAATAGATGGCCGAGCTCATCACCGGCGACGGATGCTTCAGGATTCAGCGAAATCACCCGGCGGAACAGCTCGAGTGCTTCATCGTTGCGTCCCGCCCGGTGACAGAGCACGGCGAGCTGCAGCAGCACATCCACGTCGTGTGGATGGGCTTGCAACGCGGCACGATACAAAGCCTCTGCCTCACTGAGGGTGCCGGGGAGTTGGTTCTTAGAGGCCGGCGAAAAATCCGGCCGGGCGTTTTTCGATGAGCGGCCCTTGGGACGCACCGCGCTTCGCTCCACGAGCCGGCGAATTGCGCCGCTATTCTCCGTACTCCAGCTGTCCGATCAACGACGCCTTCGCGTCCTCTACGGTGTCGGACAGACCGGTGGGATTGTTGATGTTCAGGCTGCCGATGCCGTCTGCACCGGAAAACTCACCATCAGATGCAGAAGTAGCATAGCTGCCGGTAACTATCAGTTGAGTGGTACTCCGGCCCACCTGACAACCCTGTCCGACAACATCGAGATTCAAGTGCGAGGCCGGCGATGTGGAACTATCCACAATCTCCAATGTTCCGTTCGTGGGGTAGCAGTTGTTGCCGGCCGCGTTCTTAATTGCCGGATGCTGGTAGTCGATGGTCTCGTTTAGCGTGAATGGAACGTTCTGTATCGTCACTTCGCTCGATGAATTTGTTTCCAGAAACTTGATCGTAGCGCCGGTGCCGGTCCCGCTTCCGCCAGCTGACGAGATCACAAGGTCGCAGACGTGCGAGAGATCACACGCTTTTCCGGAATTCGGCCGCGTCGCATCGGCCAGCGTGCCAATAGCCCATGCAGCGATAACGGCTCCGCCCGTCCTCGCCACGCAGGCCGAGGCGGAGATGTTGTCCAGCTGCTCGACGCAACTCGCAAGACCCGAAGTCGGAAAGCTTGTCGCGCCCGCGATCGTCGCACCGATCACCAAGGGAATTGCGCGATGAGATCTTTTGGATCGCCGTGCTGTCCACGATTTTAGCTTCATGGTCAACTCTCCTTTGCCGCGACCACCCAAAGAGGGCCAAGCTGATTTGTCAAAATCATCCAGTGCAGCAATCGACGGAAGCATAGACGTTTGGCTAAAATTAGCAAGAGTCAGTGCGTAGGAGGCGAAAAAAGCGACGAAGAGCTTAGCTAGTCCGATGTAAGGGGGGATGTAGCACTCAGCTCTTGAAATCCTCTGGACCGAAAGGTCCATGCGTCCGTGCGGGTTCGATCCAGCGCGAGCTTCCCGGAGCGATTCCGGTAGCCCAGACAACAGTTCGTCCATAGTGGCGAGAGACTACGCCAAATAGCTGGGAAGACTCTACGCCAAATAATTGGGAAAGTGACATTCCGGCCGCGTCATCCCTGATGGCGTATTATCAATGATAACGAAAAGGATTGTATCCGAAATGCTCACGCGGCTCCCTGCCACCTACCGGTCTTTCTGCCTTCAGCACTTCGGATACAATCCTTTTCGTAATCATATCTACGCCAAAGGTTCATATGAGGGTATGGGGTGACTGTATGAAGAAGATTAGCTGGAGGATTCTCGGTAGTTTTCTGCTCGGTTTGGCGACGGTAACCGTCGCGTCGGCCCAGACCCTGACGCCATTGCTCAGTTTCAATTTTCACAACGGTGAATCCCCCGCGGGAGGGCTGGTGCAAGGCACCGACGGAAACCTCTATGGAACCACTGAACAAGGCGGAACCAACGCTCCCGGATACGGCACGATTTTCAGAATCACTCCGGCAGGGAAGGTAACGACCCTGCATAGTTTCGCTGGAACCGACGGTGCCATACCTTCGTCTGGGCTGGTTCAAGGCATCGACGGAAACTTCTACGGAACGACCAGCAGGGGCGGGGCCAACGACAGCCCTGGCACGGCCGGCGCCGGTACGGTCTTCAAGATCACCACTGGCGGCAGGCTAACCACCCTTTACGATTTCTGTGCTCAACCTGGCTGCACCGATGGCAATCTCCCTTTTTCCGGGCTGGTGCAAGCGACGAATGGAAGCTTTTACGGGACAACCCAGGGCGGCGGTGCCAACGTTGGTCTTAACGCCAACGGCGCTGGTACGGTCTTCGAGATCACCTCGGCTGGCAAGCTGACCACACTTTACAACTTCTGCGCCCAACCCGGATGCACGGACGGCTTCGCCCCAAACGGGCTCATCCAAGCTACTAACGGGAGTTTCTACGGAACCACCAGCGATGGCGCAGATGGCGAAACTACGATTTTTAAGATCAGCCCGGCGGGCGCGCTGACAACGCTGGCTTTGACCACCGGATTCACATACGCCGGACTGGTACAAGCCACCGACGGCAACTTTTATGGAACGACCGGCAATTCTTATGGAACCAGCGCGACGGTCTTCAAGATGACGCCCGGAGGCAAGCTGACGACGCTGGCCACGGTCTCAGGGATCCCTGAGGGTGCGCTGATACAAGCGACCGACGGCAATTTTTATGGTGCAACTACAGATGGTGGCACAAATGCGCAGGGATCGATCTTCCAAGTGACCCCAGCCGGCACGGTGATGACGCTTTATAGCTTTTGTGTCCAATCCACCTGTGACGACGGGCAAGGACCTTCTGCTGGATTGCTCCAAGACACTAACGGGACCCTCTATGGCACAACGGCGGCGGGAGGAACTGATGCCTACGGAACGGTCTTCAGTTTGGGCATCGGGCTGGGCCCGTTCCTGGCAACGCGGCCCACGTCGGGGCCCGTCGGTGCGACCGTGAAAATCCTCGGAACTGCTCTGACGGGCGCGACGAGCGTGACCTTCAATGGTATCGCAGCGACTTTCAAGGTGTTCTCGGCCAGCGAAATCGTGACGACCGTGCCCGCCGGCGCGACTACCGGGACAGTCCAAGTAACGACGCCCATTGCCACGCTGTCGAGCAACGTGGCCTTCAGGGTGCCATAAAACTCTCTTGTCGACAAAGACTTCGATTTTTGAGGTGCGATTTTCGGCCTAATTAATTACCTTTTTAAACGTACAAGGATGACAAACCTTTAATACCTCACTCGAAATGTCGGGCTGTCCTCCGGCCGCGTTTTACGCCGATCGTAGAGCCGCGTCGTGGAGACGTTGGCGTGGCCGAGCCACTCCTGGACCTTGGCGATATCGGCCTCGTGAGTAAGAGCATTGGTGGCCGCCGTGGCGCGTAGAGAATGCACGCATAAGCCACTCACTTGGGCGCTGATACCGGTTTCGAGGCCGTATTTCTGGACGATATTGCGGTAGACCGAGGCAGGATCGAGCGCGCGGTTGAGTTCGCCTGTGCGGTTATTGGTCACGGGACGAAACACGGGGCCGGAGGTGTCGGCAGCGTGACCGGCGAGCGCCAGGTACTCCTCGATGAGCCGTTGCGCCATCGCGTGCACGGGCACAAACCGAACCTTGCCGCGCTTGCCCTTAACCCTGAAGTGCAGCACGCCCTGACGGCTTTGCATGTCCTTGATGCGCAGGCCACAGAGTTCCTCGCGGCGGATACCGTGATAGAGCAAGGTCGCCAGTATCGCCCGATCGCGGACGCCCTTGAGAGTGTGTTCGGGCGGGGCATCGAGCAGCTTGCGGGCTTGCCCATCACCGAGCGCCGGGGTGCTGCCTTCGTTGTTGTTGGAGACCGGCCGCTTCACACCGTCGACCGGATTGCCGGCGACCGCGTTGCGCTCACAGAGATAATCGAACAGAGCCGAGAGCGCCGAGAGCTTGCGGCGGATACTGGACGAGGCGAGCTCGCGCTTCTCGAGGTCCTTGCGCCAGGCGATGACATGCGCGCGGGTAACGGTGCGCAGCTCGACCGGACCGCGCAAGCCGGCGAAGGCGGAAAATTCCCCCACGTCGTTGCGGTAGGCGCGCCGGGTTTTGGGATTGGTGATATTGGCGAGCCATTCGAGCTCGGGCGGGACCTCGGCGAGCTGGCCGTACTGCGCCGGCGTCAGCGCCCCCGAATTCACCGCCACCAGGTCCTTCGCTGTCCCGTCCGCCATGTCCCCCCCTGTTTCACCGACCACCCTACCCCGGCAATCCTAACCCGATAATGAAGAGGATTGTATCCGAAATGCTCAAGGTGGTGGGACATTCTGGGCGCTGGGTCACCGGCAATCGAGCCCGGTGGGAGCCAGTACATTTCGGATACAATTCATTGAACTGAGCC
>JBKQPD010000109.1:0-54039 GCA_052145175.1 Binataceae bacterium (SeqCode) | reverse complement strand
CCCGACCTGCGCATCCTTCACCATGGAGCCTCACCCACTGGCTCCACTTCGCCTGACCGCCGTCGGGACGGCGACCACCGGCATTTCTAATTGTCGTCTTCCGGCAGATTTAATTGTCGCTGATCAGCCGCAACGCCAGATCAGATCTGTTGGCTAGTGCGGATATCGAACTTTTGGGACTTTCGCCGCAAATCGAGGAAACAGTGCCGTCGCAGTCGCTCAGCCGCGGAGAACCAATTTCCGCAACCCCCTTTTGGGGGGTCAGGTTTCCCCTAAATCGCGGCGTTCGCGCGCCTTCAGGCCGTACTAGCGCAGGCTAGTTCCTGCGCACGTTCCGGAATGGGCCGGTGTCGAACCGTGGCTCCTTCGGTAGGTCAAGCACGCGCTCGGCGATGATATTGCGCTGAATCTCGTCGGTGCCGCCGGCGATCGAGGTCGCGGGTACCGATACCAGAATCTCCGCTATGATGCCGTGACGCGGGCTCCCGGGTCCGGTGAGCATCGCTTCCGCACCGGTAATCAACGTATGCACGTGGGCAGCGGCTCGGGCAACGTTGCTGGCCGCAAGCTTGCCGAGCGAGCCTTCCGGACCCTGCGGGCGTCCCTGGCGCTGGGCGGCGCGGGCGCGCCGCGCGGTCCATTCGGCCGACTTCGCCAGAATCATCAGCTTCGCTATTTCCTGGCGCACATGAGGATCCCTGTTGGCGCCGGTCTCCCCGGCGCGCTCGATCACCAGATCCACCCGGCCCGCCCGCTGCGGATACCATCGGTAGGGCTCCATCGCCGTTTCGATCTCCGCCCGCTCCTCCACGTAGATCCGTCCGGTGCGCGGTCCGCGTTTGGACGGTGCGCTCAGCCCGTCGGCGCCACGCCGCTCGTGCGCGAGGGTCGTCATGGCGACCTTCCAGCCGTCGCCGACGGCCGAAACCAGGTACTCGGGCCGGACCTTCGCGTCGGTGAAGAACACCTGGTTGAATGACGCATGACCGTTCATCTGCTTGAGCGGTTGAACGTCGACACCCGGCTGCCTGATCTCGATTACAAAAAAGGACATGCCCTCATGCTTGGGCGCGTCCCAGTCGGTGCGGGCAAGCAACATCCCGTAGTCGGCATGATGGGCGCTGGTCGTCCAGACCTTCTGACCGTTGACGATCCAGCGGTCGCCGTCGAAATCCGCCCGGGTCGTGGCCCCGGCGAGATCCGAGCCGCTGCCGGGTTCGCTGAACAGTTGGCACCACGCGTCTTCGCCCGTGAGAATGCGGCGGAGGAATTTCTTCTTTTGCAGATCCGAGCCGTGCTCGAGCAGCGTGGCCGCCGCCAGCAGCCGCACCCCCGATTTGGCGACGCCCACCGCGCCAACGCCGGCAAACTCCTCCTCCACCACGCGCGTGAGGCCGACCGGCAAGCCACGGCCGTACCATGCCTCAGGCCATTGCGGCATGCCCCAGCCGGAGTCGGCGAGCTTGTTGCGCCACGCCACCAGGGACATCTCCGGGTCCCAGTGGGCCGCGAGCCAAGTCCGGACCTCGGCGCGCACCTGGGCTTCGCTAATCTTGCTCATCACTCAAACTCCCCAACGCTGCATCAAGAGCTCCCGATGGTAATTCGGCTGGCCGAGAAACACCTCGGAGCTTTTGGCGCGTTTGTACCAGAGATGCGTGTCGTTATCCCAGGTGAATCCGATGCCACCGTGAATCTGAATACATTCGGCGGCCATGCGCCGGTAAGTTTCGGACGCCGTGGCTTTGGCCAGACAGGCCAATGCGGGCCATTCGGAGTCATCCGCCGCGGCGGTCTGCGCCGCGTAATAGGCGGCCGACTTAGCGAGTTCCAGATCGAGCAGCATGTCCGCCAGTTTGTGCTTGATGGCCTGAAACGACCCGATGGTGCGCCCGAACTGAACCCGCAACTTCGCGTAATTTACCGCCGAGTCGAACAGCGCCTGGGCGCCACCCACCATTTCATTGGCGAGGGCGATGGCCGCCTGGTCCAGCGTACGGATGAGAGGCTTTACGCCGTCGTGCAAATCGCCAAGCAAGGCCGCACGCGCGCCGTGAAAATCGATGCGCGCGATTTTGCGCGTAGCATCCACAGATTCGAGGAGGCGCCGTTCAACGCCGCCGGTATCCGCGCTGAGGGCGAATAACGCCAGGCCCGCATCGCCAACCGACCCGGCTACGCGTCCAGCCACGATCAGCAGGTCTGCCACGTGGCCATCCACGACGTAACTTTTGACGCCCTCAAGCAGATAGCCGTCCGCGACGGGAGTGGCGACGAGCACGACCCCGCGCGGATCCCAGTGGCCATCGAGCTCGGTGACCGCAAGCGTCGCGAGCCGCGCGCCGCTGGCAAGGTCGGGCAACAAGCTCGCTTTCTCCGCTTCGGTGCCGGCGTTCAGGATGGCATTGGCGGCCAGCACCGCGGTGGAGAAATAGGGCGCGCAAAGCAAGGCGCGGCCCAGCTCCTCGGTAACGACGCACAGTTCCACCATGCCGAACCCCGCGCCGCCGTATTGCTCCGGGATGTGGATCCCCGGCAGCGCGAGTTCCGCGCTAAGCTGACGCCACACCGCGGGATCGTAGCCGTCGGCGGTGGCCATCAGGCGCCGAACCTCGGTCGTGGGAGACTTATCCTGCAGAAATCGCCGAAGCGCCGAGCGGAACTGGTCCTGCTCGTCCGTAAACGCGAACTGGATGCGGCGGGCTGGCTCGACTCTCGATTCTGCTTCGCTCATCGCTGTTAAATCCGCTCCGCCCCTCAGGCTTTAGTAACGCTCCTGTAATGCCATGAACGGGATGCGCGCGGCAATGATCGGCGCGCCCGGCCACGCGGTCGGGATTGGATGCCAATACCACCCGGCCCAGCGGTCTAATTACCTTCTTGGTCCTCGCGGTAACCTTTCCGGTGATCGTTGGTGATCTCTTCGTCGTCGTCCAAACCGTAGTAATCCCTGATCATCGCTTCTTCCGAGGCTTTGCCGGCTTGGCGCTTTCCTTCCCGCAGCGCGGCGGCGGAAGCACTCTTTTCCGCTTCTTTCTTTTGCGTACGGACCTGCGAAGGCTGAAGATCGGTGCGGGTGATTTTCCCTTCCGCGACCGCCTTGTTTGTGGCGCCAGTAATGGCCACTTCATTGCCGTGGGAGTGCGTTGCTTCGCGGGCGCTGCCCCCTGAAGCGACACTGCCCTTGTGATGAGGTTTGCGGTTGATCAAACTGGCGACGGCCTGTTGCGCCTCGCTTTGATGGGCAACTACCAGGCCTTTGGAGGCTTTTTCCTTGACCTTGCGGTCCAGCTCCTTCGATTGCTTGGCGGACGAACTCGGCAGATCAAGATCCCCCAGCTTAACCCTGCCAATCCCCTGCGGCCGTCTGCGGACCTCCTTTTCGCCCTTGCCCTTCTCGCTGGTCAAGCTCGCGCTCGGCAGGTCGGATTCCTCCTCCTCGCCGCCTTCTCCTTCGTCCGCTGAACCCTCCTCCGAGCCTAGGTTCAGTGACTCAAGGTCGCCAACCTCACCCGAGTCGTATTCCTTCTCCTCCTCCTGTTCTGCGGGTTCTTCGCCACGTTCCGCTGCCGTCGTGGTGGTCGTCGTGACTTCCTCGAGCGGCGGGAGGTCCGCAAAATCCTCTGGCTCTTCACTCGCTGCCGATGCATGTAAGGACCGTGGATCCGGCGGCGTCAGGAGGGATGGCGGTATGGTGGGGGGCAAAGCATTAAGCAGCGGATTGGCTGTGAGCGGTTGTTGCGTCGGGGGCTGGCCGCTCTTTTTCTTCTTCCTATCCTTATTTTTGCCAAGCTGGATCACGGGTCCGGGCGCGTGGAGCGGAATCGACGCGAAGTTATAGGCGGGGCGGCGCAGGGGCACCGGCGGTGCGGGAGCAAGCGCGGTGGCTCGCGGCGCGAGGGTCACGGTCGAGGCCGGAGCGGCGACCGCCGGCCGACGAATTGGTTGACGAGTCACTGCCATAATTCTCCCCTCCCCGGGGTCTTCAATCTCCACAACTGACGGAGGCCCGCAGTCTTCCACTCGATGGCCGGGTGCACAGGGTCACGTGCTCCCCTTATGGCCGCCTGCGAGGCTTTCCCGCGCGGGCGGCGCATTGGCTTCCGTCGCTCGGCTTGTATTGGTAAGGCCTTTATTACCCCTTTTTCTTTTTTTTGCGTGCTTCCGCCCGCTTCCGCATGGCTACCGTCTTCGCGGTCTTTGCGTGCCGATCACCCGAGGCCCCGCCTGAACTTGTTTGGCCCACGACCTCGTGCCCGCCTTGCGAACGGAGCGGGTCTTTCGCTGCCTTGCGCTGCGCAGCCCGCGCGAGTCCTTCCCTCTTTTCTTTATTCTTTTGCGCCTTTGTCTTGCCCAACTGAATCGCACCCGCGGCCGGGACGGCGCCGGCGCTTTCTTGATGATCGCGAACTTCAGCCGGGTCCGCATGGCTTGGCATCGACCGGGAGGGGTCTCTGTGCGGCTCGGGCCGGTCCATCGGCTCATCGTGGAAGTGCGCGGCGTTGCCTAGCGCCTTGGCCCCCATGACATCCGCTTCGCGCTCGAGGGCCGCGTCATCGTTGAGCGTCACCCCATCATGCATTTTCATCGTCGGCTTCACGCGGCCCCGCGCCTGCTGCACGACATGCCAGGCCTCATGGGGCAGCAGGCTTTCCTGTCCCTGTCCGAGATGAATCTCCCGGCCACGCGTATGCGCGTCGGCGTCAAAGCGGGCGGGCAGCGGTGAGCCGTAGTGCACGCGCACGTCGTCGAGCGGGAGGCCGCTGAGCTGTTCGATTCCCGCCTTCAGCCGATCAGGTAAGCCCGACCGGCTGGGCTTGCGCTGGATGGCCGGCCCGGGCGAGTGGAGCGGAATCGAGGCGAAGTCATAACCGGGGCGACGCAGCGGCGCCTGCGGCTTGGAAGCAGGTACAGTTGGTCGCGGCGAAAGGGTCTTGGTCGACGCCGGGGTGGTGGCCGCCGGCCGGCGAATTGGTTGACGAGTCATGGTAAACCTCCGCAGCTTTGGCGCACGTCGCTCAATCTTCCTCTTCGGGTTTTGCTTCCTCTTTTTCGGGCGGCGCTTCTTTCGATTTTTTACTTTTTATTTTTTCTTTTAACTCTTGTCGCTTTTTTCTCTTGGTGGCTTTTCTTCTTTTCCTTGCTTCTGCTTTTTTGTTGAGCTGCGGCTTCTCCTCTTCTTCCTCTTCCTCCTGCGCCTGTTCTTCTTCTTTCTTTTCTTCGACGTCTACTTCGGGCTCTTCGTCTTCCGGGACCTCTACCTCGCTTTCCTCGGTGTCGGACTGCAGTCCAGGTCTCGAATATGTTTGATCCTCAAAATAGTCCAAAGGCACGCCCTCGTTATCACCTCCACCTAAGTGGGCGAGGGCGTGCCGAGAGCCCTTCAGCTTCTGTCTTTCGCTCGTTGAACGGTTGATTTCGAAAGCGGCGTTTTCGCCCTCCAAACCTACAAACTGAGCCTTTGACGGGTTGCCTTGCAGATGCTCGTTCAAATGCCTGGTCAAGCGTTCTTCGGTTCGTGGCGTGGTCTTGGTTGAGGCCTTCCGTGGGGATGCTTGGCGGTGTTTGTCGCCCAGCTTGACCGTGCGTGTTTTCAGCTTGTGCAAGGCCCTTTCGTCTTCGTTCCAGGGACACGAAATACCAGCATGTTCGGGATGGCCGTATTTGCAAAGTTGGGTTACTGATTGCGTATCAGCGGCCTGATGCCCAAACTGAGTATTGCGCGCGGGCGGCGCCGCGGGCCATCCGGGCGAGTGCAGTGGAATGGATGCGAAATTGTAAGCAGGCCGGCGCAGCGGCGCCGGCGGCGCGAAGGCCTGCGTCGCGGGTTGCGGCGAGCGGATCGCGGCCGATCCAATGGCGGCGGCCGCCGGCCTCCGAATCGGTTGGCGAGTCATTGCCAAAATCCTCTTCTACTGGCGTCTTTAATCATCGATACCGCCGTACACATCATTTCATCTTCAATTGTTGATTTGACCTTAGCATTATACTCAGTCGGTGATTTTTCGATGGATATAGTAGGCCGCCGCGATTGGTAAGATCCGGGCCGAAGAGGTTTCTTCGCGCGTCACGGCGCAGACCGCGTAGAGCTGGTTGGCGACCGTCACCACGCTGAACCCGGCAAGCGCGGTCGGCATCGGCTGACCCGGGGTCCAGGTGTCAAAAGCCGTCGAGTATTGATCGCTGTCGCGCAGCCGGATAGGGGCGCGACTGAGGGGCACCGGACGCTCCCCCCCGAGCGCGTAGACTTTACCGTCCAGCACGCCCGCGCCGAGCCGGGTGCGCGGCCGGGGCAGCGAAGCGCGGCGCATCCAGCGGCCCGCCTGCGTGTCGAAAGCCTCATGCGCGCGCGTCGCCTCGCGGCCGAACAGACCGCGCCGCTCGCCGCCGACGACATGAAGAATGCCGTGAGCATTGACCGCCGCGGCGCCGGCCCGCCGGACACCCATCGACGGCAGTTCCTCCCACGAGTCGGTGTGCGGGACGTAGGCTTCGTGCGCGGCGGTCGCGCGGCGGCCAAACAGCCACGAGCGGTCGCCGCCGAAGAGATGAATCCGGCTACCGGTGGCCGCCGCGGCCATGCCGCGCCGCGGCGTCGGGGTTGCGGCCCGCTCGACCCAGCGGTCGGTCGTGGGATCGTATTCGCTGTTGCCGCGCAGGATGCCATACCCGGTGGCATACCCCCCGAACACGTAGACTCGTCCACCCAGCGCGGCCATCGCAAAATCCCCCCGCGCGGGATCGAGCGGACTGAGCGGATACCAGCGGCCGACCGCCAGGTCATAGCGCCAGAACGAGCCGGAATCGTACAAGACGAAAATGTGGTGATGAATGGCGACGGCCGTCAGGCGTCCGCGACCCACGGGTATCTCGCCGTCGCGGACTTCCGGCGAGGGCGGAAAGAACACCATCACCGAAGACCCGGAATAGAGGTAACCGGGGGGTGGGGTGGGGCGGTCGTCGAGCACGCAATTGCCGGGCTGATCGCGCTCGAACGCGAACGCCAGTTTCTCCGGCGTGATCGAACCGTCGCGCAGTTGCGCCTCGCCGACGATACCGGGTTCCAATTCGCCGCGCAGCAGGCCGACCCGCGCCTCGCCCTCGACCGCCAGCGTTCGCGTGACCGCAAGGGCATTGTCGATCAGCAGCGGACCAGTCATCAGATCGCCGGTCCGCCGGAGAAAGTTAGCTTCATTCTCGGAGAGCGACGTCAGGCGGGCAAAAGTCTCGCGGTAGCTTTTGAGCAGCCGCGGTCCGAGCGGCTCGAAAGCCAGTATCGCCAACGGCGCAAAGCGGCGCGTGATCCCATGCGGAGCCTGTGGTTCGGGTCCGGCGCTGCCCTGCGGCCAATCGACAGCCGCGGGAATCATCCGCGCTGGAATCAGCCAATAGTCGCCCGGGAGATAGTTGCCGGCACCGTCGAATCGCACCTGAATACCGGATTCCAAATCGATCCATTGTCCAATCAGGAGAGGAACGACCCCACGCTTGAGATTCGGCGCGGTCGCCGCCGATTGATCCCAGCGCCGGAGGAACGGGTGAGCCCCGCCAGCGGCATTTTTGGGGGCGGGATCGAGGCTGACCTTGCCCTCCGTCGGATCGACGTCGGCGACGCGGGTGAGTTGCGGCGCAGTGCCCAGCAGCGCCGCACTATCGTCGCCCACTTCGACCCAATCGCCGATCCGCAGGGAATAGGCGTCGCGCAGGCCGCGCGTGAGCTTGACCGTGCCGCTGACCTGATCGATCGTGTCGACGGCAAACGCCACCGACCCGTTTTCGCGCGACCATTTGAACGTCGCCGCACGCCGGAGGTGAAGCCGATGAGCCGCCCGTAGATGCGGGGCGAGTTGATCGACTTCAATTATTCCTTGAGGTTTGTCGACGTTCGTAATTAGCGCCGCGGTGGAGGCCGGCTGCGCTTGCGGCGGATGGTCGGTCAGCAGTTCGACGACTTCGCCGACGGTCCACGGGATGCCGTCGGGCGCCCAGGCGTGAACGTTGAGCAGCCGCTCGCTCAAGACCTGGGCCTCGACCAGTGTGGCGTGCATTGCCGGAGTGGGGCTCGCGGTATGAATTTCGACGCGATAGAGCTGATTCTGCAGCGTCGTGCCCGCGGGGATATTGCGTGCGACGAGCCGCCCCTTCGCGGTTTGCGACCGGCGCAATGCGAGCCATTCCGGTAATTCCTCGGCTGATTCGGGAATCTCGTCCGTCAGACTCACGGGCAATAATTTGACCTGCCACACCGTCCTGGCCCGCACGGTGGTGTCGATTCCGCCCAGGGCGGGATCGGGAAGCGCGGGGTCCTCGATCGCCGAGACGCAGCGCTCCCAGGATTCGAGGTAGGCAAGGTAGAGCGTGGTTTCGCCGGAATCCGGCGGGAGCGCCGCGCCAGGATAATCCGGCTGGTTGGTGAACAGGACCGGCTGCGCATTCTCACAAACCACCCCGTCGATGTAGTAACGCCCCCGTTCGATCCATACCGAACTGGAGCGCCGCGGAACCGCGCCGCCGGCCAACGCGGCCAGCACGAGCGCATGGTCGTTGCCGGACCGATCACGTACGAGGTCATCCGCGGTCCGCTCAAAGGTCCAATGCGCGAGGGCTTCACTCGCACGGGGCGTCGGTCCGCCGTTGCTCAGCTCGCGGACCTGCCCTCCGGTCAGCGCGGCGGGCCAGACCCGAATGTCGGCCATCTCACCCGCATAGGCTTCGGGGGGTGGACCGGCCGCGGCCCCGATCAGCAGATGGCCGTGACCTAGCGATGACGGAGCCCAGTCGTGACTCTCCGCGGCGAGCTCGCCGTCGAGATAGATGCGGCTGAGCTGGCCATCGAAGGTAATCGCGACGTGGCTGAAGCGATCATCCGGAATACGCCGGTCGGCCGTGAGCGTGCGCACGACTCCGTGCGGCGCCTCGCCGGGCGCCGGTTGACCGCGGTGAGGTGCGGCGGCCTGGAAATGTTGACGGCCACGAATCACCCTGGAATCGCGCCGCGCCTCGCGCTCGTGGCGATGGAACGAGACGAGACCATGCGCATCGATCGCCAGCAGATAGGCGAGCTCGCCCGACTCGCCTGCCCGCGACAGCAATGGGCCGCCCCCCTTCGGCATGATCCAGAGGGCGAAGGTAAACGGCTCGTGGCCGTGGAAGTTGAAAACGCCGCTATGCTCGACGCGGCCGTGTCCGCCCAGCCCGTCGCATACGAGCGCCTCGCGCACGGTGAGCGCAAAGTCCTGGCCGCCGCTGGGCGCCCCGTGCGGACCAACCAGATCGTTGAGCGATGACTCGAGACGATGGGCGTTGAGCTCGGCCTGTTCATTCCAGTCGGAATCGAGCTGAACGCGGCCTTGCTGCATCAGCACGCGCGAATAGTTACGGAGCCGGTTGAAGCTCAACCGCGAAAAATCACCCTTCACGCCCCCCTCACCCCCCGCGCCAACGCGGCGCCTCGAGAATTATTCCGCGACCCGAGTCGCCGTGAATTACGCCGCATCTCGTTCAGAAAACCGGAAATCCGCAAAATGACCGGAACCGTCATGTAGCCGATACCCAGAAGAACCTCGCCTGTTACGTTGGAAACGGCATCCGCGCGCTACTTCTTCATACTACTTTTGACGAGTCGAGCGGTAACGCCGCTGCGCTCCATCAGGTAGACAGTTTGTTAAATATTCTTGTCTCCTAGTGGATTTCGTTTGCGTCGCCACACCGGCTGACCTATCATGCGGGCACTCTGGCGGCGACGCGCCCAGCTTCGCGTCAGATCGGCAACTTGATGAACAGGTTGTATCGACCAGCCCTTCACCATGAAGGCTCCTCACAGGAGACAACATGCCTGTACAGGTAACCTACCCTGGCGTGTACATCGAAGAACTGCCGAGCGGGCAACACACCCTGACCGGGGTTGCGACCTCGATCACCGCGTTTGTCGGGCGCGCCCTGACCGGGCCGGTCGACGAGCCGACGCTGCTCTTCAACTATGGCGATTACGAGCGGATGTTCGGCGGCCTTTCCTACGATTACCCAATCAGTTACGCGGTACAGGATTTTTTCAACAATGGCGGCAGTCAGGCCGTGGTGGTGCGGCTGTTCAAACCGGCCGCAGCCCAAACCACGGCGGCGGCGCTGACCGCGGCGAAACAAGCGGCGATCGCGAAATTCAAGAATACGCTGGCTGACCCCAACATCACGAGCCCGCAGGGGATGAAAGACGCGGTCGCCAGCCTGGCCAGTGGATTCGCGAGCAGCGAGCCAGGTAACTCGGTGGCGCGCTTTTTCGTGAGCCAGGCCAACACGGCGCTCATCCCGCCCCTGCCGGTTGCGGGCGCGGCGCGTCTCAAGCCGGCGGAAGTGGTCAAGGAGGCGCAGAAGAAAATCGCCGCCGTCGCCGAAAACGATGTGCCGACCGGTGAAGCTTCCGCCGACGGCAAGGCGCGCTTGTCACTAACGTACGACGGTCACGACCTCAAGCTTGAGGCCGCGAATCCGGGCGCGTGGGGCAATCGGCTGGCCGCGTCGATCGATCGCACTGGTATCAGCAGCATTACGGCGCAACCGCTCGCGAAATATGGCTTGGGGCAGGCCGATTTATTCAATTTGACGGTCAGCTACACGCAGGCCGACGGGCCGCCCGTAGTCGAACGGTTCATCAGCCTCTGCGTTACTGGGGATAAGACGCCGAATCGCATCGATCGGGTCCTGGCGGCGAATTCAAACCTGGTACGCATACCGATCGACGAGACCCAAACGCCCCCCGCGGCGGAATTGCCGACCGCGCCGCCCTCCGGGACAACATCGGTGAGCACGGGCGCCGGCGGCGGTTCGGACAGCACTTATCTCGATGCCGAAACCCTGATCGGCGAGCGCAGTCTCAAGAGCGGAATCTATAGTCTCGAACATCTCGATCTCTTCAACCTCCTGTGCATCCCGCCCGACGTGCGCGGCAGCGATACCGACGTCGAGGTGTATCAAGAAGCGGCGATCTATTGTCAGGAACGACGTGCGATGGTGGTGATCGATCCGCCGACCGCATGGACGGGGGCGTTTCGCCAGGGCAATTTAGCGGCGCTCCAGCCAACCGACCTGGGTATCACGGGCGAATTGGCCCGTAACGCCGCGGTATATTTTCCGCGGGTTCGCAAGCAAGATCTCAAGCTCGACGGGCAGACCGCGGTCTTTCCCGCCTGCGGAATCGTCGCCGGCGTTATGGCGCGCACGGACGTGGAGCGCGGCGTGTGGAAAGCTCCCGCCGGTCTCGACGCGGCGCTTAATGGCATCCAGGATCTCGAACTCAACATGACCGACGCGCAGAACGGCGTCCTGAATCCGCTCGGGATCAATTGTTTGCGCAATTTCCCGGTGATTGGCCCGGTGGTCTGGGGCGCGCGGACGTTACGCGGCGCGGATCAACTGGCGGATGACTATAAATACGTGCCGGTGCGGCGCCTGACCATGTTTATCGAGGAAAGCCTGTACCGCGGCAGCAAGTGGGCCGTGTTTGAGCCGAATGACGAAGCTCTGTGGTCGCAGTTGCGGCTCAACACCGGGAGTTTCATGGCCGACCTTTCGCGGCAGGGCGCCTTCTATGGCTATCGGGTGGTCTGCGACAAGACGACCACGACGCAAAGTGATATCGATCATGGAATAGTCAATATACTGGTTGCGTTCGCGCCGGTGAAACCAGCGGAGTTCGTCGTAATCCAGATTCAGCAAATGGCCGGACAGACGCCGGCCTGACCAGCGCAAACCGCAGGCGAAGGGGTGCTTTATGGCAAACACCGAATTCCCGACCGCAACTTATCGGTACGATCCATACAAGAATTTCAAATTCCGCATAAAATGGGATGGCGCGTACGTGGCCGGCGTGAGCAAGGTCAGCGGATTGTCACGTACGACCCAGGTCGTCAAGCATCGTTCGGGCGGCGACTCCAGTACACCACGCGTATCTCCCGGACAGAATGAGTATCTGCCGATCACGCTTGAACGCGGCGTTACCCACGACAAGGTTTTCGAGCAATGGGCGAACAAGGTCTGGGATTATTCCAATTCGCTCAAGGGCGATGACAACTCCAATCAATTAGTCTCGCTTAAGGATTTCCGCAAAGACATCATTCTCGAAGTTCAGAACGAAGCGGGTCAGAAGGTCATCGCCTACAACATCTATCGATGCTGGGTGTCGGAATGGCACGCGGTGCCGGAATTGGACAGCATGGGCAACCTGATCGCGATCCAGAGTATCACGTTGCAGAACGAGGGCTGGGAGCGTGACACCAGCGTGACCGAGCCTGAGGAGCCGAGCTTCACCCAGCCGGCGTAAGCGGTTCGAGCCATGAGGGTGCCCGCGGTGCGCGATGTCGTGCGCGTCTGGGAACTGGGGCAAGGTCAGGCCGCATGGTATCGAGCCTGGCTGATGCTCGCGCCGGCGTTCCCCGAAACTCCGCAGCATGAGTTGACCGGTCTGAGTATCGGGCGGCGCGACGCTTATCTGTTTCGCTTGCGCGAACGGATCCTGGGGCCCTTGATGCAGGCGTTCGCGAAATGTCCGCAATGCCGGGAACCGATCGAATTCACCCTCGACTCGCGCGTGATCTGCCGGGTGGATCCGGAGCGGGCCAACCAGACCGAACACACCACTGCGATTGACGGGATTGAAATTCGGTTTCGCCTGTTGACGAGCCGGGATTGGGCCGCCATTACAGAGTTCGACGCTGGCGCAGCGGACGCGATTCGTCTCCAGCTGGCCGCCCGCAGCATTTTATGGGCGCGGCAGGGCGGCCGCGAGCTGTCGCTGGAGGAGCTGAGCGACCAGGCCCTTGCCGTGTTGTCCGAACGCATCGCCGACTGCGACGCGCCGGCGGACTTGCGTATCGGTCTCGCTTGTCCGGCCTGTTCCACCCAATGGTTCGCTCCATTCGATATCGTCTCTTTTCTGTGGAATGAAATGTCGAATATCGCAAAGCGGCTGCTCGACGAGGTCCATACACTGGCGCGCGAGTACGGCTGGAGCGAGTCGGCGATCTTCGCGATGCCCGCTGTGCGCAGACAACACTATCTCAAAATGCTGGCTTGATGGACGACTTCTTCGCAATTCTTGCGCGACGCGCCCTTGGCCTGGAGCCGGCGGTGACGGCCTTGGTGCCGCCGATGTTTGCGCCGGGGCCGCAAGTTTATGAGCAAACCTGGCCGGATCCCTATGGCAGCGTAGAGTGGAAGGATCTGAACGCTGACGGAGCACAGGACGACCAACAATGGGGCGTCGATGCCGAATCGACGTTGCTCCCGCTCTATGATGGGGCGGACGTGGTACCCGAAAACGCCGGAGCCGAAGATCCCGGTACGTCGTGGGAGCGGATGCAAACCCATGCACGACGGCCAAATGCGCTTGAGTTCGGGACATCTGACACTACGCGGTCAATCACCAGCGACGCACCTGCGGCGCCGGCTCCCGGTTCGCGACCGAATACGATAAACGCCCCGGATCAGTCTGGCTCATTCGCGGGAATCGACCGGGACATCGTCTTCCCAAGGAATCCAGCGAGCGAAGAACCACGAGCAATCCCTGCGCCTCCTGAGGATGCGCCTGCGCTGCCTTCAGATCGCAGAGTCGCGGCGCGGTCAGAAGAGACCGGAGAAGTCAGCAGTGAGGCTCAAGTCAAAACGGGCCGTGACCCGGCTGAAACGGCGTCCGTCGAGCTCCAAGGCGCGAAACCCCGCGCGATCGGGCAAGCGTCGCCCGTCAGTGCGAACACTTGGAGTGCCGAGCCCGCTGGAGATGAGCCCACCAGCGGCGCGAGCCTGACACAGGCAGCTTCGGTCCATGTACCGGCTGATGCGCAAGGCAGCTCGATCGATCGAGGTCGCGAAGGCGGGGATGCGCGGTCCTTCGGCGATAACTCACCCGCGAACCTTAGCCGATTCGAGGGCGCAACCGGCGCGCCCTCTGCGCACGATGCCCTGAACGACGAAAGCGTCTTTGAAGCGAGCGGTAAGCGGACGCCCCTGAGACATGCCATCACACCTGCGGCGGGAAACCCACGCCCGGCGCGTGGCACCCTTGCGACTGGTGACGCCGATCGCGATGAGAAGGTTCGTACCCAGCCGGAGGATATGCGCGGCCGCGATACAACCGAGGTTGCGACGGTCGGAACAATCGAGGAGCCGCTTGGCCCTGCGATCGTTACTTTGAGTCTGCGCGAAAGTGCCGAAGCACCGACTGGGCTCGCGCGGGAACGGGAAGCATCCGTCGCAAGTGAGCGCGCCGCCACACTGAGTCAGAATGCAACCGCGCGCGATGAAACCGAGGAAATCCAGCGTTACCGGATCGCCGCAGGTCACGATGGGGACGACGACGATCCAACGCGTCGGAAAAGCCCTGGCTTCAGGACGGCAGACCAATTGTCACAAGCTCGGGTAAACGACCCAGTCGCGGGACCCCGGATTCCGCTAGCGCGAGAACCAATATTACCATCCACGGCGTCCGTTGACGGCGAAACCTCCGCTGCTATGGCGAAGCCTACCGAGACGGCTCACGCCCGACAGACCACCGACGAATCGAAATCCGTCATCCGCGTCTCACCAGAGCCGGGGACCCTCCCGATTGACCCCGAAGTCCGCAAGGCTGCCGAGCCTTCGGCGAGCTTACGAGCAGACCAGTCCCAAGGCACGGGCTCGTCGGAACAGCCGGAGAATAGTCTGTCGGGGGGAGATCGAAGTATCAGGACGCCCTCGGCGACGCATGAAAAGTTCGAGTCCCCGCAGACCACCCACCGGCGAATGGATAGTGACTCCGCGCCTGATGAACGGCCACCCATCGCAAGCGCCAGCTCACCGCTGCCGCCAGTTACAATCCCGGCATCGACCGTAGCTCCCGAACTTCGGCTAATTGACCAGCGGAAAGCCGATGCGGGGGGCCGGGACGATCGCGGCGGCGAACACGTCCTCGCGCAGACGAAGAATTCGCCAGCATCTCAGCCCGATGGCGCGACCGCCGGAACTTCACAGGAGATTATTCCGATCACGCCAAGCGCAGGTACGCGCGGTGATGGGCGAAACATCGCAAGTCCCGAAGCATTCACGGCGACGCGCTCAAGCTGGTCGAATGAGCAACCGCATGGGACAGCGGGCAATGACCATAGCGAGGCCGCAGCTTTACCCGGCGGAATAGTCGGGCCGATCGACGTTACCAAACCAAGAGTGATTGACACTCAAGGGTCCGCGACAGGGAGCCCGGCGAGACTCGGGCCGGGAGTTCCGATCACCGGAGACAGGCGGCGATCGGAGGCTCCTGGACAACTCGTTGCACCACCGTCGTCGGCGGGCAGCATCGAGAGTCAGCGACCCTCGGATGAGCCAAACGCCGACGGGATTGGCGCGCCCTCCCGCGCGCAGCGCGAGCCTTCGCAACGCGATCTTGCGCGATCGCAGGACCAGACCAGGACAGGCGATCCTTCGTCATTCCGGTCGAAGCACGATTCCTTGCCAGCGGTCCTTCCGCGCTTCGCCGGTCAACCGGGGCAGAAAGATCTCCGCGCGGACCCTGGTCGAAGAGAGTTTATCCGATGGCGCGATGAGCCGCTTCCTGATCAAGTCGAAGCCGGTGCGATGCGGCTTCCGGATACGGTAAGCGGTGCACGCGATTCAGCGACCGAAGCGGGGTCGCCGCCATCGTCTCCAACACCTGTAGCACTGGGCAAGACACTTGACGGTGGCGATGATCGTAAAGAACAAGATTCGTTATCCCTGCGAGTTTCCGAACGCGCCGAACTACCTGCTCGGATGACGTCGGAAATCACGGTCGAGGGCAACCGCATTATCGAGCCGATTCAACCTGCGATTGATGCAGCTTCGATCACGCGCCTGCCAGCTTCAGATAGGGAACGGAATCTCACACTCGATCAATTCGCGAATCAACCTGCGGCAAACTCTGACAGGAACGCCGACAGCACGGCACTGCCGAACGTCACTTCCGCTGACCCAGTCCTGGCCCACACCCGTGGACGCCCCGGCGACTTGCTCGCGCCGGCGACCGGAGCCGGTGTAGACGGCCCACCCGATGTCGCACCTCCAGGAATGGGATTGACGAATACGTCGGTGGAACGTCCACCGATTCAACCGCTGCCCACGGTGCGGACCGATGAGTGGCATTTTCCGGAAGAGCCGAAAGAGCTGTCGCGCACGCGGAGCCTTATTTCGGACGTGGCAGCCGGACAGCTCGGGTCGTCAGGCAGCGCAGAAGTTTTTCGGGTGCCGCCGGTTCCAGAAGCACCCGCGACGCCGCCAACGCAGGTTGTTCCGGAGGAATTCTTCGAGACCAACGTAGCATCCGATTCCCCAAGGGTAGGTGCGTCGAAGCTCGAGCCCACGACGCCTCGCGTCAGGCGGCACGAGGAAAGCCCGCGGCGCGATGAAGTACCTTCGGTCGAAGATGGAACTCACGTCCAGGAGAGGTGCGAATCCGGCGTCGACTCGCTCCGCATGGGCGAGTCGATCGAGGGGCGTGCTTCAGATCCGGCCATACAGCGGCAGGCTGTCGGCCCGTTCGATGCGCCCGATCATGCTTCGGCGTCCGCGATCTCGCCGGTAAGTAATAGAGTGGCGGAAGTTGCGACACGTTCAGCGTCGTATCACGGCCAAAGTGCCGTACCGGATTTCACCGGCAAAGCGGCAATTGCAAGCTATGCGGATGAGTGGCTGGCGAACCGAAGACCGAGCACGACGAGCGGAAAAGCGTCGTCGTTGATTGGGTCAACCGAACCGAGCGAGGCGGCCTTCACCTTCGCAACGGAACCATCTCATTCTCATTCCACGGGAGTTCAGAGCGTCGCGACAACCGACCAAGTTCACACCCGACATGGCCGAGGTAATGGAGGGCGGTCAGTCACTGAGTTTGACTTGACGCGCAGCCCTGCACGTCAGGTTGTGCCGATCACTCCGCTCGCCTCATCGGCCTCCCCGAATTTATCAGGGACGTTCGAACGATTAGTTGACCAACGCTTCGACCGATCGGAAGCTGAAGGATTCGCAGATTTCAGTAGTCAATCGGAACTGGAAGGATTTTTCGGCGGGAAAGATTACCCACTATCCAGGAGCAAGGCCGCTGCACAGAGTAACTTGCGTTCAACAGCCGATCGGACGATCCCATCAGCCGGAGCCGGTCGGCTCGCGGGAGCTGCCCTAGAGGACCGCGGCGGCGCAGGTGCGGTAAAACCGTTCTTACCGGTTGGGCCGGGTGCGACTACGGCGGCCAACCGCAGTCCTGCGGCGGCGAGTCGCGGTCCGCTACCCCTGACCATTCCGGCATCGGCCGCTCCGATCTCCGAGCAAGCAAAGAGTGGAACCTCATCCCGGCAAAAAGGGCAATCGGATTCGAACGAAGCCTCAACCTCGCTTCCTGCGTCGTCCGAGGCATCTGCGATGCCGAGAGCGCGGGCATCGTCACCATCGCGCGCCGTCAGCTCTGCGGGTCCGGTTCTCGATCACTCGAATGCGTCGCGCTTTGCAATACGTAGCGGGGTGTCCTTCGAGGCATCCCCGACCGCCGAGTCGCAATCGCTTCCTTCTGAACGCCGGAGCACGGCCGATGGCAGGATCGAGCCGGCACCGGGTCAATTACGTAGTCCGGCCCATCATCTTGACAAGGAAGAGGCTCCGATTCGGGTGAGTATCGGTAGTATTCGGATCGAAGCGACGACGCCCCCGGTCACGCCGCGACGGAAATTCAGCCGGCCCAGCCCGCGCCTCTCGCTCGACGACTATCGCGATCAGGTGCGTAATCGCCGATGAGCAACTACCTTGCGATAGCCACGGTTACGGCAACGTTGCGCGATCTGGTCCTGCGTGCGATGCACAACGTGCCGAACCGTTCCGGTGAGGTCCGGGTGCGTACCGGACGCCCGGAGAATCCGGGCACCGGGTTTGTTGGCGCCAACCTTTATCTTTATCGCGTGACCCCGAATGCGGCGATGCGCAATGATGATCAGCCGACGCGCGCCACAGACGGCCGCCTGATTCGGCGTCCGCGCCTCGCTCTCGATCTGTCGTATCTGATTACATTTTATGGCGACGACGAGCAGCAGGAACCACAACGCCTGCTCGGCGCTACGGCAACGATGCTGCACACGAATCCCGTGCTGACGCGCGATTTGATCCGCTCCACGATCGCGGCCGCCGGCCCCAGCAGTTACCTGGCATCGTCCGATCTCGCGCAGCAGCCCGAGCTGGTTAAATTTTCCCCACAGACGCTCACACTCGAAGAACTGTCGAAGCTCTGGACGGTCTTCTTTCAGGTAACGCATGCGCTGTCCGCCGCCTATGACTGCGCGGTGGTCCTGCTCGATGCGGACGTGCCAATTCAACCAGCGCTGCCGGTTCGCGCCGCGGCCCCTGGTCTGGCGCCGGTGCCTGCCCCGACGCTGAAGAAGATCGAGCCGGCAGTTGTCGAATATTCGAACGATCTGGAGGTGAAGTTCGCGGGCGACAACCTGGGGTCGGCGGATGTTCGAGCGCGCTTCGATGAGATCGAGGTTCCCGCGCAAGTCAACTCCGCCGGCGAGGTCGTCGCGCGTCTGCCCCACGATGTGAGCGTAGGACTGGTTCACGTAGCGGTGATACGGCCGGCCGATCCGGCGACAGCCAACGGACCAGTCATCAGCTCGAATACCCTGCCGATGATCGTGCAGCCGCACCTCATCCGGGATCCCGTTTTTGCGCGACGTTCCGATCCGGCGGGCAGCAGTGCTTTGCCCATCATCGTTGTAACAATTGAGCCAGAAGCTGGTACGCGCCCCGAATTCACGCTCTTGTTGAACGAGCACGAGCCGCGGAAACCACCACCTCGACTCTATTCACTCGCGCCGATTCTGCGATTTCCGCTCGATTTGGCGCTAGAGCCGGGCGCCGAACCCGCGCGAGTGACAGCGGCGATGGTGAGCGCATTCGCCCTGCACGGTAAGCGCCTGTCCGCGGATGCGATAACGCGGCCGGCCCCACTCGCGGCCCAATGGATACTCGAAGACGAAGCCAATCGGCAATCGTACAGCATCCGCAAATACGACGAAGCAATGTTCCTCTATTGGGGACTCCAGGGGGAGGAACTGGCGGGAGGGATAGCATTCGCCGCAAGCAACGTTATGCCCTCGACATATCTCGTGCGCCTCGCGTTGGACCGCGTCCCACGAGCCGAAAGTCGCCTCCTGGCGGGCAAGATGATTTTCCAGGCGCGCTGGCGTCGCGACCTCACGCCGCAGCCTGGAGCCGTTACTACCGCGATGAGACTGCTCTTTCAGCGCAACGGCGTCGAGCTGTCGTCGAGCGCATCCGCGCAATCCGCGGGCGCCAACCAATGGACGATCACCGACCGCGCGGGGAGCATCTCATACCTGTTGCGTATACGCGGGTCAGTGTTGACAGTATTTGATCAAAACGGCATCGAGGCCGCTTATATAGGCCCATTGGTGACGGTTTCATGAAACCACGGCGACCAAGCGACCAGGATCGGCCGGATCAGAGTCATCTGATGGCAGAGCTGGGGCGGGTTCGAGCCGCGCTGGAGCGTCATGCCGACGGCGGGCCCAAGCCGACGGTGTCCCGCGCTCACCTAGCCGCTGATAGAAATCCGGCGAATTCGCCGTTGACGAAACTTTGCGAATTGTTCGGGCTCTCGGGCTTCGAGCGTGATGTGCTGGCGATGTGTGCGGGAATCGAGCTCCAGGCCGACTTCGCGGCACTGTGCGCGCGGGCGCTGGGTGACATGAAATGCCTTTACGCGACTTTCGGTTTGGCGTTGGCCGCGTTACCGGACCCGCATTGGAGCGTGCTATCGCCCGCCCACCCGTTGCGCTATTGGCGCCTGGTCGAACTCAAGGACGGGCCGGGTCTGAGTCAGAATCCCCTGCGGATCGACGAGCGCATCCTTCATTTTTTGACTGGACTCGATGCGCCGGATGAACGCTTGCAGGGCGTGATCGAGCCCGCGCTCGAGCACGGTGAACTGGCCCCCACGCAACTGAAAGTCGCGCGGCAGCTGGCCGGAACCTGGCACGAGGCCTCGCGGCGCGACGCGCGCCCACCACTTCAACTGTGTGGTGACTGCCTCGCTGACAAACGGGCGATCGCGATTGCGGCTTGTGAAATCATGGGCTTGCATGCCCGCGTCGCGCGCGCTGACAGTCTGCCCACCGTATCCGCGGAACTGGAGGCCCTCATCCGTCTCTGGGATCGCGAAGCGGCGCTCACCGGTGACGTTTTGATTCTGGACTGCGACGATACCGATCAGGCCGACAACCTGCGCGAGCGCACGATCCAGCGCTGGCTCGAGCGTACGCATGGACTGCTGATCGTGACCACGCGCCAACGCAAACCCGTCCGCTTTCGCGCAACGGTCGCATTTGACGCGGCCAAACCCACTTCCACCGAGCAGCGCACTATCTGGGAAAATGCCACACGCGAGACCAACTTGCCTGCTGACGAAGTGATCGGCCGCCTGGTTGCGCAGTTTGATTTGAGCGCACCAACCATTCGCGCGGCCTGTCTTGGCGCGGTCGCGCGGATGACGGGCGCCGGCGAGCGAAAACCGCCGGAAGCTTCGGCTATGACGACCTTGTGGGATGCATGCCGGATCCAGGTTCGTACGCGACTCGACGACCTCGCGCAGCGCGTCGAACCATACGCCGCCTGGGACGATTTGGTTCTGCCGGAAAGCAAGAAGGCGATCCTCCGCGAGATTGCCACGCATGTGCGTCAGCGCAAGCTCGTCTACGAGACCTGGGGCTTTGCCCACAAAGGTGCGCGGGGTCTCGGCATCGCCGCGCTGTTCGCGGGATCCAGTGGCACCGGCAAGACGATGGCGGCGGAAGTGCTGGCGGCGGATTTGCGCCTCGATCTGTATCACATCGATTTGAGCGCCGTGGTCAGCAAATACATCGGTGAAACTGAAAAGAACCTCAAGCGGGTATTTGATGCGGCTGAAGAGGGTGGCGTGGTCCTGCTGTTCGACGAGGCCGACGCCCTTTTCGGCAAACGCACGGAGACCAAGGACAGCCATGATCGCTACGCCAACATTGAAGTGAGTTATCTGCTGCAGCGCATGGAGGCGTACCAGGGCCTCGCGGTTCTGACCACCAACTTCCTCGAGGCGTTGGATCCCGCCTTTGTGCGACGAATCCGCTTCACGGTGCAGTTTACTTTCCCTAATTCCGAAGAACGAAAATTAATCTGGCAGCGGGCGTTTCCTCCGACGAGCCCGACCAATGCGCTCGATGCGAGCAAACTGGCCAGCCTGAATGTGGCGGGCGGGTCGATTCGGAATATTGCCGTAAAAGCGGCCTTCCTGGCCGCTGATGCCGGCGAACCGATCTCGATGCCGCATATTCTGCAGGCCGCGCGCAGTGAGTACGCAAAAAATAACCGGCCACTGATCGATACTGAAATTGCCGGATGGTTATGCAACGAAAAATCGAATTGAACATCGGCGAGCTTGTGCTCAAAGGGATTGGACGGGTGCGGACCGATGATTTGCGCGCGGCGTGTGAACGCGAACTCGGCCTCGTCCTGGCGACTAACGTCGTTGTTCAGCGGCTGTCGCAGCGGCGTGACAACAGGCAACTGGCAGGTGGCAAGCTCACGCCGGCGGAAACGGCAAATGACCGAGCTATAGGTAGTGGCGTTGCGCGGGGAGTTGGCGCCGCGATTACCAAGTGGTAGTCCCGGTCCACGGATTTCTCCGATGATCTCGCACAGACGTTCGGACGGAGGCAGACGAAAACGATGGCAATAGCGGCGCGTGGCCCGTTCACCTTGAAGGGTGCGCTGGTAACGATCGATGCGACGACGCAAAATCCCACAATCATCGCCTTTCAATATAATCCCGCGACCCTGAAGCGGACGCTCAGGCCGCAGATGGTCGGTGGCGAGGAGCAGGATCGCTCGCTTGCCGTACGATTCAAGGGTGCCCCGGTCGAGACGATCGCCGTGGATATCGAGATCGACGCGACTGACGCGCTCGACGCTGCCGATCCGAACGCGACCACGATGGGCATCTATCCGCAGATGTTTTCCCTCGAGTTATTGGCCTATCCGCAAAGTACCATGATCGTTCAGCAGGAAGCGCTGCTGAACGCGGGAATAATCGAAATCGCGCCAATTGTTGCTCCCCGGACTTTGTTCGTCTGGGGTTCACGACGCGTACTGCCGGTTCGGCTAATCGACTACACCATTGCGGAAGAAGCCTTCGACACACAGCTAAATCCCATTCAGGCGACCGTGTCGCTTAACATGCGGGTATTGAACTACACGGATCTCGATTCCAGCAATCGCGGCTATGCGGATTTTCTCGCCTATCAGCAGGGAATGGAGGCCGTCGCACGCCAGGCGCCGGGCGGGAACTCTTCGATCGGTATCAATCCGCGCCAGTATTAAGTGGAGCTACCTTGCATGTTTGACTCGGCCAGTCGCTATTACCGCATCCGGAATGCGACTTATGTGGGCCCGAATGGTGACAAGCACGTTTATAAGCGGCGCAGATGTCTGCCCCGGTCGGAATCAATTCCGATCATCGCGACGGTCGGGGTGCGCAATGCGACGGATCGCCTCGACCTGCTGGCGGCACGCGCGCTCGGCGACCCGAAGATGTTTTGGCGAATCTGTGATGCTAACGATGCGCTGAATCCATTCGATTTACTCGAGCTCGGCGGCAGGCTCCGTATCCCGGCCGGCCAGGTCAAGTAGTGAGTATCTCATCGATCCAAATGGGTCTGCTGCTGGGACCGCTGGTGCCGGTGCCAGCGCCAGGATTCATCACCGAGACGCTGCAAAGCGTCGAGGTAATTCACAGCGACGAGGGCCCGTCAACTTTTCAAATAAGTTTTCATGCCGATCGTTCACCAGGATTCAGTCCCGATTACTCGCTGCTCAGCAGTCCGCTCCTGCGGCCGACGACGCGGGTCGCCGTGACAGTGCTGCTGAACGGCCAGATGCAGGTTCTGCTGGACGGTTTCATCACACGGCAGGAATTGGTGCATGAAGCCGCGAGCGGCGCGGCAACGCTCACGGTAAGCGGCGAGGACGTGAGCGTACTGATGGATCTCTACGAATTTTCGCTTGAATATCCGAACATGGCGGACGCGATAATCGCGGCGGTGGTGCTCGCGAAGTACACCGCAATCGGCGTGATTCCCGAGATCATTCCCACCCCCGCGAGCCTGACGCCACTGGTGATTGATCGCACGCCGCAGCAGAACAGCACCGATCGCGCTTACTTGAAAGAATTGGCGGCGCCGCACGGCTTTGTCTTCTATGTAAAGCCGGGGCCCGCGCTTTTGACCAACACCGCTTACTGGGGTCCACCGCTGCGCGTGGGAGCGCCGCAGCCGGCGCTCACCGTTGACATGGGCTCGGGGACCAATGTGGAGTCGATCAGTTTCAGCTACGACGCGCTCGCGCCCACGCTCCTGCACGGGCTGGTACAAGACAATGAGATTGAGGTCGACCTTCCTCTAATCACACTGACCAGCACCCGCGTGCCGCCATTCGCGAGCCAGCCTGCGATTATCGCCAATCAGCCGTTCGTGCGGAATACGCAGTTTACCGACCCGCGTCTCGGCGCCCTCGCGTCCTACGATTACGCGCAGGCGGTGACGGACGTTTCCACCGACAAGGTAGTCACCGCGCAGGGTGAGTTGGACACCCTTCGTTATGGCTCGATTATCCAGGCGCCGGGACTGATAAGCGTCCGCGGCTCCGGTTACAGTTACGACGGCATTTACTACGTGCAGAGCGTAACTCATCGGCTAAGCCGCAACGAATACAAACAGCAATTCGTTCTGACCCGGGAGGGCATGGGAACGTTGGTAACGGAGGTAATCACATAATGGCCTCGGCCCCGCAGAGTCCGTTCGCAGGAGCACAGCACTATCGGAGATTTTACGGCAAGTATCGTGGCAAGGTGCTCGACAATATTGATCCACTTTTTCTTGGCCGCGTGGTGGCCGAGGTGCCGGCAATTCCAGGTTCTCTGACCAACTGGGCGCTCCCCTGTACACCCTATGCGGGATTGGAAGTTGGCTTCTATGCGATTCCGCCCGTCGGCGCGAACCTTTGGATCGAATTCGAGGGCGGGGATCCCAACTATCCGATTTGGAGCGGATGCTTCTGGGCGGAAGGCGAAGTCCCACTGGGCGCCCCACCGCCGGAGACCAAGATCTTCAAGACCGAATGGATCACGATGATCCTGAACGACCTGCCTGAAGTGGGGGGCTTTACTCTGGAAGTCAGTCCGCCCAGCGTTGCCACGCCGCTCAGCATGACGTTCAATTCCGAGGGCATTACGATCAATGCCGCTCCGGGAATCATCACGATGGCGACCGAGGAGGGTATCACGATTACTTACCCGCCCGGGACAATTTCGATGACTGAGGCGGCTATTGAAGCGGCGATTCCCGCCACGACCTTGACCTTGACTGAAGAGGCGACGGCGCTTGAATCGCCGGACGTCACAATCACCGCGGAAGCAGCCATCGAGATCACGGCCGGGGCGGATATTTCGCAGGAAGCCGGAGGCGCAATCGAAATTACCGCGGGGGCCGACGCTTCGGTCGAAGCCGGCGCCGCGGTCGAGTTAACCGCCGGGCTGGATTTGGCGCTGAGCGCGGGTGGTGCGGCGGAGATCTCCGCGGTCGGCGACGTCTCGGTCGAGGCGGTCAATATCACCGCAACCGGCGCGGCGATCGAATTGATTGCGGCGGGTATCGCACTGACCGGCCTTGCCGAAGTCACCGGGGACCTGTTGATTGACGGTCAGCAGCCCCTGGTGATCTGACCATGGATATCGATTTCCCCTTTCACGTCGATGGGCGCGGCCGTGTCGCGAACGTCGACTATGCGACGCATGTGCGGCAAATGATCGAACAGATCTTGTTCACGATGGAAGGCGAACGGGTTAATCGTCCGGACTTCGGCTGTGGGCTCGGGCGGATGCTGTTTGAAGCGGCCACGAGCGAGGTGATCGCGGCTACTCAGGCCACGGTCCAAGGTGCGTTGCAGCGTTGGCTGGGCGATTTGATCCATGTGCAGGGCGTCAAGCTGACCTCGATTGATTCCGAATTTACCGTGACGGTGCGCTACCTGCTGTTGAATACTGGCGAGTTTCACGCCGAGACGTTCGTCCGTTGAAAACCGAGGACAGCGAATCCGCGGGCGCGCACCATACGCACCTGCGAGAGCATCACCTGAGGCACCGGGACGATGCCTCCTACGCCATCGATCACGTCGAGACCGAGCTCGGCGATGACGGATGGAATTTGCTGCTCTATTTTCGGCGGATCGGCACAGCCACGACCTCAGCCCCGGGCTGTCCCGCGGTCGCGCCGGAAAATGTTTCCATCGTCGCGAGTGTAAAAGGGGCGCCCGCGCTGGCGGTTCGCGCGCTGGATTCTCGACGGGCACGGGAAGGTATACTCGAGATCCGCGTCGCGATCGCCGGCCAGAGTAGCGAAGGCCCTCAACGCGTGCCCTACCATCTACGTCTGCAGGGTGTCGCCGAAGTCGCCGCCGGGTTCGCGAGCGCACGCTTTTTCCTTACCGACGTGTTGGAGACGGATCCGCAACCGCCTGAGGAAAGGCCGCCTGAGCTGCAGCCGGAATTTCCTATCACATATCTGGCCAAGGATTACGCGAGCTTTTTGAAACAGTTGCTTGACCACCTGTCGTTGCTGGCGCCGCGCTGGCAAGAGCGGCACGCCGCCGATACCGGAATGGCGGTGGTTGAAGTGCTGGCCTACGCCGCCGATTATCTCAGTTACTATCAAGACGCGGTGGCGACGGAGGCCTACCTTGGAACCGCGCGGCGGCGGGTTTCCGTGCGGCGCCATGCGCGCCTATTAGACTACGCGGCGAATGAGGGCTGGAATTCCCGGGTCTGGGTGCAGGTGCAGGTGGACGACGCTGCGGTTCCACTCAGCAAAGGCACGCCACTTCTTACCGGTTTGCCGGGGCTGCCGGCCGTCATTCCCATTGATCTTTATGGCGGTCTCGCGGCCGACAGCGACCATGCGACCTTCGAGGTCATGCACGATACGGTATTGCATCAGGCGCACAATCGCATGACGTTGCATGCGCATGATCCGGCGGCCAGGATTCTGGAGAAAGGCGCCACCTCCGCTGCACTCGAAGGCCGCTTTTCCGAACTGCAGCCGGGCGACGTTCTGATCATCGCCCAGCGCAGAAATGATTTATCCGCCGCGGCCGATTACGCGCGCACGCCGGGTCATGCAGTTCGCCTCATTCGGAAGCCGGTTCTCAGCCATGACGAGGTGCATGACATCGATTTGACTCATGTAACCTGGCACGCTGACGACGCCCTGCCGTTCGATTTGCATGCGTCACCTGATTTCGACGAATCAAATTCCCTGAGCTGGTCGATGTTCGGCAACATCGTCCTGGCCGATTCGGGCCGGAGCGTGCCAGCCGAAGTTCTCCCGGCCATGGCGGCAAGCCCCCGCTATTATCCGCGCTTGCGGTTCAAGTTTCTCACCTACGCGGCACACTATGACCCGCGGAAGGCAGCGACCGAATCCGCGACGAAGGCATTGCAGCAATTTCCCTGGGAAGTCGCGCCGGCAATCATGCTCGAACGCCTGCCACCGGGCGCAAATGAAGTGCTCGACCTTCCTCATGATACAAGGCTCGTGAAGGCCATGACGGACCCTTCGCGGACCTGGCGGCCACGGCCGGATTTGCTGCGCAGCGGACGCTTCGCACACGAATTCGTGGCGGAAACTGAGGAAGACGGCACGGTCTATCTACGCTTTGGTGACGGCCACAACGGGGCGCGAGTCGCATCCGGCAGCCGCTTTGTTGCCTATTATCGGATTAACGATCATCCCGACAGCTCGCTCGATTCCGGCACGATAGCGCACGTGGTCTCGAATGACGGGCGAATCACGCGCGTCTGGAATCCGTTGCCGGTGCAGCGCGGCCGTGAGCGGGAAACGCTGGCGCAGGTGCGTCTCAATGCGAGCAGTGCTTATCGCGTTCAGCATAGTTGCGTCACCGAAGAGGACCACGTTCGCGCCGTCAAGAGTCATCCCGAGGTGCAAAACGCCGTCTGCCAGATCCGCTGGTCAGGGAGTTGGGCAACCGCGCAAATTTACGTCGCACGAAAGGGCGGACAACCGCTTACTGACGAAATTATCCGCGATCTGAAGACGCGGCTCGAATTGCGGCGCGTAGCGGACCGCGATTTCGTGATTTTGGCGCCGCAATTCGTGCCGTTGAATATCGCCTTCAAGGTGCGCGCCGATCACGCTCACCCCCGCAGTGCCGTGCATCGCCGCCTCCGTGATGCCTTCAGCGATTGCCTCCTCGCCGATGGACGAATCGGCTTCTTTCACCCCGACCGCTTTACTTTCGGAACGCCAGTTTATTTGAGTCAGCTGATAGCGGCGGCGATGGCCCTGCCCGGCGTGATGCGGATCGAGCCGGTGCGTTTCGAGCGATGGAACGGGTGGCCGTCCGGTGCGCTTGAGACCGGCGTGATCGACATCGGGCCACTCGAAATCGCGCGAGTGAAGAACAATCCCGCTGCGCCCGAGAACGGAATGATTCTGTTTCACGTCGAGGGAGGACTCTTGTGAGGTCCGGGGAACGGGTGCCCAGGTCGCCTGCATTGTCCGCAGCGCTCGCGCAACTCCGTTACAACCAGCCCGGCCGCTCCAGTCTCAACTACCGAGTCGGCAACTACGCGAGCTTCTTTGAACGGATGCGGTCGCACATCACGCAGCATTCCTTCGAGAGTGGCGGTAAGTGGCTCCGTCCGCTGGCCGCGCTTGACCTCGACGCCGAACACGACTTCGCGAGCGCGCTCCTGAAGGCATGGGCCGCGCTGTGCGACGTGATGACCTTCTATCAGGAGCGTATTGCTAACGAAGGCTATCTCAAAACCGCTACCGAGCGTTTCTCCCTGATTGAACTCGGCCGCGCGATTGGCTTCGAGCTCGGGCCGGGCGCCAGCGCGAGTACCTGGCTTGCCTTCGAGTTGGCGTTCGCACGCGGCACGCCGACGGCAATCACGATCCCGAAAACATCTGCCGTCCAGGGCCTGCCCGGCGCGAATCGGATGCCCGTAACTTTCGAAACCACGGAGGATATCGAAGCTAGTCCGGACTGGAACAATTTCAAGCCGGTGGTTCCCAGTCTCGCGCCAGATCAACCGATCGATGCCGACACGCATGACGTCCGTCTGGTTGGCGCACGCGTCGGCCTCAGCGCAGGGTGGCCCATTCTCATTTTGAGACGCGCCGCGGAACAGGGTGGTGCGGACGAGCCGCTCTATCTTGGAATCATCCAAAAGGCGGAACCTCATCCCGAAGCTGGATACATGCTCGTCACCTGGATCAATCGCAAGTTGGTGAAAGCGGCCGGCGCGGCCGGCGCGGTTCCAGGCCCCTCGCGTATCATTGTATTTCGCAAACGCGCCTCACTCTTCGGCTCGGCGACGCCTGAGTGGAAAACTTTGCCCGATGCTGTCCGGCTCGAATATGGAACACGCGTCGGCGGCGTCAGCACCTCGGCGAATGACGGGCAAAGCTGGTTAACGCCGGGAAATGCCGGATTGCCGCCGAAGGATATTCGCGCTCTTGCGACGACCACTTCCGGGCTGCTCTTTGCCGCCACTCCCGACGGCGTCTTTTGCTCACACGACCAAGGCGCAACCTTTAAAAGTTCCGTGGCCGGGATGAGCAAACGCGACCTCGGCGCACTGATCACTGACGCCAGCCAGCACCTCTACGCCGGTGGGCCGGGCGGCGTCTACCGATCGACGGACGACGGCGCCTCGTGGGAGCCGTTACGTGGCGCGGTGCGCGTCAGGCGCAATCTGTTGCGCAGCGTTGCGATTGACGGACGTCTACCGCCGGTAGCCACTCGGTCGTTGGCGCGCACGACCACACGCAAGAATGAGTATCTCCTCGCCGGTACGGATCGCGGCGTCTTTCGCACTCTCGCCAGTGGGGGCGATTGGACGCCGGTCAATCGCGGACTTCCGGGCTACAATGCGCAGTCCCGCTCGACGAATTTGGTAATCCACCATCTCGTGGCAAGTGCTGCCGATGGACAGGTGTTTTGTGGGACTGATCGCGGGGTGTTTTGTTCGGATGATGCGGGTGAGCGATGGAGAAGTTGCAATGAAGGTCTGCCGGGGGCGCCTGAAAGTGAGATCCTTGCGCTCGCGCTCGATTACGATTCGGCGTCACGTACCACCTGTCTCCTGGCCGGAGCCGCGCGCGGCGGCTTCGTTTCAAACGATGGGGGCCGGCATTGGACAAGCGCGCAGGGACTGCCCGGCGCGGCTGTAGTGGCGCTCATCTTCAGCCGCGACCGCTCCGGGCTGAGTGCGACTGCTTTCGCGGCCACCGCCAAGGGCATCTACCACTCGAAGGATCGTGGCGCGACATGGTCCGCTACGACCTGTACCAGTGGCGCAGTAAAGGCTCTTTTAGTGGGAACCGACGGCATGATCTTCGCCGGCAGCCCTTTTCAGGGCGTGGCTGAAGATGACTGGCCCAAGTTCTATCCGCAGCCGGGCGAAATTGATCTTGATCGCGTGTACGGAGGCATCGCGCCGAGTGGCTGGGTCATCTTGCATAGTGCCGCCGACGAGAACGAGCCGGCCGATGCCGCCTGCCGCGTCGAGGGAGTTGGCGCCGCGTATCGATCGGACTTTCTACAACGAAACACCGTGACACGCCTGCGCGTCGCCGGACTCGAAGAGAACCACAGTTTCAATCTGCGTAGCACCAGCGCCTTCGTTCAAAGCGAAGAAGTTGCACGTTATGAAGACCAGTTACCGGCGGTCAACCCAATCACGGGAACCGCGATCCAGGTGGCAACGAATGTTCCGAACCTGACGCGCACACGCCCGCTGGTCGTCACCGGAACGAGAGCGGGTGTCAGCTTGCGCGCCGAGCTCGGCGGTGTCAACCAGTTTCGCGGCGCCAAATGGAAGCCCTTTGGACTGGCCAACAATGATGTGATGGCGCTCGCCGCCGGCGGCGATGGCAAAATCTACGCAGCGGTCGCGGATAGTGTTTTCGTCGGCGACGGGACGGACTGGAAATCGCTGAATCTTTCCGCCTCGGATGTGCGCGCGTTGGCTATCCAGTCGGACGGGTCGCTGATTGCCGGCACAAAAACGGGTCTTTACCAGTTCACTCGGAACGAATGGAAATTGCTTGGCTTCGAGGGCACGGAAGTGACCGCGATCGCGGTTGTGCCCGGCGGCGGTACGTTTGCATTTTCCGACTCAACTGGGCTGGCGCAGTTCTGGGAGAACAAGTGGCGGAATATTGATAGCGGGCTGGGACTGCGCACGGTCAATACAATGCTGACCGCTAAAAACGGACGCTTGTGGATCGGATCGCCAGCCGGTGTCTTCAGTTATATTCACGATCGCTGGTCGCCAACTGCCGCCCTCGATGCCGCCGTTCTCTCGATGGCCGTGGATTCCGCGGACGTCCTCTATGCGGGCACCAGTGAGGGCCTCTTCGTCCTCCACGGCGACCGCTGGAAACCGTTCGGGCTTGACCATAAGTCGATCTCAGCGTTGGCCTTCGACTCTGATCGAAACCTCTACGCGGCGGCACGTGGTTTCGGCATCTACTCCCGCATAGCTGCCTCAGGGGAGTGGTCACCAATCCGGCTTGGTGTATCGAATGACGTGCGGTCGATGATTTTTTCGCCGGAAGCCGGGTTGCTGGTCGGAATGCGCGATGTCGCGCATGGCCAGCCCCGGCACGATCTACCGGAAATCGAGTTGAAGCGTCCCTGCAAGGGTAAAATCGATGGCGCGCTTGCCGCGACGCTGGATTCACGCGCAATCTCCGACGAACTCACCACTCAGCTGCACAAATTGGGAGTCACGCTCGCGAAGGACGCCGTGATTCTGGTGATGGTGCGGGATGCAACCTGGCTGTTGATTACTCGCGACAACCAGCATTCACCACCCTGGGGCAAATACAGCATCAGCCGTGATGGCGCGAAGCTTGGCGTGTACGAAAATCTGGCGTTTGAAGCCATGTCAATGCCCAGGCAACTTCAGACGATTGCCGACACCGCCGTGTGGGAAGTGCGCGACCGTAGCGGGCGTCAGTTCGTGATGACGGCGATCAACGGTGAGTTGACTTGGGAGCGAGCCGCGGAATGGAACGAAAGCAGCGGCGAGGCCGCAAAGCTGGTGGCGGTTCATCCTGGTCCCCTGATGATATTGGAGGAACCGCTTCGCAACGCCTACGATCCGGTGTCGCTGGTGATCCGTGGAAACGTGGTAAGCGCCACTCATGGAGAAACCGTCTTTAACGAGGTTCTCGGCAGCGGACAACACTCAAGCATCAATCAGAGCTTCGCATTGCGAAAGCCTCCCCTGAGCCATCTTGCCGCTGATGAGCCGTGGAACCGGGGCGAACAACTCGAAGTCAGGGTGACGGCGGGACATCCGTGGCAGCTTGCTCCGGGACTGCAGGCGCCCGGCGAAGCCGACGAATATGTAACGTGGGAGTGCGTACCGACGCTCGCGTACTCCGGTCCCCAAGATCGTCACTATATGTTGCGGCCGGATGAAGAGGGGCGCCCCATACTATTCTTCGGCGACGGCGCCTATGGCAGCCGGTTGCCATCCGGGGTCGAGAACGTGCTCGCGACCTATCGCAGCGGGTTAGGCTCGGAGGGGAATCTTGACCCCGGCTTGCTTACGATATTACGGCGCGCGCCGCTTGGGGTCAGGCGCGTGACTAATCCCTTGCCCGCCGCTGGCGGCGCCGACCCGCAGACCGTCGATAATGCACGCGTTCAGATTCCCCTGAGTCTGCGCACGCTGGATCGGATCGTGTCGATCACGGATTACGCGGACTTCGCGGGCAACTTCCCGGGAATCATCGCTGCGGAAGCCGACATCGTCTGGGATGGAAGCTCTCGCGTCGTGCATCTCACTGTTCGGACCGCCAATGATGAGCTGGCGCTTGGCAAAGAGGCTCTGTACGTCGAGTTGACGAAGGCGATCAAGGCAATCTCGGCAACACCGCACAAGATCGTGGTCAACTCCTTTGCACGGGTCCTTTTCGATCTTGACGCCCGGCTAACCCTCGAAAGCGAATCCGCTCGCACCAATATCGAGGCCGCGATACGTGAGACATTGGCCAATACCTTCAATGCGCAGACGCGCGACATCGTTCATGAGCTTGCCGCCGCGGAGCTTATCGCGTTGATACAAAATATTCCTGGCGTTCGGGCGGTTGACCTTACAGCGCTCCACGTCAGCGGGACGCAACCGGGATTGCACCAGGTGCTGCATGCGAAGCGGGCTCACTGGGATGCGGATCGGCGGCGTATCGAGCCGGCTCAGACGCTGGTGTTTCACGCGGCGACACTCTCGTGAAAACAGATTTTCTATACAGCCTTCTGCCTATCATCTATCGTGCGCGCGACCAGAGCGAGGGCGAGCCGCTCCGTGCGCTTATGAGCACGCTGCAGGAGCAGCTCGACATTATCGAGGAGGACATCGCAACTCTCTATGATAACTGGTTTATTCAAAGCTGCGAACGATGGGTAATCCCTTATATTGCGGATCTGGTCGCCGTCGGCGGAGGTGGTGCCGAACGAAACGCCTTGTCCGGTGAGCGCGCTTATGTTGCCAACGCGATCGCGTATCGGCGCCGAAAGGGGATGGCGCCTGCGCTCGGCGGGGTGATTGAGGACGTCACGGGCTGGGGTGCCCGGGTAGTAGAGTTCTTTCAGTCAACTTCCACGAACCAAACGTTGCGGAGCCCGGATAATAGTCACAGTAGTTTCGTCAATTTGCGCGACCAACTCGCCCTGGATCAGATCGATGGGTCCTTCAACAGGCTCGCGCATTCCGCTGACGTCCGCTCAATCAGGGCGGACGATCCGCCGCGAGTCCCCTCAGCGGAACTACAACCTGGCAAGTATCTGGTCGGAAATATCGGCGTGTTCCTGTGGCGGATTACGAGTTATCCGATCATTCACGGAAATCCCAGGGAAATCGCGCCCGGCTGTTATACCTTCAGTCCCTTCGGGTTCGACGCTCCGCTCTTCAACAATCCGCGCACGGAAACGCACCTGGACCTTTCCTCGACAGAGATGAATCTGCCGATACCGCTGAATCGCCGCGCATTAAAAGCGGAGCTCGATGCGCGCGCGAATAATCAGTCCCCCGCGACTGGGTATTTCGAGGCGCCACCGGCCATCGAAATCGCGGTCAGTCGGGATGTGGAACGGAATCCAGGTGCGGAAATCGAAACATTGCCGTGCGAGCAAATCGCGATCGCCGACCTGACGACTTGGGACTTTCCACGAAACGAGAACGCTCGTGATGCACGGGTCGCAGTTGATCCGGCGCTGGGCCGGTTGCGCTTTCCCGACAATTGCCGACCCGCGGAAGTCCGGGTCAGCTACTGTTATGGCTTCAGCGCCGGCGTCGGCGGAGGCCCCTATTGGAGCAGTTCCGCGCCTGACCGTGCTGAGACTTTGACCTGGTCCGTCAGCGTGTTCCGCGAAGCGACGGCGGAAAGCGGCTACAGCACGCTGGAAAGTGCTTTGGCCGCATGGGCCGACGCCTTGGCGGATAGTGAAGCTCGCGGCGAGATGGAGATGACCGGCGTCATTCAAATAGCTGACAGCGGCACTTATTCGATGAAGTATTCCCTGGAGGAAAAGGCGTGCGCGATCGCTCTGGGGCGTTCGCGGCTGATCATCGAGGCGCTCGATGGTGAAACGCCTTGCGTCAAAGGGGACTTCGTTTTGTCCGGTGAGAGCTATGGAGCGGAGCTTGTCCTCGGCGGGCTCTGGATTAACGGTAGTCTCATGGTGCGCGGCCAGATCCAACTAGTAATAAAGGATTGCTCACTATGGCCTGACTTAGCAGAGGAGCGTCGCGCCGCGATAGTATCGGGGGATAGCGGCGCGCTGGTCGGGCTTGCTGTCGTGAACAGCATCGTGGGCCCGATCCGTCTAGCCGCGACCGGTTGCCGGATCGAGGCGCGTGACAGCGTCATCGACGGAGCGGGCGGGCCAGCCGTCGCTGGTCTCGCCAAAGAGGAGACGGGCGGGGAAGCTGCCTACGGTCCAGCAGCAACGCTCGAGCGCGTCACGATCCTGGGGACAACGAGTGTCGAAGAACTAATCTCGGCTTCCCACGTCATCTTCGATGAGCGTTTGAAAGTTCGCCGATGTGATTCCGGCTATGTGCGCTTCAGCTATGTGCCACCTGGATCGCGGACCCCACCGCGGTTTCGATGCCTACCCGTAATGTTTGGTGTCGCGGATAGCCCGGATAAAGGCGAGGAGACGGCCCGGCCGCGCTTTACGTCGCGGCGCTTCGGGGCCCCGGGCTACGCACAGCTGGCGCTGGATTGCCCGCCTGCGATCAAGTCGGTCGGGGAAAATGGTGCGGAGATCGGGGCCTTTTCCCATCTCCATCAGACAGACCGCGTACGGCGCTTGCACGCGATTATCAAAGAGTACTTGCCGTATGGTCTCAACGCGGGAATATTCTACGTATCCTGACGCAGGAGCGAGGAGGGATGTCCAGCTCGGGAAAGAAGTGCGACAAATCTCTGCCCTTGTCTCTCAACACAATTTCCGCCGTCGACCCGCGCCGTCTTCGCCTCGGATTCATGCATGAAATTGGATTTTAGATCATATAATTAATGTTGTTGCCTGATAGTTAGCAGTATATCACAATATCGCGAGGCGGGGGGCTAGGCGCGTGGTAATAGCAGGTTAGCTAGTCGCAGAGGATGGAGTGCGGTTAGGCACCGGGCTGCTTCGTCGGCGAGCGGATCATTCGCATCAATCCTGAACAGTAATCGCCTGAACAGTAATCGGCAGGCTAATCGAGGGCGAAGAAGTTTGCCCATGGGATGAGCCGCGCCCACGGAGCCCGCGCGTGGTGGCTGCTACCGCGGATGGCGCCGGCCGGCGGTTACGCCGGCTTTATTTTGCGCTGAAGCATCTCGGCGCCGTGAGTTAATACTATGCGCCCCTCGAAAATCTCAGCTTAAGTTCGGTGTGGTGGATGGGGATTCTATGATGGATTCGACTCGGGTGAAGTTCGGGTGGGGTTCTCTGCAGCAATGGACCGCTGCCCGATTTATGCTCGGCTGTGCGGCCCTTGCCCTGACGGCGGTTATCGCCACCGGATGTGACTCGTCGTCCTCAAGTCAGGCCGATTCCCCGGCGCCGACGCCGACACCGTCCTTCACCTCTACGCCAACGCCGACGCCTCCGCCGAGTCCCACCGCGACCTCCACGCCAACACCAAGCGTAACCGCAACGCCAACGCCGACCGCAACCCCGACCGCAACCCCGACGTCATCTCCGGTGCCGGATACGATCAGCTTTTCGCCGGCCGTTCCGAGCTTGAACAATCTGGTCGGGTCGGGGCCGGGGGTGCCACAGGCGGCGGCAACCTTCACTATTGGGTTCACCGCTTATAACGCGCAGGGCGTACCAATCACGCCCAGCGGCACTAATCCGTTGACGATGGTGATCTATGGGATTCCCCCGGCCGGCTCGGGGACCGCGGTCGTGAGTCCATCCCAACAGACTGTTACTTCCGGCAACAGCGTTACGTTTACTTACAGCGGGGCCGCTTTTCCTAACAATCTGACGGTGGAGGCCTGGATTTACGACCCGGCGGCGGGGATTCCCACGGGCGAGCCCGGCGCGGTCAACGGCGGCTATGCGATCGGGGTGACGCAAATAGTCGGGCAGAACCCACAGCCATGCTCCTATCTGACCCCTCAGGCCGCTGCGACCAACAGCTATACGATTATTCCAGCCTCGATGCCGCCCGATCCTTTCAAGCTGCAAGCGGCGATTGGCTATGCCGCTTCACCGACTCCCATACCAAGTGCGTATTCCACCTATACGGTCGATACCGGGTCGATGGGCACGCTGCTGCCAATAACCGATTTGCCGTCGACCGTCCCAACCCCGGGCGCGACAGGCGTGCTGATCGGTCCGGGACCGGCCGGTACGCAGTACTACGATAGCAGCGGTCTCACTTTTTCCGGCTACTATTATCTTGCGCCGGTGACTTTTCAAACTACCACCGGAACCGCACAGACCATTCCAATTGAGGTGCTGGCCGTAAACGCCAGTTGTACTGGATTGAATTGCACCTCGACCGACGATTGGGAGACCCTGCGCTACATGGGCGTGGGCTTCGATCGGGAAGGTCTGGTAGCCGGCAGCCTGTTCCTTAGTCCGGCGCAAAATGCCTTCATCAACCTGACCGACAGCGACAACGGTGCGGATATCAGTCAAGGTTATGGTCTGAGTGTCGCCAGTCAGGGGATTACCCTGGGGCTGACGGGCCCCAACACCACGGGCTACAACACGCTGCCGCTAACCCCCAGTACGACATATGTTGGGGAATGGAATACCATGCCCGGATGTTTTTCCTTCCCTGATCTGGCGGCCACCCAGTATTGCGGCAACTTGCTGCTGGACGTCGGCATTCCGCAGATGTATTTGAATCCGTCGACTACACCAATTCCGGCTGCCGCCGCAACCATTGCTTCCGACGGATATTTGTACGTGCCGGCGGGTACCCGGATGACCGTTGCGGTGGGCACATCGGGCGGGACGTCGCCGATGTCTTATACAGTTTCGATTCCCTACACCGGCCCCGCTCCTACTCCCACCGCCGCTCCAACCGATGAAGCACCCGTATATGCCCAATGGGCGGGAACCACGCCGCCGTCGGCGAACTTTATCAACACGGGCCGGGATCCGATCATTGACTACAATTATTTCTACGATGCCCAGTGTGGCCAGGTCGGTTTCCAGCAACTACCCTGAAAAGCATCTTCCCGGCCTGCGCCGTCAGGTTCAGGCCGGGGCCTCCGCGAGCCCAACCGGTTTGGCTAGTTGCCACCCAACATGCGGCGCGTGATTTCTTCGACCGGAGCGAGATCGTCCGTGAACGCGGTGGTCCCGGCGGGCAGCTCGAACGCGGTGATCTGCGTCTCAGCCCGGCGCGCGAGGCGCTGGATTGTTTCGTCGCCCCCGAAACGGCTTAAGCGCGCTCGCACCGAAGCCTCGGATGTTTCCCGCGGAAAGGCGAGAAGCATGCGGTTCCCGTAGCCAACGGAAAGTATCACCACGGTTGGAAACACGCGCTTCAATGTCGCGACGGTCGGGGCGAGCAGCTCGTGACTCCGGCTGAGGTCAAACAAATTCATCATCAACAAACTGTCGGGCGCCATATGGGCACGGACCGCCGCGAAGAATTCAACCGTCACAAGGTAGAAGGGGATATACGGCCCGCCCTGATAAAGATCGACGTGGACCAGATCGTAATTTCCCGCATTTCGGGCCAGCCACGGGCGTGCATCGGCAATATGGATGCGGAGTTTCCCATCATACGGGTTTATCGCAAAGAAACGGGTGGCCGCTTCGACCACTTTGGGATCGATCTCCACCGCGTCAATCGCGATGTCGGGCGCCGTCCGCCGCGTCGCGGTGATGGAGCCGCCGCCGCCCAGGCCGAGCACCAGCAGACGCCGCGCCGGCGCCAACAGAGGCCCGAGTGCGAAGGCATCATAGTAGTGCCCGGTCCATCCGGTGCGCTCGTTCCGGATAGTGTGTACGCCGCCCTCGTCGTTCAGCTTAAGCAGCACCCATGCGCCGTTGCGCACCACGCGCACCAGGTTATACGGAGATTCCGCCACCCACACGGTGCTGCGCGACCAGGTAGCGCCCGGCACGAATGGCAGGATGACCGCGATCAGTCCGAGCGCTGACAGCGCCGCGGGTGCGCTTCGCGCCAATCCGGCCACGGCAACGAACGCGGACAGAAGGCCGATCGCTTCCAGGGACTTGTGCGTACCGAGGTGCGGGACCAGGAAGAAGGTCGTGGCGAGAACCCCCGCGATTCCGCCGATCGTGGAAATGGCATAAATCCTGCCGGCTTTGGATCCTACCCCTCCCGCATGCGCCAGCAAGCGAATCAGAAACGGCGATGCGGTTGCCGTCGCGGTCATCGGCGGAGCGAAGATCATCAGGCTGGCGAGGGTGGCGCCGGCGAATTCTCCCCAGCCCGCAAAAAAACGCAGTAGCGGGTCCACCGCGAAAAGGATCCCAAGCTGATAAGCCGCGCCGGCGAGGAGTAGCCCGTAGAGGGGAAGGTCGGTTTGGCTACGATCGGAAACCCCGCCGCCCACGGCGTAACCAAAGGCGAGCGCGAGCATCACCACCGAAATCATGCTGCCCCAAACATAGATCGAATAGCCGAAGTAAGGGGCAAAGATCCGAAAGGCCACTAGTTCCTGCGCCATAATGATCGCGCCGGTGAAAAAGGGCGTGGCCAACCAGAGGGCCAACCGCGCGCGACTCACCTCATCACGGAGCAGGCGAGGTTCGTGAACGACGACGGACGGCCGGAGCCGCAACCCCTCGCTCCTCAAATAACTCACGGCAACTTTCCGCAACCGACCCAAGCCAAAAGCGATGCCGCAGCCATTCGCCAGCTAGGCCTTGGCGGCCGCGGACATCGTCTTCGGCGGCGAAAGCCGACCGCAAAGCTTGCCTTCCGTTGCGATCAAGGGAGCAACATAAAGGGCAGAATTGCTATGACCTCACCTGACGTCTTATCGAGTGTCATGATGCTGGAAACGGTAGCGTTCGCGGTGTCCAAAGTGACGACTCCTCGAACATCGGAAGCCGCAGTCGTCGACGGATGCACATACGAAACAGAAAACGTGGCGCCTGCCGCGAGAGACAGGTTGTTTGAGGTCTGAAGAACGTTGCCGGAATGCCCGTAGAGCGTCACGGTTACTTCGACAGGGTCCAAGGAAACATTCGAGACTTTTACCAGCAGCGTCTGCGACGCCACAAGTTGTACCGCAGGCAGGAGTTGGGTTTCGATCAGGGTAAAAGCCTTGGACTGAGCCACGAAGCACGGGCTCACTATTGCCGCCGCAGCAAAAAGCACAACCAGCTTCCACGACTTCGCACGCTTTCTCATGATTTCCTCTCTGTCAGCCTTTATTCCGATTTCTCCGAATCACTCGCCAGTATGCTACGCTTAGCTCAATTTCGCCCTACTGTGCAAACGGTCTGAGCTTTTTCTGGCCTTGCCTCAAATTGGTCAGCGAACATAGCCTGTGGTTGCTAAAAGCTCCGAAGGTGGCGAAAAGTGTAGACGCCTGCTTCCACGACCTCATTCATCAATGGCGCGCGGCCGGCTGGATGAAAGGTCTGCTGGTCAAATTGAGGGTCGTCCACCGGCTGCGGCCGTTACACGGCTGCGGATCGCGGATCTTTTGGGGGAGTAGGCCCCACAGAATCCGCTACGCCGAGACGGCCGCGACGCCCGCCTGCTCGCAAGTGTTGGCGATATCGGAGACGGTCGCGCGATGCAGGTCGCGGACCCAGCGCAGGTCGTCGTAGTCGCCCCCGCGATGCATAGTGCAGCGGTTGTCCCACATCACGAGGTCGTGTTTGCGCCATCGATGGCTGTACACGAACTGGCGTTGGGTGGCGTGCGCGATAAGCTCGTCGACGAGCGCCCGCGCCTGGTCGTCGGCCATCCCGTGGATACAACCAATGTGCGAAGCCAGGTAGAGGGTTCGCCGCTGATTTTCGGGCAGCGTCCGCACCATCACCTGGGGTACCGGACGGAGGTTCGTGCGCTCGTCGTCGGTAAAGCCGGCGAAGCCGGTACGCTCCCGCGAGTAGATGAGCGAGTGTTCGGCAATGAGGCCTTCGAGCTGCCGTTTCCGCACGTCGGGCAGGGCGTCGTAAGCCGCCCGGAGATCGGCGAACTCGGTACGTCCCCCGACCGGCGGAATTTCCCGCGCGTAAAGCAACGACGCGCGCGCCGGCAGATACTTGAACGAGCTGTCGGTATGCCACAGGCGATTAGCGGCGGCGATCATGCGCAAACGGCTCTCGTCGCGCCATATTTCATTGTGACGATTCAGATTGGACACGTCGGCCAGCTCGGGACGTAAGCGCAGCTTTACGTTCATCTTCAGGAAAACGACTTGTTCGAGCTCGCCGAATTGACCGGCAAACGCGAGATGCTCGTCTTCGGTTAGCTCCTGGCCCGGGAAAATCAGAACCCCATAATCCCAGAACGCCTGCTTGATCGCCGCCAAGTCCTCGGCGCTCAGAGGTTGGGCAAGGTCAACATCACCAATTTCCGCCGCAAAACCCGGCGTCGCCGGCCAAACCGTAATCGCCATAGTCCGCTGTGCCTCAGTCTGCTCGGTCTTGCGCCTATTTAAGCGACCGGTGGGGCAAATGCCAACCCTCAAGTGAGGACGCGTTATCGCTGCGATGAGGTGTAAGCGACAGCGGTCGGCGCGGTCAAAGGAGCCGGCGCGACGAAGCGGTGATCGAGGATCGAAAGATTAGTTCGGGCGACCGTGAAGTCCGGCTGGGAATGGATCAGCTCGGTCCAGATCCGACGAGCCTCGGCCTGATTGCCTTCTTCGGCACAAATGACCGCGAGCATGTTACTTGCCTCCGCCTGATCAGACCCAAGGCGGAGCGCGGTCCGCATCTCTTGCTCGGCCTGCGGGAGCATCGCCCGCCGCTCATACGCCAGACCCAGATTGAAGTGGGCCTCAGGATGATTCGGTCCCAGCAGCACCGCGATGCGCAACGCGTCGCTCGCCGCCGGATAATCGCCGCCTTCGAGATAGACGCGTCCGAGGTTGACGTAAAGGTCCCATTCCCGCAGGCCCAGCTTGGCCGCCTCGCGATACTCCGCCAGTTCCTCGTCCCGCTGGCCGACCATCCCGTAGGCAAAGCCCAAATGATAATGAGCCAAGGCGTCATTCGGATGAGCCGCAACGATCCGTCGGTGGAGTTTTATGGCTTGCGCGTAATCCTCAAGACCCAAGGCGGAATCAGCGGCGACATCACAGATCTGGTCCTGCGCGATAACCCCAGCGGTGGCGAGCGTAACTCGCCCGAACCCGAACGCGCCAACGGTTGAGGCGAAAAGAACCAAAATAGGAAGAAGTCGACGCATTAGCTGAGGAAGGAGCAATAATCTCGCCAAGCGGCCGACGGAAGGTGACTTCAGAAAAACCCACGAGTTTATTGCTCTGCGCATCCTTCCCGAGCAGAGCTGCTGCCACATTCTCGCGACATTTCGCGAATCTGTTTGAACAATGCCAATGAAGCTTTGCACCAGCGATCGCAGTGCATCCAATGGAGGCGATCACCACGTCCCTTTTGGATGCGAGAGCTACTGCTGGTAAAGCCCGGGGAAAGTTGTTCGGAGCCGCTCGAGTTTCGGCAAATCGTTGTAGACGATGTAGGGCTGATCCGGATGCAGAGCGAGATAGTTTTGATGGTACTCCTCAGCCGGATAGAACCCGGTGAGCGGGACGACCGCAGTCACGATTGGTGCTGAAAATGCTTTTTTCTGCTTTAGTTGCGCAATATAGTCGTTTGCCATCTTCTTCTGTTCGTCGTTCGCATAAAAGATCGAGGACCGGTATTGCGTTCCTGAGTCCGGGCCCTGCCGATTCAGCTCGGTCGGATCGTGAGCGACGTAAAAGAAGACCTTCAACAGATCGTCGTAAGAGACCCGCGATGGATCGTAAGTAACCTGCACGGATTCAGCATGGCCCGTCGTGCCAGTGCTGACGGTTTCGTAGTTCGCGGTATCTGCCCCTCCTCCCGCATATCCTGAGACAACTTTGGATACCCCCTTCACGTGCTTGAAGACGGCATCAACGCCCCAGAAGCAGCCGCCGGCAAAGACTGCGGTAGCTTGATTGTCAGCCGCGCTCTGCGCCAGCACGCGGCTCGGCGTAAACTGGAGTAAAACGCTTAAAGCGAGCAGAAGCGCGATTGTCCACTTTTTTTGCAACACCATAAGTTTATTCACACCATAGTTACGGGTGTGTCCGCAGGGTTGGATTACCAGCAATCCACGAAAGGATATTTTTTGGTGGCGCGTCGCGCTGGCGGCGGTGTCGAGCGCAACGCCCCGCTGATCCAGCGCCTTGAATCGGCAGGATCGATCACGTCGTCCACGGCAAAGTGGGTCGCGACGTTCAGCGCCTTCCCGCGCTGGTAGAGCGACGCCACCATCTCATCGAATTTCCTCTTACGCTCAACCGGATCGCTAATCGCGGCCAGTTCGTTGCGGTAGCCGAGTTTCGCCGCACCTTCGAGCGCCATCGGTCCAAATTCCCCCGTCGGCCAGGCAACCGTGAACACCGCGGCGTCGTCCGCGCCGCCTGACATTGCGATCGCGCCCAGCCCGTAGGCCTTGCGCAGGACGATCTTGAGGAATGGAACCTGCACATTCGCGCCCGCAAGGAACATCCGCGAGGAATGACGCACCAGGGCGGTTTTTTCGATCTCCGGACCCACCATGATGCCCGGCGTGTCACACAGGTAAAGGAGCGGGATATCAAAAGCGTCGCACAGCATGATGAAGCGCGCAGCCTTGTCGGCGCCATCACTGTCGATTGCCCCGGCGAGATGCATCGGATTGTTCGCGACCAGCCCGATCGACCGCCCCTCGACCCGGATCAACGCGGTAATCATGGTACGCCCGAAATGGGGACGCAGTTCGAGCACCGAATCGTTGTCCGCCAGATTCTCGATCACCGTCCGCACGTCGTAAACGCGCAGCCGGTTTTCCGGAATGATCTTGCGCAGGATGCGCTGATCGGCACATGCGAAGCGGTCAACCGTACCCTGAAAATAGGACAGATATTTTCGCGCGGCGCGGGTCGCCTCCGCCTCGTCCGCGACCGCGATATCGACGACGCCGCTCGGCACCTGCACGCTCATTGGTCCAATCTGTTCGGGACGAAAGACGCCCAGTCCGCCGCTTTCGATCATTGCCGGACCGCCCATACCGACGTTCGAGTTGGCCGTCGCGATTACGACGTCGCAGCATCCGAGCAGCGACGCATTGCCGGCGAAGCAGCGGCCCGAGACGATTCCGACCATCGGCACCAGCCCGCTGAGCCGCGGAAAATCGAAGAAGGTCCGTGTGCTGAAATCGCCGTCGGTGTCCCCCGGACGGCCGCCCCCGCCTTCGGCGAACAGCACGAGCGGCAGGCGCAACTCGCGCGCCAACTGAAACATCCGATCCTTCTTGCGATGGTTTAGATGGCCCTGCGTACCCGCAAAAACGGTGAAATCGTAAGCCAGCACCACGCAGTGACCCCGTTCGGCGCCGAAGCGATCGGCGTTGATCGTTGCGTGCCCGGTGATTAACCCGTCGGCCGGCGTATTCCTTATCAGATCCTCCATGGTTCGGCGCCGACGCTGCGCCGCCACACCAAGTCCGCCGTATTCGACAAACGACCCCGGATCGCACAGGTCTTCGATATTCTCGCGAGCGGTGCGCTGACCTGTTTTGCGGCGTCGCGCGACCGCTTCGGGTCGCGCCGCGTCCAGACCGATCTCATGCCGCTCCAGTACTTCGGCGAGGTCCGGCCGGATAACTTCGAGATCAAGCACCGCCGTCGGTGCGACGGTTCCCTCCTCAATTTCACGTTCTTCGATGAAAACCAGCGGTTGGTTCTCGGCGACGGTGTCGCCGGTGGCGACTGCAATCTGCCGCAAGATACCGTTGGCCGGCGCCGCAATCACGTGCTCCATCTTCATGGCTTCGATCACGAGGAGCTGTTGGCCACGAGTCACAGAGTCGCCGGCTTTCGCGTCGACCGAGATGATCGTGCCCTGCATCGGTGCGCGGATCGCGATCGTGCCTTCCGGGATTTCAATTTCCGTGGTTGACGCAACAGCTATCGGCGACGCGATCGCCAACTGATCGCCCACAGGCACCGCCGATTTGCCCAAGGCCAATACCGCAAGCGGATCGCGAGTGTCGATTTTCGCGCCGACCTGCCGCGAAGCACCGACGCGTTCAAAGTAACGCCGGCGATGGACCGATCCGGATGGTCCAACAAGATCAGGATTTTTCTCCTCGACAAAGCCCGTGTGGATTCGATTGGCGATAAAGTCAGGATGCCTCAACAGGGCTTGCAGAAATCCCAGGTTGGTCGCGATCCCCTCGATACGGAACGTGCACAAAGCGCGGTACGTTTTGTTGACCGCATCAGCGAACCTGGGCGTCGGCGAATGCACGATCAGCTTCGCGAGTAACGAATCGAAGCGCGGATTGGTGGTGTAACCGGCGTAAGCAAACGAATCGATACGCACGCCCGGGCCCGTGGGAGGCTCAAACACACTGACCGTTCCCGTCGCCGGGCGCGCCGAGCCGTCTTCCGCCATTGTTTCCGCGTTGATGCGCACTTCGATCGCGCATCCGCGTGGCTCGCGATCCTGTGCCGCAGGCAGATCCAGCTCGATGAGCGAACGTCCCGCGGCAAGCTCGAGTTGCGCGCGGACCAGATCGACGCCAGTTACCTGCTCGGTAACGGTATGCTCGACCTGGAGGCGGGGGTTCGCTTCGATAAAGGCGAAGTGCGCTTCATCACCGGCCTCGGCGTCGACCAGAAACTCGAAGGTGCCGAGTACGTCATATTTCGCGGCTTTGGCGATACGCAGAGCGGCGTCGATCAACCTCGCCCTAAGCTTGGGCGTTATACCGAAACTCGGCGCGATTTCGATCAGCTTCTGATGCCGTCGCTGAATCGTGCACTCCCTCTCCCATAGATGAGTAACGTTGCCCGCGCGATCCCCGAGAATCTGGACCTCGATATGCCGCGCGGCGGGCATGAAGCGCTCGACATAAACCTCGCCGTTGCCAAAGGCCGCGCGCGCTTCCGACTGGCACCGTTTGAAGGCCTCCTCCAGCTCGTCAGCGCGGCGAACGACGCGCATCCCGCGGCCGCCACCGCCGGCGACCGCCTTGATTACGATCGGGCCGTCCGCCGCCGCAAAAAAGCTCTGGGCTTCCGCGAGGCTCGCCGCGCTTGGGGTCCCGGCCAGCACCGGAACGCCGCATTGCTGCGCGAATTGCCGCGCGCGTATCTTGTCGCCGAAAAGCTCAAGCACGTCGGGTTGCGGGCCGATAAACCGCACGCCAGCCTCGGCGCAACGCCGCGCGAAAGCCGCATTCTCGCTGAGGAATCCATAGCCGGGATGGATCGCGTCGCATTTTGCCTGCGCCGCGAGGGTCAGAATCTGTTCGCCGTCGAGATACGCCGCCGCGCCGACGCCGCGCAGTTGATGAGCCTCGTCCGCGCGGACCACGTGGAGCGACCGCGCGTCGTCCTCGGAAAATATCGCGACCGTGCGCAGTTCCAGCTCGCTCGCGGCCTCCATCACACGAATCGCGATTTCGCCACGATTGGCGATCAGCAGTCTTTTGAAACTCATCAGTTCAGGTTGCTCCGCTTGTAGTTGTCCCGCCCGGCGATGGTAAGCTAATCGCTCGACTTTAGTGCGCCGATGTCAGGCGTCAAGGAAAGACATCAGGATAGCCGTTCAATCACGAAGGAGTAACCAGTATGCGTTTTGGCCTGACGACTGATTTTCGCAATCCGGCCGACTCCGGCAGGACCACCGCCGAGGTCTACGCGGATGTAATCGAGCATATGGTGTGGGCCGAGTCCCTCGGGTTCGACGCGGCCTACATCTTCGAGCATCACTTCACCGGCGACAGCTATATCCCGTCGCCGATGGTCGCGGCGACCGCGATCGCGGCGCGCACCAAGCGCATGCGAATCGGCCCCGATATCGCCATCCTGCCCCTTTACGATCCGGTGCGGGTCGCCGAGGACGGTGCGGTGCTTGACGTGATCTCCAACGGCCGGCTGGATTTCGGCGTGGGGCTCGGCTACCGGCCGCCGGAGTATGCCGGTTATGGGCTGGATCTCAAGACGCGCGGCGCCCGGGCCAATGAGTCGTTGCAGATCATCCGGCGGCTCTGGCAGGGCGAGACCGTCACCTTCCACGGCAAGCATTTCAATCTCGATGGGGCTCACCTGAGCCCGTTGCCGGTGCAGCAGCCGAATCCGCCGATCTGGGTTGGCGGATTCAGCAAGTCGGCGGCGCGTCGCGCCGCCAGGCACGGGGACGGCTATATCGGGCCCTCAAGCCGGGCCATGTATGAGATGTATCTCCAGGAACTGCGGAACGCGGACAAGGACGCCAGTCGCGCGCGTGTCATGGGCGGAGGTCTCTGGCTGATGGTGGCGGAGGATCCGGACCGGACCTTCGCGACCTATGCGCCAAATCTCCTGTATTGGTTTAACTCTTACGCGAAATGGTTCGAAGGCACCGACACCAGCCCGTGGCCGATGATGAGTAGCGCCGCGGAACTCAAGTCCCGGCAATTGGTCAACGTGCTGACCCCTGAGGCGGCGGCTGCGCTGATCAAGGCGCAGATCGCCGAGGTCCCGGTCGAGATGTTCACCTTCATGCTGTCGCCGCCGGGGATCAAGTTGAGCTCGATCGCCCCCCATCTCGAGTTGTTTGCCAACAAGGTGATGCCGCACTTCCGGAGTGCTTGACCAGTGGTCAGGAGGAAATCCTGGTGGCGAACATTCTTGACGGTATTCGCGTCTTCGATCTGACGATCGCGGCGGTCGGACCGTGGGCGACCAAGCTGTTGGGCGCGCTCGGCGCCGACGTTATCAAGGTGGAAGCGCCGGGTGGCGACCGCCTGTCGCACGCGGTCCCACCGATGATCAAGGGGAGTTCGGTCCTCTATATTTCCGCGAATCATAACAAGCGGATGATCGAACTTGACCTCAAGAAGGAAGCGGACCGCGCGATCGCGCTCAAGATTATCGAAAAAAGCGACGTATTTGTGCAAAACATGCGTCCCGGTGCGGTCGAGCGTCTCGGACTCGGCTACGAGGTCGTCGCCAAGGTTAATCCACGAATGATTTACGTTGCGGCGTCCGCCTACGGACGCACTGGTCCGATGGCGGGTGAGGCGGGGATCGATCCGACGGTGCAGTCGTTCTGCGGATGGTGCAGTATCACGGGCCCCGAGCATGGGCGTGGCGAGATGTATCGCCATCTGGCGCATCTCGATCTCACGACCGCGACCACGATCACGCAGGCGGTGCTGCAAGCGCTGATCGCGCGCGAACGTACCGGCCAGGGGCAGCGCATCGAAATCGAGATGCTGACGGCGGCGATGGCCTTGCAGACGACCCGGCTGGCCGAATATTTCGCGACCGGCGAGCAGCCCGCTCCGCTCGGCAGCGCCGCGGCAACCACCGCACCGCATCAGGCCTTTGCGTGCGAGGATCGCCGGTACCTCGCGGTCGGGGTCGAGCGCGACGAGCAATGGCCCGGTCTGTGCCGCGCGCTCAAGCTCGACGAGTTGATAGCCGACCCGCGTTTCGCGACCAATCCCGCGCGGGTCGAGCGGCGCGCCGAACTGGCGACGATCCTCGCGGAGCGGTTCAAGACGAAACCGGCGGCGTGGTGGGCGCTCCGTCTGCATAAGGAAAACGTGCCTAACGCACCGTTTCTCACGTTTGCGGAGTTACGCCAACATCCGCAGGTCACGGCGAACGAGCACATCATCGAAATCGATACGCGGCACTGGGGCCGGATGTATGTCGACGGTCTGCCCTGGAAATTCGAGCGCACGCCCGCAGGTCCGATTCGCGCGGGTGGGCGGCCGGGCGACCATACCGCCGAGGTGCTGCGGGAACTCGGGATCGTCGATGAACGCGACGCCGGTGGGCCAAAGTGAGCGCCGCCGCAAGTCTTGCCGGGAGTCTCGACGGCTTTCGCGTCCTCGATCTGACGCAGGGGCTGTGCGGCCCGTTCTGTACGATGCAGCTCGGCGACGCGGGCGCCGAAGTGATCAAGATTGAGCCGCCGGCCGGTGACTTCGCACGCCGGATGGGGCCGCCCTTCATCGGCGACGAGAGCGCGGTCTTTCTCAGTCTGAATCGCAACAAGAAAAGTGTGGTCCTCGATCTCGCAACGACGCGCGGACGTGACGCCGCCGTGAAGCTCGCGCATCAAGCCGACGTGCTGGTCGAAGACTGCGGGCGCGGCGCGGCCGAAAGGTTCGGCCTGTCGTACGCGCAACTCCACGATGCCAATCCCAAGCTCGTCTATTGCTCGATCAGTCCCTTTGGCGAGGACGGTCCCCTGCGTGACGCGCCCGGTTCCGAACTGGTCGTGCAGGCGATGGCCGAATACACGGCGTCGTTGGGACGAATCGGCGAACCGCCGGTACGGCTAGGCGCCGACGTTGCCAGTCTGAACACCGGGGTTTTTGCCGCGCAGGCAATTCTCGCGGCGCTGTTCCATCGGCTCCGCACCGGCGAGGGTCAGCGCGTCGCCGTGAGCGAGTTCGGCTCCCTGCTGCACATGCGCGGGATCATGTGGACCTCGATGAGCGATCCCGACGACTGGTACGGTTTCCATCTCGATCACTACACCAAGCCACCCGACTACGGTTATGAAACAAAGAATGGGGCGCTCTACTTCATTCTGCGCCGCGGCGACAGCGAGGACTGGGATCGCCTGGTGATGGAGCTCGGGATGGAGGAGGCGCTCGCAGATCCGCGTTTTGCCGATTACGGCCGCGCCGCCACCAGTATCGGACGTTACGCCACCGAGGTGAAACCGGTCTGGGAGAAGGCCTTCGCGCATCGCACGCGCGAGGAGCTGGTCGATTTGGTGAAGAGTATCGGCGGTGACGCGGTGCCGATCATGGACTACCCGTCACTGCTCGCGCATCCGCAAGTCGCGGCGCTCGACGCAATCGCGGCGATCGATCATCCCACTGCGGGACGCTTCAAAACCGTGCGGCCCGTCGCGCGCTTTTCGGCAACCCCGAACGCCATTCGCACGCCGCCGCCGACGCTCGGCCAGCATACTGAGGAAGTCCTGGGCGCCGCTGGTCTAAGTTCAGCGGAAGTGAATATGAAGTACTTTCACATCAACTATGTTGCAAGAACGAATTGGTTCGCGCCTATCCACACGGCATTTCGCAGCACCGAAAATTCGGACTGGCCGTCCGAATATGCTCTCAGCCTGGCCACTAAGTTCGAGATTCTCGGATGTCTCCTATTTGACATAAATCGCGCCATCGCTGAACTGGATGAGGAATTTCGGCGAGACCAAAGCGAGGTCGATAGACACATCGCTGAGCGCGGTAAGATGGCGGCTGCCTTTCCGTTGAATCAGGACTTGGCGTTCAGAACGGTAGCGGCTTTGGAGTGCTTCATTACGCAAGCCTTCGCAACCTGGGACATCGCACTAGCGTTCGCAGTCAGACTCTGCCGAAACTTGAAGCGACAAATGGACACCCGCACCGTCGAGAAAGAGTTGAACGCGAATGGGGTCAATCTGTCCTGGGTCGGCATGCGAGAGAAGCTGCGAAACTGGCACACTCACGAGGGCTCGATATGGATTGCAGTGGAGGTATCGACCGAGGATCCCCGGACTTATAAGCTAATCATTCTACGAAGGAATACCGTAGACTTAGCGAATACCGAAGACTGGATCGCTTGGGATGAGTTGGAGGGCCTCTATCAAGGCCTGAATGCAGGCGTGGTGGGCCTGCAAACCTGGCTCATGAATCAGTTGGAGCCAGCGAAGGACCGCGCGTAGAATGCAAAGAGGTCAGCGCCAGCTTCGGGGAGGCCTGCGACGAGTTCCCCGCCAGCAGCTCAAGGGTCGCGGACGGGGATTTTTAGAGCGGCAGGTTCAATTCCACCGGTGGCCGGCCTGCCTCCCAACTTTCCGGCTTCGCCATAAAGGGCCATAGTCGGCGATACGATTTGAATGACGGCTTGAGCATGTAATCGACGTAAGCTTGCTGGGCGGCGGGCGTCATTCTCACCATCAGCGGCATGGCCACATCCTTGTTACGCATTGATGCGCCATACTTACGATAAGCTCGCCATATCTTAACTATCTTAATCATAGTGCCGCATCAGTAACGTGCGAACACACGAACGGCAAGTCCTCGACCCTGTTCTCCGATTTGCCGCTTTATGGCCTCAGCGGTAGATTGCTCGGAACCTGGAACGAGATTATTGACGTAAAACCAGAATTCACCGGGCCGCACGCTGGTTCGACGCTTTTCTCGAAGCCACCGCTGGTAAGCCGCGGGACTACCCGGTCCGCAGTCTGCCAACAGTTCGTCAGAAAATCCCATCCTGTTTGCAAGGTCGAGCGCCATTTCGGAGCACCTCTCCCCCTAAGTTTTAGTCGCCAGAAGGGCCACGAAGCTCAGTCGTTCGGATCAGGGACGCGCCGCCAAGGATTAGGGCCATTTGACAGCCCGCCCCCCGGCCCGGTCGAGAGACCACCACCCGGACCCGTGGATAAACCCCCGCCAGGGCCAGTTGAGAGACCACCACCCGGACCCGTTGATAAACCCCCACCAGGGCCAGTTGAGAGGCCGCCACCCGGCCCGGTGGAAAGTCCGCCACTAGGGCCAGTCGAGAGGCCGCCGCCTGGACCAGTAGAAAGCCCGCCGCCAGGGCCGGTTGAGAGACCACCGCCAGGGCCAGTCGAGCATGGGCCGCCGGGTCCAGCATACCCGATACATTCCGCTGATGCCCGGATCGGCGAAATCAGAATTGCCAAACCTAAGACGAACATGGCGGCGGTGATGCAAAATCTCTTGGTCATTAGGCTTCCCCCAGAAATCCCAGGCTAGGACCCGGCTCTCAGCCTGGACTTAATAATCATTATCCGTCATACGCGCCAGCAGAGCCAAGCTTAATCTCGCGGAGTTCGACGCCGCTCTTTTTGCGCCAGGCGAGGAACCGCGTTACGGAGCTCTCTCAAGCTTCAAAACCGGTACCGGCTTCGCCTGCGTGGGCGCGCTACGCTGCGCCGCCGCTCGCGAAGCTGTCCGAGATTCTTCGACCCTTCGGCCACGCTCAGGGCAGGCCCCGTTCGCGTTGCTCACTTCGCTCAGAATGACAAACCGGGCCCGCCTGTCAGAAGCTCTACACAAGCCCTAGTTGTCATCCTGAGCCGGCGAGCATCGCGAGCCGAGCCTGCCCTGAGCGAAGCCGAAGGGTCGAAGGATCTACGCGAAGCGCTTCTAAAGCATTCCGTTGTGCACAGGTTCCTTAGTGGAGCTATTTGCGGGACAGGACACCAGGTTCAGCGGAAGTGAATAACCAGCAACCATAGCGCAATGACCGCGATGATCGAGGCGATCGCAATATACCGCCAATTGTAAACCAGTGCCCGGCCGCGCGACGTATCAATCATCGCGAGGATCATGCCGAGCGGACCCATGTGGCGTTGTTTGCGCACTCCCGCCACCTTATCGTCAAAGGCCGTTTGCGCGACAGGGCGGACGTGAGCTATGGCGAAGATGATGGTTCGGTCAAAGCCGCAATTCGGGCTGAATGCGCTGAGCTTCGGCCGCGCGGAGGGATGCCACGATGCCCCATGATTTGGTCGTCCGCAACGGTACTATCGTCGACGGTACGGGTGCCCCGCGCTATCGCGCTGATCTTGCGATCGCAGGCGGACGAATCGTCGAAATCGGCAAAATCAGCGGCGGCGCGCAGCGCGTTATCGACGCCGGTGACTTGATCGTCGCGCCGGGCTTCATCGATCCGCATACTCACTACGACGCGCAAATCTGCTGGGATCCACTCGTGACCTGTTCATCCTGGCACGGTGTTACCAGTGTGATCATGGGGAACTGCGGCGTCGGGCTCGCGCCCTGCAAACCGTCGGAGCGCGAAATCGCGGCGTGGAACCTGGTTCATGTGGAAGCGATTCCCTACGACGTTCTGAACCGAGGTATCACCTGGGATTGGGAAACCTTCCCTCAATACATGGACGCGGCCCAGCGGCGCGGACTCGGTATCAACGTTGGGTTCCTCGCGGCGCTTTCGCCGTTCCGTCATTGGGCGATGGGCGAGGAGGCGATGGGCCGCGCGGCCAACGAGGACGAGACCGCGCAGATCCGCGCCATGCTGCAAGACGCGATGGCGGCGGGAGCATACGGCTTTTCGCTCACCGTGATGCCGCAGCATCTCGGCTACAAGGGGCAGCCGCTGGCGTGTCGGCTGGCGAGCGACGACGAATTGCGCTCCTACGCGAGTGTGCTGCGCCAGGCGGGCCACGGCGTCGTCGAGATCGCCCTGACCAAACAGCCGAGCGGCGTTTCCGAGCGCGAATACGCACTACTCGATTTGCTTTCGGCCGAGAGTCAGCGCCCCGTTACATGGCTCAACCTGCGCGACCGTGACGACGCGCCCGAGGCGTGGCGCGAAACGCTCGAAAAGGTCGCGCCGCTGCTGGATCGCGGCTGCCGTCCGCAAGTGGCGGCACGCCCGTTGATCATCGAATTCAACCTGCGCAATCCGTTCCTGTTCGCCAGCATGAACTCGATCAAGCCGGCCTTCGGCGACAAGTCGCTCGAAGCCCAGAAGACCCTTTATGCCGACGCGGATTTTCGCCGCAGGTTCGCGGCCGAACTCGAACGCCGCGCCGTCCTGCGCGACATCTGGGATCGCGCCAAGGTCAAGGAAGCGGCCAAGGCCGAGCTGAAATCCTGCGAATGGAAAACCGTTCGCGAGTTGGCGGAGGAGCGCGGCGCCGATCCGCTGGACCTGTTCTTCGATCTCGCGATCGAGGACGACCTTGCGCTCACCTATATGATGCCGTTGCTCGATATCAACGAGGAGCGGGTCGCGCGCAAGTTCAGCGATCCGCGCACGATGATCGGGATCTCGGACGGCGGCGCCCACGTCGATATGCTCTGCAACGCCGGCTATCCCACCTACCTGATCGGCAATTTCGTGCGTGGCCGGCAGGACCTCACGCTGGAACACGCGGTCAAGCGTATCACCGCGGAACCCGCGCGCTTCTTCGGTATCGCCGGCCGTGGTGTAATCGCGCCCGGCATGGCGGCCGACCTCACGATTTTCGATTTCGAGCGCGTCGGTTCACCCGAACGCCCGGAGATCATGCACGATTTCCCCGGCGGCGGACGGCGCCTGGTGACCCGCGCCGAAGGTATCGAATACACGATCGTCAACGGAACGATTCTATATGAGGCCGGCCGGCATACGGGCGCGTTGCCCGGGCAAGTCCTGCGTTCGGGACGGCCACTGGCGCAGGGCGAGCGTAATTGAGAGGATGCGGCGATGTTTATAATGCGATTCACCGAGCGCCCGTATGTCGCCTACACCGAGGAAGATGTGCGGGGCAGCTTTCGCAGTGCGGTCCGGCTGACCTTCTCGAATAGTCATTTCGATCCGGCCTTGGGCGCCGATCTCTACAATGAGTATCTGGACGAATACCAATTTGCCGAAGACGCCGGCTTCGACGGGTTGATGCTCAACGAGCATCACAATACACCAACTTGCATGGGCGCCGCGATGAACCTCGAGGCGGCGATTCTGGCGCGCATTACGAAAAAGGCCAAAATCATCCTGCTCGGGAATCCGCTGCCGATTTTCGATAATCCGCTACGGCTGGCCGAGGAACTGGCCGAGATCGACATGATCTCGCGCGGCCGGCTGGTCTCGGGCTTCGTGCGGGGTACGGGGATCGAAAGCTGGGCGACCAACACCAATCCCGTGCATAACCGCGAGCGCTTCGAGGAAGCGCACGACCTGGTGATCAAGACCTGGACGCAGCCGGGCCCGTTCCGCTGGGAAGGCAAGCATTATCAATTCCGGGTGGTGAATCCTTTCGTGCGGCCGCTGCAACAGCCTCATCCGCCGGTCTGGATCCCGGGCCTGGGGAGTCCCGAGACCCTCGATTGGGCGGCCCGCAGGCATTATCCCTACATCTATCTGGAGACCGACCCGCAGGTGACGGTCCAGATGACCGAGTTGTATCACAAGTCCGCGGCGGAGACGGGTTATACGCCCGGCCCGCAGAATTTCGGCTCGCTCTCGCCGGCTGAAGCCATCTTAGTTAAATATAGATCAATGATAGGGGTATTTTCTGGCCAATAGCCATATTCACGAGCTTGAGCTTCGGCTCCATGATAATCTAATTGTTTCTTTAGTTCATCATCAATTTTTCGAGCCGTTTGTCCATAAGCAGGAGCAGTCAGTGCTAAATGGTTACGAACATGATTAACAGTGCCGCCGCCGATGGTCA
>JBKQPD010000108.1:0-6477 GCA_052145175.1 Binataceae bacterium (SeqCode) | reverse complement strand
CCGCTCCTGCTATCCGTCTCCATGGCGTCATCCTCCGGCACCCGCCGCCAAGCGGGTGTGAGTTGTGGCTCAACTCGCCGGATCTTGACGCCTTTTCACTTTTTCCACCAACTTCGCGACACTACCGCTCCTCGACGATCTCGGGCAATTGATTATGGAGCAACGGCTCTCCACCTGCGATCGCGACAACGGGAGCACCACACTCGTTGACGGCGGCGAGGCAATCTTGCACCGACAGACGTTGATTCAGAATGGGGTCCGGGTAATCGATCTTGCCACAACCGGCGCAAGCCAGATTACAGCGATACAGAGGCTCCAGCATGAGCACCAGGGGATACCGCTTGACGCCTTTGAGATGTTGCTTAACTACATATGCGCCGACACGCATCATTTGTCCGAGTGGAACCACCTGACCTCCTTCGGTTTGCGACTCCCCTGATAGCAGAGATGGGCGCGCTCAGGAACAATTATCGCTGTTTATTTAGCTAAGATGTCCGAAAGTTGCCGGAAAATATTGTCGGTCGGATATATCGGCGGGCTATATTGGGTGAGATGAGACTCTAGGATGCCCTCGACGAAGAATAGGACGAATCAGCCTTGGAACCGTTTGGCAGTAAGCATCCGCATGCCTAAGGGTTGCACCGCACCTAATGACGCGCACAATCCGTTTCGCGAAGGGCCGGAGATCGATCCAGCGATCTGCTGGCAAGCGATCTACAGTCGTGACCTCCGCTTCGATGGGCGCTTCTTTGCCGGCGTCCTCACTACCGGTGTGTACTGCCGTCCCATTTGTCCAGGGCCCATCGGGAAGCCCGCCAATGTTCGATGGTATTCATCGGCCGCATCGGCCGAAGCGGCCGGCTTTCGGCCTTGCCGTCGATGTCGCCCTCACACCTCGCCCGGCACGCCGGCGTGGCTGGGAACCTCCGCGGTGGTTTCTCGCGCGCTTAAGTTGATCTCCGAGGGTGCTCTCGATCAAGGCGATGTTGATGCACTTTCCGAGCGTGTCGGTCTCGGCTCTCGTCATCTCCCTCGGCTATTCGTCCAGCATTTGGGGGCGTCACCCGCAAAAATTGCGAGCACACGACGCGTCCATTTTGCACGAAACCTTCTCGACGAGACCGATCTCATGATCACCAAGATCGCTTCCTATTCGGGGTTCAAGCGCATTCGCCAATTTAACAATGCCATGCGAGCCACGTTCGATATGTCGCCATCGGATCTCCGGAAGTTGCGCTCCGGCGCAAGGACACCGGCTCAGCTGGGCGGTATAACTCTCAATCTGGCCTATCGTCCGCCCTTCGATTGGCACACCCTTATTCGCTTCTTGAAGGCTCGCGCAACGCCCGGAGTGGAAGTTATCGAAAACGATTGTTATCGGCGGACGATCGAGATCAACAGTCAGGCCGGCGAGATCGAAGTAAGACCCGAACCAGATGAGTCTCATCTCCGCGTGCGAGTAACATTGCCGAACTACGAACAGCTCATGACGGTGGTTGAACGAGTGCGACGGATCTTTGATCTCGGGGCCGACCCGCTGCAGATTACAAATCACCTTGCTCAAGATTCCAGGCTTGGCGAGATGCTAAAGGCGCAACCCGGTTTACGGGTGCCCGGCGTATGGGACGCCTTTGAGCTTGCGGTCCGCGCCGTGCTCGGTCAGCAACTTACATTTGTGGACGCCAAGCCGGTCATCGCACGGCTCGTGCGAACTTTCGGACGACCGATCAGAACAGCGGCCCCGCGGCTGACGCACCTCTTTCCAAAACCTGAGGTTCTAGCCGCTGCCGACCTTTCAAGCATGGGCATGCCGCCAGCTCGTGCAGCAACACTTCGCGCATTGGCGCGGGCTACGTGTCAGGGAAAGTTTAACCCATCTGCATGTAAGAGCCTGAACGATATTATCTCACTACTCTGCGCGATACCGGGAATGGGACGTCGTAGAGCAAACTACATCGCTATGAGGGCATTCGGCGAACCTGATGCGTTTCCCTCAAATGAGGTCGGACTTCGGCGCGTCCTGGCTAACGGTAGAACGCCGCCGTCCGAAGATCGATTTCTGAATCTGGCGGAAAACTGGCGTCCGTGGCGCGCCTATGCAGCGATGCACCTGGCGGTGGCAAACGCGGCACGTTCCAAAAGAGGAGGCGGTTCATGAATTGGCTCACCATCTTTGGCGTTATGGCGCTAACTGGCACGGTCATCTTCTACGCACTGGAGAATTATGGCAGATGGGCCCTCCTGGCGTTTGCCGCAATGTGCGCCCTCGCATCGCTCTATGGATTGCTCCAAGGAGTGTGGCCGCTCTGCTTGCTGGAGGGCGGTTTGTCTGCCCTCGCGCTCCGCCGCTGGTGTGCTCCGACCACTTAGCGCATCTGTCTGAAGCATCGTGTGCGAGATCTGATGGACATCACCGGACCGTCGTCACCGATCCGTCTCAAGGCATCGTCGCTGTCGAGCCTAAAATTATGACAAAGTCGACCAAGCGCGTTGAGAAAGATTGCGCGGTCAGCGAACAAATCGAGGCTAATTCTCTTGAAGGTCGGTCCATATGATCAACCCGAGATCGACCACGTAAAGCGCGATAACCACATTCCCCAACTCAACCGCGAGATCGCTAACCGGCATGAGTTGCACGACTCCCCATAGAAGAAACGCTGTTCCCAGCATCAACCGTTTCAACAATTCCAAGCGGCGCGGACGGAGTATCCCTTGCAACACAATGTAGGAAGAACCCGCGAGCAGGAGCGGGAGCGCCGAGAGCGGCAAATTTTCAGCCAAAGACCAGCTACGGACCGCGTCCTTGACGATGTGGGTCGACAAGTTGGCGATGTGAGTCGACAAGGAAGTCAATAACGGCGTCGCGCCCACACACAGAAGGGCAAAGCTGCTCAGCACCGCTGCAACTGCAAGCGACCTGGCGAGCCATCGCGAGAGCTCCTCGAGAAGAGGCCCCTCGCCAGCCCTTCTCATCGAGCTTTGGTGGCCATCCCTCGGTTTAGACTGGACATCATTTTCGTGGACGGGTTTCCTCGCGTCGCCATCATTGACAGAGAAGCCCGCCTGCTCCGTGTCAAATCGCAAGGGACTCGTTGATTTAGGCATCTTCGTCACTTTGCTGGTATTGATCGCTCACCTGTCTGAGCTTGCCAAACCCTCTCCCTCGTGGGAATGGGCCACGGGATCAAAAGGATCAATCGCATCTTGCAAAATGAAAGCCTTGGTTTGCATTCTGCAACGCCCGCGATTCGAGCCGCCCAATAAACGCCCGATCTATGCGGAGGTCGCTTTGGAAGGGGGCGCATCCGACGAGTGCTTGACCAGAAACATTCACGTCCGAACATTGCCAGTCATGGTCTCGCCTTGCAGCCACCGTTGGGCTTTGATCGACTGCAGATCTGAAGTTGTTTGACCAGCGCGCGACTCACGCTCGCGGGCTAAGCCGAATTCCGGTCGACGGTGTGCTCGAAGTGTAAATTGCGTAGCACGTTGCTGAAGGATCGCTTCGGAGGGAATAAATAAAAAATGCCTTGGACCATAACCCGTCTTTGCAGAGACTGCCTCGATACAGGATGCGTCAGTGTTTGTCCGGTTGACTGCATCTATGAGTACGTAGGCGACGATAAAGAGAAGTTTCCCAACCAGCTCTACATTCATCCCGACGAATGCATCGATTGCGGAGCGTGCGAGCCTGAGTGCCCATGGCAAGCGATCTTCGAGGAGCCCGCCGTTCCGGAAATCTTCACCGAGGATATAGCCCTCAATCACGCCACCGTCGAGATCTCCGAGCAGTTCAAGGTGGCGCTCTTTCAGAAGAAAGAGCACCCAACGCCCGAGCAAATAGCTGCGAACAAGCTCAAGTGGGGCATTGATCAAAACGCGTAGGCTCGGCCATGAGCAAGGTTCCTGCTGTAAAACTCGGTTATGGACAGGTCTGACGACACAACCATGAGGTCCGGCTTCCACCGGGTTGGCGGACTGAGAAACGCGGCTAAGCGTCAATGCCGGTGCCTATGATGGAGATCAGGCAGGTGTCGATGCGTATGGCCCATGCGCGTGTGCACATGCACGTGCGTATGCGACTGCACAACTTGCAAGTTCCCATGGCTGTGAGCGTGATGTGCGTCGTCGTGGCTATGGCGATGGGTATGCGTCGTGGCATCGTGCAGATGCTCGTGCTCGTGTCGCTAGAACATTAACGAGAGCCCTCCGGCCATCGCGATTGCGCCAATCACCTGATTTGCCAAGATCGGCTCGCCAAGGAAGATCCAAGCGAACACGCATCCCGCAAATGGTGCGCTGGCGAACAGAATCTGTGATCGCGCCGCGCCAAGTTGCTGCGCGCTGCCGATATAGTGCACGAGCGAGAGCCCGTAGCTTAGCCCACCGACTACGATCGCGCCGGCCGCGGCGCTAATTCTGACGGAGGCGTGTTCGAGCGCTAGGCTCAGAGTGAGATTTACGGCGCCGCCGGCCAGTCCTTTGATCGCCGTCATCTGGGAAGGTGTCAGGCCGCCGATGGTCGCGGTGAGATTGTTGTCGAGGCCCCAGCATACACATGCCAGCGCGACCAGGGCAGCTGCTTCAATGCCTCCGGCGCGCCCCGGCGCGGCCAGAGTCACTCCTGCAGCCGCAACGGCCAAAACCCCAACCCATGAATTACGGTCGAGATGCTCCTGGAAGAACGCTCATGCGAGCACCGCGGTAGCGACCGTTTCGAGATTGAGCCAAAGCGACACCGACGCTGCAGGCGCGATCCGGAGCGCGATCAGCAGCAAAACGGGCGCGACTCCTCCGCCGGCAGCCGCTGCGATCGCGATTCGGACGGTGTCGCCCTGAGGAATGCGGGAGGCTCCTGATCGCCAAGCCGCGGGCAGCGCCGCGATAGCTACGCCCAAGTAAAGTATGCCCGCGAGTCTGAACGGCCCCATTGCCCCCAGCAGTAACTTCGAAACCGGGACTCCGGCTGCGAAGAGAATCGCAGCGGCCAGGCATTGCAGGACCGGGTTTATCACTTGCTCGGAAGCCTCAAGAGCGAGTAATCGCGATTAACGGTCGCGAGCAGGTTCGTAGTAGCGTTTGGAGGCATGACGAGCAATGTTAGCAGCTAGTCCCTCAACGATGGAGGCAAGTAAGATGACACCAGAAGAAGAATTGATTCAGCGGTATTTCGATGCTTTTAACCGCCACGACCTCGAAGGGGTGATGGCCTGCTTTCATGAAGAGCCGGTGCTGATTGGCGCAACCGGCAAGCGGTGCGCTGGTCGTGAAGAGGTCCGGCGCTCGTACGAAACCGAGTTCGCCATGTTTGTTGACGGGCGTTGCGATCTTCGCGTATGCACGGGGAACAGTGGACGCGGCGTGGCCGAGTCGTTCTTCCATGGCACCAATCCGCAACGTGGCAAAGTTGAGGCGATCGGCGCTGAGGTAATGGAAATTGTAGACGGCAAGATCAAGGAAATCCGCGATTACCATCATTCTGTGAACGCACCACCGGGTGAGGGCGAAAAGCAGGCAGGGGCGTCAAGGTAGCCGCGTGGCGGACGCTTCTCCGATACCACGGATATGTTCGTGCTGAGCCTCAATCCGTGAAACAGGAGCTGCCTGACCCAAGCAGTTTCTCGAAGTCAACGATCTGCCGCCCCCGGTTTCAACTGGCAAGCCGGCTATCTTCCACTCTGGGTAGCCCTCTTCGAGCCGGAAGGCTGTGAAACCGCGCTTGCGCAGCTCCGCGACCGCCTCGTAGGAGAGCACACAATAAGCGCCGCGGCAGTAGGCGACGATTTCCTGATCGCGGGGCAGTTCCCGTAGCCGGCTCTTGAGCTCGCGCAGCGGCACATTGAGCGCGCCGGGCAGATGGCCCGCGGCGAATTCCTCCGCTGGACGGGTATCGATCACCGTGACCAGCCCGTCCCGCATGCGCCGCAACAGTTCCTTGCGCGATACGGCTTCGAGACTGTCGCGTTCGCGAAAGTAGCTGTTGAGCACTTTTTCGATCGCGCCAACGTTCCGCTCCGTGACGCGGCGCAAGGATCCGAGCAGCGCCAGCACTTCCGCATCGGCAAGGTGGTAAAGCACACGCTTGCCGTCCCGGCGTGCCTCGATCAGTCCCGCGCGGCGGAGCTGCTGTAGATGCTGTGACGCGTTGGCGACCGCGAGGCCGCTCAGCCCCGCCAGCTCCTCGACGCCGCGCTCGGTCTGCGCGAGCAGTTCCAGCAGTTCCAGGCGGTGTGCCGAGCCGATGGCGCGCGCGACTGCGGCGAAGTGCTCAAAGATCGTGCGTTTGGGGTTCTGACTTGACATGGTAAATGGAAGGTTCTATTGTCATTCAATAGATTAATTGAATGTTCGGCCAAGAGTCAACGATACTGACGCACGAAGCCGGCATACGCCTGGGCGTCTTTATCACCTTGCTTGGCGCAATGGCACTGTGGGAAGCGGCGACGCCACGCCGGACGGGGTCATTCGCACGGTTCC
>JBKQPD010000107.1:0-10034 GCA_052145175.1 Binataceae bacterium (SeqCode) | reverse complement strand
GCCAAAGATTCTCGGACGGATGGGACTGACCATCCCCTTGGTTGCAAGAACCGCAAATGAGTAAGGTCCATCCGTCCTTGCGCGCTGGCTTGAACAGATAGGCGGGAACCATGTCCCGGATGCAAGGCAAGGCACTGCCCAAGGGCGCACAAGCGCCAAACTACGCCGGAATCGACGTTTGCAAGGACTGGCTCGACGCGAAGCTGCGCCCATCCGACAAGGCGATGCGCGTCGCCAACAACGCGTGCTGGAGAGCGAGGGTATCGAAAGCCATGTCGTCGACCCGGCCTCGATTGCGACGTCGCGCCGGCGGCGGCGCGCCAAAACCGACAGGATCGACGGCGAAGCGCTGCTGCGCGCGCTGTTGGCTTATAAGCGCGGCGAACCGCGGGTCTGCGTGATGGTCAAGGCGCCGACGCCCGAGGAAGAAGATCGCCGCCGCCTCAGCCGCGAGCGCAAGGTGCTGGTCGCCGAACGGGTCGAGCACGTCAATCGGATCAAGGGGCTGCTGTTCTCGCAAGGAGTATCAGGCTACGAGCCTCTGCGCCGCGATCGGCGCAAAAGGCTCGACGAACTCATGACCGGCGATGGGCGTGCTCTGCCGGCACATCTCAAGACCCAGATCAGTCGCGAACTTGATCGGCTGGAACTGCTTCTTGATCACATCAAGGCGGTCGAGGGCGAGCGGGACGCGCTGCTCGCCGAGCAACAAGCCACCGCACCGCCCACGGTCGCGGCGGGCAAAATGCTGCTCGACTTCAGGGGCATAGGGCCGGAGTTCGCCGCTATCCTCTGGCTGGAGGGGTTCTTTCGCCACTTCGATAATCGCCGCCAACTTGCAGCTTACGCCGGCTTGGCGCCGACGCCATGGCAAAGCGGATCGGTCGACCGCGAACAGGGCGTCTCCAAAGCTGGGAATCCGCGCTTGCGAGAGACTCTCATCCAGCATGCCTGGCTATGGCTGCGCCATCAGCCGAAGTCAGCTCTGGCCCTGTGGTTCAACGAACGGGTCAGCCGCAACGGAGGCCGCATGAAGAAGGTGATCATCGTAGCCTTGGCGCGAAAGCTACTGGTGGCGCTGTGGAAATATGTCACCGCTGGCGTCGTCATCGAGGGGGCATCGTTTAACGCCGCCTGACCACGAAAACTCAAAAGCTTCTCAAATCTTCCAGGACCTGATCTGTCCTGGCGGATCCGGGTGGACGAACCTAGAATCCCCATGGCCTAAAAAGCCGAAAATGAGAATGGTCTCGTCCGCCCGAGCCCTTGCCCGCCGCAAGCGGGATTTTGGTGCAGCCGTTGTGAACGGCGACCGTATGTAAGGTTGTACGCGCTCGGAAACGGGCCGTGAATACAATGGGCTCGGACCTCGGATACCGAAACTGCCTCGGAGTTTGACTCATGCGCGATTGAGCGTCGCCCTACCTGGAAACCGATGTAATTGCCCCCACGCTGAGGTGGCAGCCGCTTCCAATCGTCATTCCGGCCAAGGCTATTGCAAAGCCTGGCCTTTCAGACCACCGCCGCCGGCGGCTGCGGGCTTGACAATAGCCTTGGCCGGAATGGAAGCTCCGCCATGGGATGTAAGGATAATTGCCGCCGAACTTGATTTTCGTACCGAGCACTCAAACCCCTTGACACGAAACTCCCCATGTAAGGGGATTCCTGAGCCTGAGGATGTGTCGGTAGCGGCGGCAAGTTGGGGTTCAGCGGACCCGCTCGAACCAAGTGGCAAGGTCAAGGAAAAGTGGGGCAAGCTCACTGGCGACGATTTGGCCCAGATAAAAGGCAAGCGCGAACAACTCGAAGGCAAGATTCAAGAGCGCTACGGCCATGCCGAGGATCAGGTGAAGAATGAGGTCGACGATTGGCACCGCAACCTCAAATGAGCCCGGCAGAGGTGCATTGAACCATTGGCGCAGAGGGCGCGACCCGGTGACGGGTCGCGCATTCCTGAATCAACTCAACGCCTTGTTCAACCGCGTCCAGTACGATGGTGCATTGCACAATTTCGTAGCAATTTTGTTGTGCGGCGCGTATATAAAACGTGTGCGGGGGTTTCAGTTGCGCCATAGAGTGAGCGCCCCGACGTTCAGGAGAAACAATGAGCAATAATTTCGAAAATATCCCGCAGCAGCTGGTCAAAAATCAGCAGGACGCGGTCAAGACAACTGTCGAGGCTTTCCCAAAGGCCGCGCAACTGATCTCCGCGGAGACGGCGGACTATTCAAAGCAGTATTTTAAGAACTGGACTGACTTCGTGGAGAAATTGCGAGGCGTCACTACCTTCGACGAGGCCATCAAGCTTCAGACTGAGTTCGCCAAGTCGTCGTACGAGTCCTTTGTCGCACAGTCGACCAAAATGTTCGAGCTGTTCACTAGCCTCGGCAAGGAAGCATACCAGCCCATCGAGAACAATCTCACCAGGGCGACGGATCTCGCAAAGGCGCAGGTTGAAGCTGTGACAGATGCCGCTACGAAAGCGCCGTTCAAGTCAGGCGCTAACGCCCGTTAATTTTCACAGGCGAACAGGCTGAATTTGCATTCTGGAACGCCCGCTATTTTAGCGGGCGTTTTGTTCTTCATGCCCGGCCACGGCAACGCGCCATCCATTGACGCCCTAAAGGTTTCGCAAGGTTCAGAATCACAGGCTCGCTCCCAAATTCAGGAAGCAAAATCCGACGCCACTATAACTATCCGATTAACCCCCGACAATTTCCGACAGGCCCGGCTAGCTTGCTGAACTTATAGGCGAAACATAGGGCGGTCAGCGTAGCCCGTGGGCAAGCTTTACAGGCTCGCCAGTGCGATGCACTGCGGCACGGTTCTGAGACAACCGACTGCGCTTATTCAGGCTGCCAAGGATAGCTCTCCGACATTTGCATTGGCAACCCGAAGTTGAGCGGCTCGCACTTGAGTGGGCGTTTGATAGCCATGCCGAGCGACCAGCCAGTTTTCGTTATAGTGATGCGCGAACTGCTGGAGAGCTTGGCGTAATTCCTCGACCGTGTCGAAGACCCGGACCCACAACAAGTTCTCCTTGAGCGTGCGGATGAACCGCTCGGCGACGCCATTGCCCTCGGGTTCACGCACGAAGGAGGGCGAGGCTTCGATGCCCAGACACTCGATTTCATCCTGAAAGTCGCGGGACATGTAGTTGGAGCCGTGATCATGACGCATTTTCAATCCGTGCGCCACGCCGGGCACGATGGTTCCGAAGCAGCGGTGAACGCCCTGGCGCACCGGCTCCAACGCCTCGAAGCGATTGGCTGAACGCGCCGCGTGAATGCCGACGATTTCCGAATTGGCGTGTTCGACAGCGACGAAGACATAGGCCTTGCCTTCGTTGGTCGTGATTGTTTGCGTCATGTCCGTTCCCCACATCTCGTTGACGCGATCAGTGACAATCGTCCCGTCATGCGCTTTGGCTTCTGTTCGCCCAGCGTGATGCGGCGCGAGCAATCCGTGTTCGCCCATGACGCGCCGTACACGACGTGGGCTCGCGCGAACGCCAGCGACGCGCAGCCGCGCCCATATCTTGCGATAACCCTCGCCGTGAAAACCAAACCCCGTGATGTGAAGACGGATATGTTCCGCCAATTCGGCGTCCGAACATGCGCCGACGGGGCCGGGACGGCGCCGGACGGCGTAAGGCGGCGCCTCGACGCGAGCACGATAGACGCCGGCGCGTGAGACGTTCCACACGCGCGCAACTCGGGCCAGCCCATAACGGCGAGCAAAAGAGGGCGAGAGCGTCTGGCTCATCGTCTCGGCCTGCGGGCCAAAGGGCGCTTCCCCTCCATGGCGGCGATCTTGGCGTAGAGCAACTCGTTGTCCATGGTGATCTCGCCCACCTTTGATTTCAGCCGGGCGATTTCGTCGTCGCGGTCATCACGCTCGCGTTCTTTCAAGGCCGAAGCGGCGCCTTCCAGAGCGCGTTCGCGCCATTCTGTCAGCTTGGCCACCGAGACATTCGTGTCCCGAGCCACAAGATCCAGCGGCTCTCCGCGCAACAGTCGCGACACTACGGACATCTTGCGCTGAACGGAAAAACGCTTCGGCCCATTTGCATCGACGCCCGAGGGGGCACCTTCGCCAGCTTTGGCAGAGCGCTCCGGCGTCCCATCGGGCTTCCGCCCTTCATCGACCGTCATCTCTATACCTCCGGTTGCGGTTCAATTTACCGCAGCCGGATGTCTCACTTAACCGTGCCGCACCCCAACCGGCGGACACGAGCGAGCGGATGATCCGTGATCTTTCGAGAGTTCGCGGAATCGGCGTCGAGAGTGCAACGCTGTTGGTTCGGGAAGCCTTTTGCAGAAACTTCGCCAACCGTCGTGCACTCGGTTCTTACGCGGGCTTGACGGCGACGCCGTTTGCGAGCGGCTCGATGATGCGCGAACAGGGCATCAGCAAGGACGGCAACCGGCGGCTCCGCGCCTGTCTCGTCGAGCTTGCGTGGTTTTGGCTGCGTTACCAACGCGAAAGCGGTCTGGCGCGATGGTTTTGCTCGCGGGTGAATGGGGCGAAGGGCCGCGTCGCCAAGATCATGATCTTGGCTTTGGCGCGCAAACTTCTCATTGCGTTGTGGCGTTTCGCCAAGGAGGGCGTTATTCCGGAGGGCGCGACGATGAAAGCGGCATAAGCGGCTTTTCTCGCGTCTTCGCGTTCGAAGGTCGGCGGAAGCCGTTAACGCTCCAGGACTCCTCGAAAGAGGGCCGTTACGAAGAGTGGCGCCGCCGCGAGGAACTCCTCTCCCGCACGAGAATAGAGTTGTTGCCCTTCGACAGAAAGCGGCAATCGATGATAAGCTCACCGAAATCTTGCGGTCGGGCGCGGCAGCCAGCGGCTGCAATCGGCCGTTGGCGTTTTCGACGCCGCCTTTTTGCCAAGAGGCGTAGGCGTCACAGAACCATGTCGTCATGTCGCGCATGGAGCGTAGCAAGCCGTGCTGGGCAAAGGCCGTGTCGTTGTCGAAAGCGATGGATTTTGGCAAGGCGTGATCGATCCGCCCGAACACGGTGGGCATGACAGAAATGGTCTCTGCGGCGGTTTTGCCGGCAAGACGGGCGGCCAATGTCACGCGCGATTTTCGTTCATGCAGCACAAGCACGGGCCGCCTGCGCTTGCAGATGGTCGGAAACTTGCTCTAGGCGCCATTAGGAATCGCGCGACAGAACACGGGAGGTAGAAAAAGAAAAATGTGTGGCGTGGTCGGTTTTTTGCTTGCCGAAGGTGCAACCCTGGATAATGCGGAAACGCTAGTCACACGGATGGCCGGAGCGATAGCGCACCGAGGTCCAGATGATGCCGGTGCTTGGGTTGATATGGAAGCAGGAATCGCGATGGGGCATCGTCGTCTTTCCATCGTTGACCTTTCGCCGGCAGGGCATCAACCGATGCGTTCAGCTAACGGGCGCTTCGTGATTGTTTTTAATGGAGAAATATACAACCACTTAGATGTGCGAGCAGAGTTGCTAGCCGCCGCTGCCATGCCGCCGACGCGCGGCCATTCGGATACCGAGACGCTGCTCGCCGCCTTCGAGCACTGGGGAATAGATGCCACGCTCGCCAAGACCGTGGGCATGTTCGCCATCGCCCTCTGGGACACACGTGAGCGGACGCTTCACTTGGCGCGGGACCGTTTTGGGGAGAAGCCACTTTATTATGGCTGGGTGGGCAACGGAGAGCGTGCCGCCTTTGCCTTCAGCTCTGAGCTCAAGGCGCTGCGCGCTTACCCCGGCTTTGATAACCCAGTGAGCCGCGAGGCGTTATCGCTTTATCTTCGGTTCAATTACGTGCCTTCGCCGAATAGTATATACGAACGGATTTACAAGCTTGAGCCTGGCTGTCTACTCACCGTTCCCCGCCACGCATTACCAATGCCCCGCCGGTCGATGGGGACGCCGGCCAATCACGTTGGGCTGGCGCTACGGCGCTGGTGGTCGCTCGCCGACGTGATTGAGGCGGGAGCGCAAAGTCAGATAACAAACGAGCATGAGGCGGTGCAGGCTTTGGAGGATTGCCTGCAAGAAGCTATTCGCCTGCAGTCGCTGGCGGATGTGCCGCTGGGCGCCTTCCTCTCGGGCGGCGTGGACTCATCAGTCATCGTGGCCCTTATGCAGCAGCAAGCCTCGCGGCCAATCAAAACCTTTACCGTGGGTTTCGAAGAGGCTGGGTTCGATGAGGCGCCGCACGCGCGCGCGGTGGCGCAGCACTTGGGTACCGATCATGCTGAGTTGTTCGTAACGGCCGCCGAAGCTCGGACCGTCATCCCGCACTTGGCAGCCATGTATGATGAGCCTTTTGCCGACTCGTCCCAGATACCCACCCATTTGGTTTGCCGCGCTGCGCGCCAGCACGTTACTGTGGCTCTATCAGGTGACGCCGGGGACGAACTCTTTGGCGGTTACAATCGCTATCTTTGGGGACCGCGTGTATGGCGCTTTTTAGCCTGGATGCCGTATCCCGCGCGGCGCGTGTTTGCCGCGGCCATCCGCAGCGTCCCTATGGCGCAGTGGGACAACCTGAGCCGAGCATTAAATGCTCTTCTACCAGGTGCCGCGGGCATTGCCCGAGCCGGCGAGAAGGCGCACAAGCTCGCGGCGCGCTTGAGCGGAGTGCGAGACCTGGATGACCTTTACCTTAGCTTAGCGTCCGAATGGCAGTGTCCTGGCTTATTGGTCAATGGCGTGGAAACGGCGAACACACCCTATCCGTGGGCGGAACAGTTATCCGCCCGTGGGCTGGAGCAGCCGCAATTGCGAATGATGTACTGGGACAGCGTCACATATCTGCCAGACGACATTTTGTGCAAAGTGGACCGCGCAGCCATGGCAGTCAGCTTAGAAACTCGGGTACCCTTCTTGGACCACCGCGTGGCTGAACTGGCATGGAAACTTCCGTTAAACATGAAAATTCGCGCAGGGCAGGGCAAGTGGGCTTTACGTCAGGTGCTTTACAAATATGTGCCGCCCGAGCTGATTGAGCGGCCGAAGGCTGGTTTCGGCATTCCTGTTGGCGAGTGGCTGCGTGGGCCATTGCGTGACTGGGCGGAATGTTTGCTGAAAGAGTCTCGGATCGCTTCGGAGGGGTATTTGAACCCGAAACCGATTCGCGAAACTTGGGAGCGACACCTGAGCGGTCACAGCGATTACACGCCAAGCCTTTGGAGCGTTCTGATGTTCCAGTCATGGCTGGAAAGGAATTCATGAGATGTGGCCGTATTGGCTGTTGTATCTGGTGCCGGCGTTGATTGCGCTGGCTGTTGGCAAGCAAAAGCTCACGGCTGGTTTCACAATTCATGCGCGCCGATTGAAATTAGATGGGATTTGGATTTTCGTATGGCTCGCGATGACTTTATTTATCGGGTTTCGCTTCGAAGTGGGTGGCGACTGGGGAAACTATCTGCGCCATCTTTCCCAAATCGAAGGGAAGTCGCTCGTTGAAGCGATAATTGATTCTGACCCGGGATATCGCTTTATTGAATGGCTCAGCCTAGAGTTCGGCTGGGGAATATACGGCACCAACTTGATTTCCGCCGGTATTTTTTCATATGGGCTTGCCGTTTTTTGTAGATCCCTACCAAGACCCTGGCTTGCGTTAGCGTCGGCTGTGCCTTACCTGGTTCTCGTTCTTGGCATGGGGTACACTCGCCAAGGCGTGGCGCTCGGATGCGAGATGATGGGCATTGTGGCGCTTTTTCAAGGTTCGATTCGCGGATTTTTAGCGTGGCTGGCGCTGGCAACGACTTTTCACAAAACTGCCCTTGTTCTGGTGCCTTTAGCAGCCTTGGTCTCAAAGAAAAAATTACTCGCGGCCTTTCTAGTTGTATCTGTGGGAATAGTCGCCTATATGTTTCTGCTGGGAAGCGAGGCGGAAGATTTGTACTCGAGATATGTTGGCTCTCAGCAACTGCAATCCGAAGGTGCGCTTGTGCGCCTGTTGATGAATGCGGTGCCGGCGGCAATATTTCTGGTTTGGCGCCGGAGGTTTGTTTTTTCCCCGGGGGAAGCATATGTTTGGAGGGTGTTTGCGGTCACATCGTTGGGATTGCTTGTCGTTTATTCCGTGATGCCTGCTTCCACGGCGGTGGATCGAATCGCGCTTTATTTACTGCCACTGCAATTGGTCGTATTTGCGCGTTTTCCGGAGGTGTTCAGTAAAGACGGGAGAGATAAAAATTTGCTGACTTTCGCAGTCGTGCTTTATTATGCTTTGGTGCAATTCGTTTGGCTAAATTATGCAACCAATGCGTCAGCGTGGTTGCCATATAGTTTCTATCCTTTTGAGGACTGATTTTGAAGGTTGTCTTGTTCGCCAACACCGAATGGTATCTGTATAATTTCCGCCGCACATTGGTGTTGGCGTTGCGCGACGCAGGCTATGAAGTTGTGCTGGTATCCCCCCGGGGCCTTATGGTGAAAAATTCCGGGCCCTTGGTTTTCGTTGGATCCTTATGCCGATGAAGCGAAGAAGCCTCGATAGCTCGGGTCGGCGAAGGCGAGATGGATTTGAGGATTTTGAAGACGAAGCAGAGGATCGTGAAGACATTGCGGGGCGCATTGTCGCCGCGGTTCGCGTAGCCCTGTTCCCCGAGCGTCACGTCCTTGTGGCGATGCATGATCTCGATTCCCCATTGCTCGCGGTTGAACTTCAGCAAAACCTGCAGCGAGGCTTGCTCAGCCGACAGGCTAATGATGAGATGGACGATCTCCACCTTCGGCAACCTCTTATGTTCGCTTCAGCAAATCACCCTGATTTGACTGATCTTCTACAGTCCGAATCTGCAAGGTATTGATCAAGCGACATAAACCGTTCCGGAAAAACGGCTTGGCACTACATTTTCGGTGATTGACAGCGGGACGGACGGGATCAGGCGTCGGCGAGCTGCCGCACGGTTGGCGGCAGGGCGACGCCAGCGGCGCGCAGGGCAAGGCTTGCAGCAGGGCGTGGCGGCGTGCGCAGCAGAAAGCGTTTGCCGTCCTGTTCAACCTTGGTCTCGGTCAACGAGTCGAGATCGGCGAGGATGTCTGGCCACGAGCCGGCCAAGCCGAGATTGGCGATGCGGTCCTCCAGCTCCTTCTTCAGCACCAAGGCGAGGAAGCTGCACGACACATGGCCGCGAATGGTCTCGTCGAGCTTGTGAAAAATCGGGCGGGTAGCAAACAGGCTCTTCGACGTTCGGAAGGCGCGCTCCACCATCCACAAGCGCTTGTAGCAGAGCATGGCGTCGAGCGGCGAAAGATTGGTGTTGGTGCGCAGCACGAAGATTCCATCGAACTTGGCGTCCTCCTCCGCCTTGGCGCGATCGATGACAAAATGATCGTCGTCCGGCGTCGCTAGGAAACGCCGATAGCCCTTGTTGCCGACAAGGCTCTTGTCGCCTTTCTTCAACTGGCGTTCCAGCGCGGCCAGGATCGCGGCCCTGGCGGCGGCGTCCTTCTTCATCTCTTCGCGATTGCGACAGACGATGTATCGGCGCCCGGCCAGCGGGACCGCCTTGGCCTCGTAGTCAATGTCCTTGTCCCGCTTGGCGACGACCAGCGGGACGAAAGGAGCAGGATCATCGAGCACGAGTTCGCGCACCAGTTTGTCGCCGCGCTCGCGCACGCCCAGAATATACAAAAGGCCACGCGCTTCGAGTTCGGCGATGGTCTCGGCGCTGATCATGCCGCGATCGGCGACGATGCAGATGCGTTGAATGGAAAAGCGCTTGCGCAATCTGTCGATCACCGGGACGAGGCTGCCGACATCGGCGGTGTTTCCAGGCCACATCTCCGTGCACACCGGCCGGCCATCGCCATCGAGCAGCACGGCGAGGATCATCTGATTGAGGTCCGGACGATGGTCCTTGGAGAAGCCGCGCTGCCCCAGCGTCTGGCCGCCCTCACCCTCGAAATAGAGGCTGGTCGTGTCCATGAACACCAAGTCGAGCTTGCTGAACAGATCGCGCCGGCGCGCGAACAGCTCCTCCTCGACGACGTCCTTCAAGCAGCGCGGCGCGAAGGGCGTGGCGCCGTCCTGTTGATCTT
>JBKQPD010000106.1:0-3768 GCA_052145175.1 Binataceae bacterium (SeqCode) | reverse complement strand
CCGTGATCAATGCTCCTTTCCAGCCGCCGAGGTTGAAGATGTTGGTCGCTACGGTGCCCGGATGGACAATGTTGACCACAACGCCCGTCCCTTCGAGCCGTTGCGCCAATTCGAAAGTGAACAGCATGAGCGCCAGCTTCGACTGGCCATAGGCGCCGATGATGCTGAAGCGCCTCTCGGATTGCAGGTTGTCGAGATCGAGTGTGGCGTGGTCGGAAGAACTGGAGCCGACATTGACGATCCGCGCCGGCGCCGACCCACGCAGCAGATCGAGCAACTCCAGCGTGAGAAGAAACGGCGCCAAATAATTGACTGCGATGGTCCGCTCGAAGCCGTCAACCGTCAGTTCACGCTTGTCGCATGCCAACCCGGCGTTGTTGATCAGCAGATCCAGCCGCGGATAGCGCGCCTTGACCTCGGCCCCGAGCCGTCGAACTTCGGCCAGCGAAGAAAGTTCGGCGACGAACAGATCAATTCGGCTAGCGGGCGCATGCCCCGCAAGCCTTTTCTGCATCGCCTCGCCCCGCGTCCGGTCGCGCGCGACGATACCCACGACGTAACCATCCTTCGCCAAGCCTAGCGCGGTCCAGATGCCGATGCCATTGGTCGCACCGGTGACGAGAGCAATCTTCCGCGGCGTGTCGGTCATTGGGTATTTCCTTTCCTGCAAAGGAAGGATATCGCAAGGCTCGCATTATCGTTGCCTCCGAAAGGCGCCCAATACGCAGCACTTGGCCAACAGCACCAATTCGCGGTCCAAACTGCAGCAAACCTTGCAAACGTTGGCATCCGGCAAGTGTCGACCCACTGCCGCCTCTGGTGAGTGGCCGCTTCAAGGCACCCAAAATCGCAATCTTTCCCAAAAACGAGCATTGGCGCCGGTGCGCCATAGAAGAATCAATTCCTTGCGACACAATGATGCCGGTCCGTTAACTCGTTCATTTACGGCTCTTTATGGGAAAGATGGGCGAGTCGATCTACATCCGCCAGCGCCATCGGACCCTCCGTGAACTTCTTAGCGATACCTGTTTACTGATGGCCGTTCTCAGCCCGCGCCTCAGCGTCGTAGTCGTGATAGTGCAGTTCGACGGACTTCGCGTTGGGCGTGATGAACAAGACGCCTTCATTGAACTTGAAGTTACCCGGGGCCACAGCGGCAGCCGCAGCAGCGCGCCACGCTTGTGGAAAATGGTCAGAATACTTCGCGAAGTAATCTAAAGACGCACAGACCTCGACACGCGGCTGCTTCGGGGCAGGATCGATGCCGCACCACATCTCTCCGCTCCGATCGCTACCGTTTTGCACCGGGTATGCGGCGGATAGCATGTCCGAATAAATCACTGTGGTGTCCGCGCTCGGAGAGGTTGCAAAGACTCCGCTGAAGCTCCATTCGCACCGACTCGGGAGATACCGATCCTCCAGAAAGCTACCGACGTAGCTTGTGCCGTCCCACTTCAAAACGACGGGAACATAGAGCGGAGTTTGCATTCCTCCCGGCAGGTTGCAGGCCCCAGACGAAAAAAACGGGTGCGAATTGGGATGCCATACCTCACTCAGTTGAATCTTCAGGCTCGGGGGAGCAAACACCCGAATCGTCACCCACTTTGTCGGATGCGGGTTGAGATGAGGAGGGACGATGGCGGAATCGCAGGCGCAGAGCAGCAGCGTCGACAGCGCCGCGAAGAAGCGCCCAGGGCATCCAATTCCCGTCGAGACCGAAAGTGCCATGACCCATTCTCCTGCGCCACCCGCATCGGTCCAAGCAAAACAAAGCAATTTTGTTGAGCTGCGACACACTCAAGTGGTCTACGGACGCTCTGCGGCAGCGCCCTTATTGCCCGAGCGGACCGCTTGTGGCCGATGGATGCCGGATCGCATCGCGAAACACGCCCATGATCGGTTATTTATGGGAGAGTTCATAAATGAACTGTGAACGATTGTAGTTTTGTAATCCATGCCTGCTGAATTGATCGCCAATCCTTAAGATGCTCGCTGCTATAGCTGACAACCGCCGTTGCGTTCAATGATGGGACGATAAACATCTGTACACAGTTCGCGTTGGTTGGACTCGATTCATGCTCAAACGGATGGACCTCCTCATCGGAGCATTGAATGAAGGTGACCAATCCATCACCGAGCACCGGCGCATAGTAGATATCGTGGAAAAAGCCTGCCCGATAAATAGTCGAATCGTTCGCCTCCTCGAGCCCACGATGCTCAAGTTCAAATTCTGGAGGCTTCTGAACGAGCGAGTACCCCTCGTGACAAATAAGATCGGAACGCGATTTTGCGTGGTCCGGTCTTTTGCAAACAGTACCCGCGAGTCTGATGTCCATTCTTGCCAGGAACTGAAGCTCACCTTGGCCTGACTGCAATGACAGGAACATCGTATTGCCGCCAGTGCCAAGGTAGAACTCCTCGGGGGTCTTCGCTATCGGAATTTCCATGCTAGGCCACGATGCCCACAACTTAAGTCTTTGGGCAGCAATCCCCGTCTCTTTTTGAGCGCGCTGTATCGCTTCTTTGCGCGGTGTAGACCATACCGTTTTCGTACCAATATTGCCGTAACCAATGGGGACCTCTAGCTGCGTCCATTCCGTGCCGGCATCATTCAAAGGCCAATCAACTGGAGCAGTCTCAGCCGCGCATCGCACAGAGGAAGGGGACATAACAAAAAGGGCGGAGACTAACAACCAGCTGAACGGCATGGCAGCGCGTTTTTGCCAAAGACTCAATGTTCTCATCATTTTCTAGGCTAACCAGTTTGAGGGGAAGATTCCACCGACATGCCCATTTCGGGGTCATTTATGGGAAAGTACTGCGCCGGGCTCGATCCGAGACCCGTTGAGGCTGCAAGACTACGGGTTCGCTGGGTCATAAATCCCATACGCTTTACCGTCGAAGTCACTAAAGGTAACGTGTCCAAACTGGGCCTTAGTCCATTTCTTAGTTGTGTTTATCGGCGGTCGATCAACAGAGTCGTAGTCGGCCACCTCGACAGATTCCAGCATCCACGTCTTGTGGATCCGTGAGTACTTAAACGTAAAACTATATGCCTCGCCGATTCCGCCGCCGCCAAAGGAATTCCGGATCGTGAATCCGTTCCGTATGATATCAACCCCGCGGTAGCCTCCCGCGCTGCCTGTAAGCTCACTACTTTGGATGACCGTGTTATTCGAGGCCTCCAACTTTAGCGAACCATCCGATTCCCGGGTCAGCAGCGATAGGGACCCAATGTCGCCCGGGGCGCGAGTCACCAGCAGGTACGTCGTACTTCCATCGCCCTTGATATCTCCGCACAGGAGATCGATTAGGTCCTGCCCGTTCGGTATAAAGGGAACAAACGCCGCGAATTCGGCCGGCACATCTTTTGGTTCCACCATAGAACCGTATAACTGGTATGCCTTGCAAGATACCTTTGGCTTCGGCACTTGCTTTGACGCAGCTTGCTGAGCTGTCGTCGGTGCGGCACCGGCCAGGCTCAGTGCGGCCACACATATCATCTCGAGGCTCAAAACCGAGAACCGCATTCGTGCACTCTCTGTGTTTCGGTCGGGCTCATCCAGTATTGACTATAGATTACCGCAGGCTGTGAACGGCCGCTTCGCGGCAGTCATTTCGGCACCGTCAATGGCTGGAGTTGGCCGTCCTCTGCCTGATGTCTCTCCCGATACCTGCCAGTCAGCCGAAGAAATCCAAGATCGCCACCAAGGGTCGCGTGTCGACCCGAACACGTCGTTCGCTAACGACCGCTTAAGGGAAGGCCAG
>JBKQPD010000105.1:0-7293 GCA_052145175.1 Binataceae bacterium (SeqCode) | reverse complement strand
ATGGCGGCAATCGGCGGATGCTGGTGGCCGCTGGACTTTGAGCCCGGATGGATGCGCGAACTCGCTCGATGGCTACCAACGACATGGACGATGCAGGCGTTCAACGATTTGATGATTCGCAACTAGCCGCCGTCCGCTGCGTGGCTGCCCTTGGCGGCAACCATTGGCATAGGAGTGATCTTCATCGTGGCAGGACTTCTCCGTTTCCTGAGTCTCGATGGTTAAAAGTTATGAGGATATTCAAGATTCAACTCCCGATGGTGTTGCTCGTAGATCTAGCTCTCTTGTTTGTGGGCTGTTCAAGTTCGCAGCAAACGGCCGCTCTCGAGACGACTGCTCAACGTTCGACGAACGCAGTTTAGTGCCGATCCGCAGGTGAACGCAATCCTTGAGCAATCGTGTTTCGAGTGCCATTCGACCGACGGAAGCGCACCTTGGTACGCGTCCGTTTCACCGACGTACCTCGCGGTCAACTCGGCACGTAGGGTACTGAATTTTTCCGATTGGCAAACTTATGACGCGCAGAAAAAAGCCGATGCGCTGAAGAATATCGAGCAGGCCGTTAGCGGCGATTCGATGCCGCCCGGAGACTACACGACGCTTGATCACTCTGCGCGCCTTGCCAACAACCAGAAGCAGGTGCTGCTGAAGTGGGCATCGCAGCACGCACTGGCTGCACACTGACCCACACTACGGAATCAATCGTTATGGTGAATAGACAATGAACATAAAGGCAGCAAAAGACTTATCGACCCTCGAGCGGACGCATGTCTCAACCGGCTTCTGGACCAAAGTTTTGACCATGGCGCGCCGCGCCAAAAATGTCATTAGAAGTTGCGCTTTCGCGTACCTGCTGACCATAGCGGTCTTGGTTCATGGTGCCGCGGCGGCGGAATTGCGGTCTGGAACGCTTGAACTCGATCCATCAAAGACACTGATTGAATTTCGTTTGCCCGGTTCCTTACACACCACACATGGAACTTTCAAACTTGAACGAGGAACCATCATCGGGGACCCCACTACTGGAAAAGCTGGCGGTTCCATTGTCGTCGACGCCAAGAGCGGCGATACTGGCATGGCCTCGCGTGACAATCATATGCGAGAGAATGTTCTCGAGGCTCAACGGTATCCAGAGATAACTTTTAACCCTCAGCACTTTACTCTAGAATTGAAGAGCGAAGAGCAGTTTCAAGGGACGATGCGTGGGGTGATGACGCTCCACGGGGGGAGACATGATGTCGCTCTCACGGCACAAGGTCAGCTCGTCGGAGACACCCTGACTGCCACAGCACACTTATCAGTCCCATATGTCGCTTGGGGTCTCAAAGACCCGAGCATCCTATTTTTAACTGTGGCGAAGCAAGTCGACATCGACATCGCCACCGTGGGCCATGTGGTCTGGACACCTCAGCCGTCCCGAAGTTCCGACAAGTGAGACCAACGCAAGCTTCTTGTGTCCCGATTCATACCTAAAACCGGCTTGGTTCTATCGCTCGTCGGTGGATTCGCAGCGTTGACTATCTCCGCCTGTCTCCTCCGAAAGTTGATCGGACCCCTGGTGACGGCGCGGTTTGACGCCCCCATCATTGAATTCGCGGCTGCACATCGGGTCGCGGGTCTGACGAGCGTGATGAAAGCTCTAACCACGGCAGGTAACCCGTTATATCTTTCGATCACTGTACTCATCGGGGGCGCGATCCTGGCCTGGCTGAGCCGAAGTTGGAAACCGCTAGTGGTTCTCGCTCTCGGCATGTTTGGCGCCGTATCGCTCGACCATCTAATGAAGCTGGCGGTAGCCCGAACTCGACCAGCTTCGCTGTATTGGGCAGTCTCGGCAAACGGTTCGTCTTTCCCTTCCGGTCACGCTACGGAGTCTGCGGCGGTTTACCTGACTCTCGCATGTTTGGTTGCCGGGACTCAGGCGAGGTTGGGTGTCAGGACCGTGACCTATGCGATAGGAATCGCGGCGCCGCTCCTGATTGGTATGTCGCGGGTGTATTTAGGAGTGCACTGGCCGACGGATGTCATCAGCGGCTGGGCGCTCGGCTGCGCGTGGTCGTCGATGATCCTTGCCTCGAGCATTACCGTTTAATCGCGCCTCCTCAGGTCAGAGCCGCCCCGATAATCCGACCAATAAGGTTACACCGGCAACTCCGAGACCGAGTGCAAGTTGTCGGCTTCGAGAGCGCCAAACGGTCACTCCGGTAAAGATCGTGATCGCGACGCCAATTACACCCGACCAACGATGGCTGCAACGGCCACTCCTGACACTGCTATCTTAATCCATGTGGCAGAATCGAAGCTCTTCATTATCGGATTTTAAGACGCGGGGGTTCTTCTGAACATGGGCACGCGCTCTCATCGAGATTCATGCACAAGTTGCAATAAAACTCTCCGTCAATGTCGCATAAGGGACGTTATCTAGCACTCTCCGAAGTCGCTGAATTCCCGTATTGCCAGCAATTCGGCAGGGCAGGGCGGGAAGGGCACGCTTCGCTCCCGTTATTGGCCAAATAACGACAGATCCTCCAAAAGTTCTGGCCCCTCATTCTTGACGCTGTTCACCATCGGCGAGGCCGGCCGCACCACCAGAAGATCATCCGGCGCCGGCGCCAGAAGGCGCTTGAGCGAGAGGGGATGAGGCTCGCGCAAATTCATCCAGTCGGCCGCGCGGCCTCGTCGAGAATAACCGGCATGCGGTTGTGGATCGGCGCGATCGTTCGGTTGGCGGCCGTCGTGATAATGGAGAACGTCGTTCGCCACTCGCCGGGCTGCGTCTGCCAAGCCTCGAAGAGTCCGGCGAAGAGGAGCAGGGCGCCGTCCACCGGATGAATCCATAGCGGCTCGCGCCGGGCCTTGGGTCCGCGCCATTCGAAAAAGCCGTCGGCCGGCACGAAGCAGCGCCGCCTCTCAAACGCCTCGCGAAACGACAGCAGCTTATCCACCGTCTCCGCTTTTGCGTTGATGCACATCGCGGCCCGGCTGGCGTCCTTCGCCCAACTATTCACCAAGCCCCACGTCGCCGGGATCGCCTCGCGGCTCTCATACTTGGTTTTGAGGACAAAGTTGGGCTGCGTCGGCGCGATGTTGAACCGCGGAACATAGTCGCCGAGCTCGTATTCAGGCACGCCGAGCATGGCCGCCAGCTCGGTCCTGTCGCGCCGCGTCATGGTGAATCGACCGCACATATCAACGGCCCCTTGCGAGGATCTTGCGCAAGCGATTTTTCAAAAGCATCTCGGCGGGTGAGCGCGGGTTGGTTTCCAGCCAGCGCTCAAAATCTTGTATGCATACCATGTGCTCGATCTCATGATGTTTCACTTTAACGTGCCAAGCCTTTTTCCATTGAGCGGTCGTGACGGCTAGGATTGTGGCCGATATTTGCGCGCGAACAGTCCATATCGCTCAAGAGGAGAACCAGAAAGGTGGCCGACAGCAGCAATCGCGATGCAACCGGGTTTCTTTGCAACATGAACGCCTTCAATCAGGAAGATCGTGCGCAGTATGGAATACTCTCGCGAAAGTTGTTAGGTGCGGGCGAGGAGCGCTGCGAACTCGGCAACGGCTATGCTTTCCGGCTCGCGAGTGCGCGGATATCGATCATGGAAATCGCGCAATGGATCACCTTCGAGCGCAAGTGCTGCCCATTCCTCAATCTGCAGATCGAGATTGAGCCCCGCGACGGCCCGGTCTGGCTGCGCATCACCGGCGCACCGGGCGTCAAGGAATTCATCCTCTCCGAGATCGGAGCGCGATGAAGCGCCAAGTGGCCAAGCAAGATACTGATTTGAGAGCCGGGGATCTCTGCGCGAGTAGGGTTCCTCCTTTCTTCCTTTTGTAACACGATAAAATCCGTTACTAAGAATTATTGCGTCGAATGGCGTACTGTAGCCATCACACGCCTAATTGCTACTAGCAACGCTGATGCGTTTCGTGGGTTTTGGGATCTTGGGCGGCAGATCTACACGCCCGCCAACGTCTGAACCGTCACGATTTGGTCCAGTGGGATTTTAATCTTGCTGGTGGCTTGCTGCCCTCTTAATTTCAAGTCTTGATTAGCGTACCCCCCTATCCTATAGTATGGAGGTGTCACATACGGTTCGTGAGAAACAGAAACTCCTGGCTCGGGTGCGCCGTCTCCGGGGGCAGGTTGAGGCCATCGAACGGGCTTTGGAGAAAGAAGCCGGCTGCGAGCCCGTGATGCATCTAATTGCGGGTGCGCGCGGTGCGATGGCCGGGCTAATGGCCGAAGTCGTCGAGGACCACGTCCGCACCCATCTCGTGGATAGCCAAAAACATCCGGGTGCGCTGAACGGCGAGGCAGCCGGGCAACTGCTCGATGTCATTCGAACTTACCTGAAATGAGGCTCGCATGACCGCACCAGCGACACCCACTTTCCAGGCCGTGCATAGCCACGTCTTTCTCGGCGAAGGCCACGAGATCAATGAGCGCAAAGCTTGGGGTGTCATCATACTCTGCGGCGGTATGATGCTGGTCGAGATCATCGGCGGCCTCGTGTTCGGCTCCATCGCATTGGTAGCGGACGGCATGCACATGAGTACGCATGCTGGCGCTTTGCTCTTGGCGGCTTTGGCGTATAGCTACTCCCGCAAGCATATGACCGATAGACGGTTTACCTTTGGCACCGGCAAGTTCGGCGATCTTGCGGGCTTCAGCAGCGCTTTGGTCCTGGCCGTGATTGCCCTGCTGATCGGTTACGAAGCGGTCAGCCGCTTCTTCGCACCGGTCTCGATCCACTTTGCCGAGGCCATCCCCATTGCCTGCCTGGGCTTGGCGGTTAATGTCGCCAGCGCCTGGCTACTGAGCGGCGGTCATCACGGCCACAGGCATGATCACGATGATCACGAACACGAGGGCGACGAACATCGCGGGCAGGGCGCAGCCCACCAAGACAACAATATGCGTGCTGCTGTCATCCATGTCGTGGCGGACGCAGCAGTATCGGTCCTCGTCATTGTCGGCCTGACGTTCGCGCGCCTGTTCGGCTGGCTCTGGATGGACCCCTTGGCGGGCATTTTCGGCGCCTGCGTGATCGCCAGCTGGTCCTACGGGCTGATCCGCGATACGGGCGCTATTCTGCTCGACATGACACCTGACCAGGACGTGATGCAAGGCATTCGCCAAACTATCGAAGCCGAGGGCGACCGGCTGGCAGACCTCCATCTGTGGCGGCTCGGACCAGGGCATTTGGGTGCCATCGTCTCGGTCACCACGCCACGGGCGCGCGAGCCGCGTTTCTATCGCAATCTGCTCGCCGACTTCGCGTCGTTGTCTCATGTGACCATTGAAGTTGAAGTGGCACAATTTTGATGTGGCCTTCTAGTGGTCGCCGCGCGCGGGGCAATGAAGAGGTCTGATGGCCGCAGTGATCGAAGAATTAATGGTCAGGTCGCGCACGCCGCGCATCGTAACCTTTGGTAACGTCGATCTGTTGCGACGGGCCACCGGAGTCTGCAGCATCAGTCATGTTTGCTACCGCGATTTTTGTTTACCTCAGCGGTGACGTCGCGCTACTGCTCTGGGGCACTCATATCGTTACGAACGGGATTCGGCGCAGTTGTGCAAAGATATGCGCGAAGGTGGGCAGATCGCAGGCTTGGACCCGCTGCAATCGCTATGATTCTTGCCGGTATCCTTTTAGCAACTGGATGGACGGCACGAGCCCAGGCTCAAATTGGCGACAGCCAGGAACTCGGCACATCAGGGGCACTGCAAATAGAGAACTGGAACTGGCATATTCAGAACACCGATACTGTACAAGGCTATCCGCCGTTTTCGGCCAAATATTCCGGCACCAACAGTCTTCCAACGGGCGGCCAGATCCGCGAAACGGTCGCGGTCGACCTGTTCGCGGGCGCCCGCCTTTGGTCGGGCGCGGAAACCCATATTGATCTACTGAGCTGGCAGGGCGAGGGACTGCACGACACTTTAGGCATCGACGACTTTGCCAACGGCGAGGCTTACAAGGCGGGCACGATCTACCCAAGGCTGATGCTTGCTCAGCTCTTCATGCGACAGACGATCGGCTTCGGAGGCGAGCAGGAGAGCGTTCCGGATGATGAACTGACGCTGGCCGGACGCGAGGACATCTCGCGGTTTACCATAACTGTCGGCCGCTTCGCCGTGGTCAATATCTTTGATCAGGATGCCTACGCCGATGACCCGAGTACGCAATTTATGAACTGGGCGTTTGTCAACAACGCCACCTGGGACTATCCGGCGGATAGCCTCGGATACACGACCGGCGTGGCGTTTGAACTAAACCAGCCAAAATGGGCGCTGCGATACGGATTTTTCCAGATACCGGGGGTCGCCAATAGCTGGACCGCCGAGGACGCGCTTTTTATCAAGCCGGGTTACCAGGATATCACGGCGGGCGATGGGGCGATTTTCAAGGCGTGGGGCATGGTGGCTGAGTTGGAACGCCGGTACATTCTTGACGACCATCCCGGGACCATCCGCTTGCTCAGCTTTCTCAATCGCGCTCACCCGGGCAGCTATCTGCAGGCGCTCTCGGCTCCGGGAACCAGCATCACTGCGAATCTGGCGTACCGCTGCAACTACGGCGTGGGATTAAACCTGCAGCAGGCAATCACGGAGCATACCGGGGTGTTTTCCCGCGTCGGTTGGAATTACGGCCGCAACGAGGCTTGGATGTTCACCGACATCAATTACTCGGGATCGGTTGGTATAAGTGTGCATGCGGCGGCATGGCAGCGCGCCGGGGACACTTTCGGCCTCGCAGGCGTGATGAGCGGGATTTCGAGAGCAAATCAGAGGTATCTCAATGCGGGCGGCACGGGGATTCTAGACGGCGACGGTGCACTCAGTTACGGCTGGGAAGAGGTTTTGGAAACGTATTACGATTGGACGGTCTGGAAGAGCGTCCACTTTGCGGTGGACTATCAGTTTGTCGCGAATCCCGCATTCAACCGTGATCGAGGGCCGGTCAATATCCTCGGCTCGCGATTACATTTCGAGCTCTAAGCCCTGTGACGATTTATATTTCGTCGGATGGTTCTATGCGTACCCGGCGCCGACTGACCCAAACCTAAAACATGTGCGAGCCACGTCTGTGGCGGTGAATTAACGATTCGTCAATATCTTCACTGCGCGCACAGTTGTTTGCACGGCGCGGCCGAAATCAACCCGCGCTGTGGGGTCGCGAGCGGTGCTGGAACGAAGGCCTCCGCAAGAATCCTACTATCGCTGGTGCAACTGGAGGCAGTCGTCTTATGCCGCACAAAGAGCAACATCGCACTCATCGAACC
>JBKQPD010000104.1:0-6496 GCA_052145175.1 Binataceae bacterium (SeqCode) | reverse complement strand
CCGGCGCGGAGGCTTAGCTCTCCGCGCCGGCCGTCGTCGCTCTTCACATTTATGGCACGGGCTGTGCTCATTCAGAGAGGCTCAACAAAATGGCAGCGGCACCCATTACCCTTTCCAATTTCACCGGTCTCGACTTCAATACGATCCTGCAGGCCGAAACCGCGGCGTTGCAGGTCCCGTTAACCTCCCTCGACAACCAACTGACGGGCGTCAACACCGCAATCAGCACATTGGGAACGATCAGTGGGGACTTCACTACCCTGCAGAATGCGCTCAGCACGCTCAATGCCAGCCTGACTATCCCGCCGACCGCCGCGAGTGTTTCGTCGAACGCACCATTTACAGCCACCGTCGCCAGCGCGCCCGAGAATGGGACGTATAATGTTACCGTCTCGCAAGTCGCCTCCGCCGAGAGTCTGGCTTCGCAGGGCTACGCCAGCGACACCTCGAGCGTCGGGGACGGCACCTTCACGATCACTATCGGCGGCACGGCGACGCCGATAACCGTCGACTCGACCAACGACACGCTGGACGGGTTGGCGACTGCGATCACCACGGCCGGCCTCGGCGTCAGCGCGCAGGTGGTCGATACCGGAGCGGCAGGCGCGCCTTATCAACTGGAGATCACCAGCAATTCGACTGGATCAGCGGGGGCGTTCTCGGTCACCTCCAGCTTATCGGGCGGGACGTCGCCCAATTTCGCCACGAACTCGATCGGTCCGACCACAAGCTCAGTCACCGGGACCTCCGTCCCGACCGTGGGCGGCACCTACACCGGCAGCCTTGCGCAGCAATACAGCTTTTCCGTGACTTCGGGCGGGACGCTCGGCACGGACCCGATCACGATTGGGTGGTCGTCCGATTCGGGCGAATCGGGCACTATCACCGTGCCTGCCAACTATAGCGGGCAACCCCTTACCGTCGCGGACGGACTCACGCTTACCCTGGGCAACGGAACCCTGAACACGGGCGACAGCTTCGCGGCCGCGACCTTTGTTCCACAGGTCAGCACCGCCCAGGATGCAACCGTGCAGGTCGGCAACCAGATAGTTACCTCGCCGAGTAATCTGGTCACCAACGCGATCAACGGCCTGACACTCGCTCTCAGCGGCACTGGTGGTCCTTCCGTGGTCACCGTCTCCCCTGATCTCACCACCGAAGGGGGACAGGTCAACAGCTTCGTCAACGCGTACAACACCGTGGTGAACGACATCACCGCCAACACGCAGGCGGTGCCGAATCAGGCCGCCCCCCCGTTGTCCGACGATGCGAGTCTGAAATCGGTGTTGTCCACTCTGCAAACCTTGCTCGGAACGCAGAATCTGTCGAATCTGGGAATCTCGATTAATCAGACGAATGGTTTGCTGACCTTCGACCAGAGCCAGTTCGTCAGCGCGGCGGGTACGAATCCGTCCGCTACGCAGACCGCCATCGGCCAGCTCTATTCCGCGCTCAACTCGACCGTGAGCAGCGTGATCACGCCCGACACCGGCGTGATCGCCACCGAGACCGCCAGCGATCAAACGCAGGTGACTCAGCTGACCCAACAAATCAGTACTTTGACCAGTCAAAATAATCAGCAGATCACCAACCTCCAGACCGAGTATGCGCAAATTCAGGCGGAAGTATTGAATTATCAAAACCTCTCGCAGTTTTTCGATACGAGCAGCAGCAGTTCTTCCAGCAGTACTTCGACGCCCGGGTCGACGCTGTCGGTTACAGGTTAGCGGGACCGCCGTAATCAGGAGATACTGAAGTGCGAAGCGCATATTCCGAGAATCAATCGATGGGCCTCTCCGGCGAGGCCGCCTATGAAGAACTCTATGCGCGACTCGCCCGCTGGACCGGCGAAGCGGCGCACCTCTACCAATCCGGGCAGAAAGACGCCGCTGAAGCCAAGCTCGATCGATGTATTACCTTGGTGGGCTATATGGATCGCGGGATCGATATTTCGCACTCACGCGAGGTCGCACTCACCATCCTGAGCCTGCATCGCTTCGCCATTCGTACCTTGGTCAAGGCCAAGGGCGAGAGCGATCCGCTTGAGCTCGAAGGACTGGTGAAAGTCTTCGTCTCGTTGGGTGGTATCTTCGCCGCTATTCAAGTGAGCCAGGCCGCCGCCCCTTCCGCTCGAAGCGATTAAGCCACCAAACTGTCTGCCGACCAATCGGCGCACGCCCTGCTGCTGCCAGTATTAACTGGAGTGCACAAACCTCCTTCATCACGAGGCGGTTCAAGCCGGGCAGCGACCAGACAGACCTTGATCCCCCGCTCGCGGTGACCTCCCGGCCCGACCATCCCGCGCGGCTGCGCGGGAGCGCGCGTTACGATTAAAGAAACCCGCAGCTCTTGCATGGCGCGGCCTCAAGCCGCGACAGGGTGTGTTCGCGCAGCGACCGATAGGCGGGACTATTGTAGATCTCGAGGAGGTGCTGACGGTTCGCATCACCGATCGGATACAGCGCCATCCCGTCCATGCAGCAGTGCGCCACGACACCGGTCGCGGTAATCGACAAATCGAACCAGCGGATACAGCCGATAGCGGGGACATAACTGGGAGTGGTGTCGACCTGTCCGATCCATCCGCCACGACTGAAAACGGCTGACTGAAACCGGGGAAAGTTTTCCCGGGCCCAGCGCGTAAAGCACTGGTCTTCGGCCGAACCGTCGCCGACGCGCGACAGTATAACCGGAAACTGCAATTTGCCCTCGGCAACCGCACGATGAATACTCTTGAGACGGTCCAGAGTTCGCGCAAAGGGAATCCTCATCACGCGCTCGTAAGCTTCCAAGCTCCGCTCGTTTACGGAAATAAAGAGACTGCCGATGTTGCGCAGCGCCGCGAGTTTTTTCAGCTGAGCATCAGTCAGCGGCGCCGCGTTGGTGGTGAGCGTTACTCCGGCGTTGGGTAAGCTCCGATTGCATAGTTCCAGAATGTCAAAAGGCGGACATCCAGAAACGGTTCGTTGACCTTGAACGGCGAGAGCTGGAACCGCACTGGTATTGCGGTGAGTTCGGCAAGGATTTTCGCGATAAGGGAGTCAGGCATCCTGGCGCCACTGCGTTCGAGCTTCTCCGAAGGACAGAAGCTGCAGCTAGCATTGCACTTCGCGAAGGTCTCGAGATGCACATGCGCCGGAAAGTCCATATACGGCGACCGCCGCAAGGCCGCGATGCGCGCCTGGTAAGCGGCGAATGGACCGTTCGTGAGACCATCGGCCGAGGTCGCGGGTTGCATCGGGTTGTTCCTCTGTTACTCGCGGCAGCGCCGTGATTCCTCGTTAGCGGTCCGCTCCGCCGGCCTTAGGCAGCGTCTTTGCGGGCGATTCGCGCGGGCTTTTCGGCACCCCCGCCGGCTTGCGGCGCGCCATGTGACCCCGCGGTCAAGGTCTGGCGCAGGGCGATACCCCGTTGGCCGGACTGGATACCCTTGATCGCCGTGATGACGATCTTGTCCAGCTCCTTCTCGGTATGCGCTCGGGCGCGGATCTTCTTGCCAATCGGGTACGCCAGCAAGTTGGCTGTACCGACTCCATAGAGCGTCGCAACGAAGGCCGTCGCGATCCCTTCGCCAAGCTTCTCCGGCTCGCTGAGCATCGACATCGTATGAATCAACCCCAGCACCGCGCCCATGATGCCGAAGGTCGGCAGGTAGCCGCCCGCCGCCTCGAAGACCTCGGCGCCGGCATTGTTGAGCCGGGTGTTCTCGGCAATTTTGCGCTCGAGGATGCCCATCATCGATTCGGGACTGACGTTGCTGACCAGCAGGTTGAGCGCCATCGAGAGCATCGGATAGGGCTCCTTCGGCACGTAGCTCTGGAGCGCGACCGCGCCCTCCTTATGGAAGACGTTGCTGTAGTTGATAATGCGATCGACCAGATCGAAAGGATCGGGCGAGGTTTCGGCGACCACTTTGCGCACATCCCGCGCCGCGGCCATTAAGAAAGTGCCGGGGAACGACAGCATGCAGGCCCCGATACTCGCACCGATAACGATCAGGGCGGCGCTGGTCTGCAGCAACGTCGTGAGCTTGCCGCCTTCCATCAGCTGACCCATGAGGATGCAGGCCGGACCGAGGAGCAGCCCCACGATGCTGGCGGTATCGAACCTCGATTTACTCATTGCGTCTTCGTTCCGCCCGCGCCGACGGCAGGCAACTTGTCCATCGCTTTGCCGAGATACTTCATGACGAGCTGCGCTACAGCGCGGGCGCCCCGGACATCCTGGGCGAGGATCGCCCGCGCCAGCGTGTCACCCATACGGCCAATCTTGGGAAAATCGTGGACAACCCCTTCGCGTTTGAACCGCCGGGCCAACTCCAGCACGACATCGAAATCCCCCGTCTCGATCGCGCATAGCGCGACCCCGATGTCACGTTGGGTCTCGGCAAGAAACATCCTGCGCGACACGATCGAATCGGGCGCCGCCAGTCGGCTCGCTCGCTCACGGCCAAACAAACGGCGCAAGCAGATAAGCACGCGCGCGCCGATCGTCTTTGCGGGCGACACGGCGGACGTCCCCGCAACATCACTTGCGAACATCGCGTTCGCCGGTCTGAGTCGCGGCGGCTCGCTGGGCAGATCGGAGCGATTCGCGACCCAATCTCCCAAGTGGCGCTGGTGCTTTTTCGCGGTATCCATCATTCAGTCTTTCGCGCACGTCCGGTTCCAAACGGGAGTTCCCCCTTGGATTTTGCGCAAGGACGCTCGTTCCCCGCATCCGGCGGGACTATTCCCTTGACTGTAAAATGATGGGTTGCGCCTATCCGCCGTCAGCATACGGGAGGAACAGGAAAAGTCTTGTCGTCAATTTGCTCAATAAAAGATGCTACGGAGAATGAATGAACGTCGGCGCGCCGTTGCATACACAACCGTCCGTCGCCTTCCAATCTATCCGGTGAGTGGCCACGGATCATGGAGGACCCGCGCGCCTGAAGCGGCAGGTAGCAGGTTCAGGTCGGCCGCGTCAGCCCCGTTTATCAGCCAGCCTTCGTCAACACGGGAACCAGATCGCGCACCATCGCGGTCTGGCCGGCACTCCTGATGGTATCGCCGAGACCATGTTGCGCAAGACGGTCGTAAAGGTTCTTGCGCGAGATTCCAAGTACGCGCGCCGCGAGCGCTTTGTTGCCGCCCGTTCTTTTCAGCGTCCACAGAATATGATCGCGTTCAACCTCTTTCAGTGAACTAAAGGCCACGGGAGTGGCGCGCTCAGGCGCCTCGCGCCCGACGCTTTCACGAATCTCGCTGATCGCGTGAGGCGCGCTCGGGCTCGGCACGGGAAGCGAGAAGTCTTCGAGTGTAAGGGTCTGCGCGGAGCAGAACGCGAACGCGACTTCAATCGCGTTACAGAGTTCGCGTATGTTGCCGGGCCAAGGATAGCGAATCAAGGCCTCGAGCGCGTCGGGCTCGATGGAGCTTATCGTCGGATTCCTGGCGAACTTCTCGTTGAAAAGATCGATGAAGTGTGCCGCCAGAAGCGGTATATCGTCGCTGCGTTCGCGCAGTGGCGCCGCCCGCAGGATACCCACCGCGAGGCGATAATACAGGTCCTTGCGCAGATAGCCGTCACGGACCGCTTCGTCAGGTTCACGGTTGGTCGAGGCCACGATCCGTACGTCGACCGGAACCTCGCGCGTGCCGCCGACCGGCCGCACCCGGCGCTCCTGAATCACGCGCAGCAGCTTGGCCTGCGTCTCAGGATTCATCTCGGTGACCTCGTCGAGGAACAGCGTGCCACCGTGCGCCGACCTGAAGAGTCCCGGCTGGTCCTGGTTCGCTCCGCTGAAGGCTCCTTTGACGTAGCCGAAAAGTTCGCTTTCGATCAGATCTTTGGGCAGCGCCGCACAGTTCAGCGCCACGAATGGCGAATCGGGGGCGGAGGCCTGATGGATCGCGCGCGCGACCAGCTCCTTGCCCGTCCCGCTCTCCCCGATAATCAGTACCGTTGTCCGGCCAGCAGCCAGACCTGTGATCTTGCGTACCAGCGCCCGCGTTGCCGGACTATCGCCGACAATACCGTGAAAATCATGCGGGTCGTTCGGCGATTCGATGGCCGCTCCTCCCACGACAAAGCTCCCAGGCGTGTGTAACTCCACGGGGACAGGTGTAACGCAAGTTGCAGGCCATTCAAGTTACATCATGTTTACGCTAACAGAATCGAAGCAACTGTGCTTTTTGCGCCTTCTTCGATAGAAGCGTTACGTTTATTCTGCTTATGCTTAGGACAAGACATTTCCTCAGTCTACATACGTAGTTGGTTTTGGCACATCACCTTTCATCAAAAACATACATCGGGTAGGACGACTGCCCTCCCTCGGCATAGAGGTGATAAGTCCTGACCCGGCGGGGCACTCGTGGCGGAAAGCTTGCCGCGAGATTCGTTATCCGCTGGCCAAACCTGGCGGATGTCTTCTTGAAGAATCCGACAGCGACCGGGGTGGGTGATGGCCCGTCCCGGTCGCGGAAGTTGATTTGTATTTAAGAAGCGTTTTAGT
>JBKQPD010000103.1:0-3087 GCA_052145175.1 Binataceae bacterium (SeqCode) | reverse complement strand
CCCGACCTGCGCATCCTTCACCATGGAGCCTCACCCACTGGCTCCACTTCGCCTGACCGCCGTCGGGACGGCGACCACCGGCATTTCTAATTGTCGTCTTCCGGCAGATTTAATTGTCGCTGATCAGGAAGCGCACCACTCCCGGCTGACCGAACGCCGGGCCGAAGGCATAGAACTCGCCCTGCCTCACATCGCGCAGCTTGAGCCGGTCGGCCTTGGAAAGCCCAAGCGCGTCCCCTGCCCTCCCCTGGTCGGCGTCTAACCAGGTCCGCCCGATAATTACGTTGTTGGCCTCCGCCGCCGCATCCTTGTGGAGCTTGGAAAGACGTTGCGTAGCGATGATGCCGGCATATCCCCGTTTGCGGCCCTGACTCATCAGGCTGATCACCGCTTCGGACGATTCCGCTTCCCCCGAACCGCGCTCGGGGCAGTAGATATGCGCCTCATCGAGAATCACCAGCGTCGGCCGCCAAAGCTCGCGCGGCAGGTGGATGAGCGATTCCAGGAAGAGTTTTACGAAGCGCCGGCGGTCCGACAGCTTGAGTTCGTAGAGATCCACGACCGCGGAAACCTTGTATTCGAGCAGTCGCCGCGCAAGCAGCGCCGCGTGGCGCGGATTCGCGGGCAGCTCGCCGCCGGCGCCGACCAACAACACGTCGACCGCTTCGCGCAAACTCCCAAACTCACCCTCGTTGTCGAGAATGATGGTCTGGATCCCGGCGCGCTCGGCAATCAGGCGCAGCAGCCACGACTTACCGCCGCCGGAATTGGCCTGAATGAGCAGCCGGGTGTCGACCAGCGTGGGGAGGTCGAGCTCCAGCTTTCCACCGTTAACGATTTGACCGATGATCATCGCCGCTTCCGCACGCGCCTATCCCCACACATCGCCAGAACCAGCCCCGGAATAAACGTCTCCCCGAGCTTCCCGCCACCAGTTACTAGCGGCTCCAATGCCGCCCGGCACCGCCGACGCCGTCTGGTTATGAATGGCAATGATACCGGATACCGCGATCGCCGCGCCCGATTGCAGACTCGCCATAGCGCGCGCGGATTAGCGCAATCACCGTATTCACAACTTCTTCCGCCGTCCCGGCCGGGATCGCCGTGCGTTGCGCCGTGCCGCGATAGTCTTCGCCCGGCTTTTGACCAAGCCACCCTTGCGGCCATTTTCGCGATTGGCCCGCTGCTTGGCTGCGCTGCGCACGAGTCCACCTAACCTGCCCAGCGCCACGGCGTGAGGATTCTTGCTTTTGCGTTTCTTCATCCATCCGCTCCATCACTCCACCTCCGCGCCTCCCGCAAGGCGCACTGCCCGCCCGATCCTACTATCGATACTAACTGCTTTGCTTCGTTAAGTCAACAGACGAGCGCAGTTACTCACCGGGGCAGAGCAGAAAAAACAACGTGGTTCCTACCTGTGCGTGAATGTCAGATTGATGAATGCCGAAGGAGGTGCGGGCCGCTCTCTCATCGAAAGCGCCTCCCCGAGGACGTTATGATAAATCAATAATGGAACGGGCCGGCAGTGGTCAGACGGGGAACTAATTGAAGATTGCAACCTTCAACGTCAACGGCGTCAATGGTCGCCTGCCGGCGCTCCTGCGCTGGCTCGCTGAATTCAGACCAGATGTCGCGTGCCTTCAGGAGTTGAAGGCGCCCCAGGAGAAATTTCCAGAAGCCGCGCTGCGCGAGGCGGGCTACGGCGCGGTCTGGCATGGCCAGAAGAGCTGGAATGGCGTCGCCATTCTCGCCCGCGGACTGAAGCCGGTCGAGAGTCGTCGAGGCCTACACGGTGATCCAGACGACACCCATAGCCGCTACATCGAGGCGCTGATCGGTGACGTGTTGGTCGGCTGCCTCTATCTTCCCAACGGCAATCCAGCGCCCGGCCCCAAGTTCGATTACAAACTCCGCTGGTTCGAGCGCTTGACGAAGCATGCCGAAGCGCTGTTAGCCACGGCCGGGGCTATCGTTCTCGCCGGCGACTACAACGTTATACCGACAGACCTTGACGTCTATAAGCCGGAACGCTGGCTCGATGATGCGCTCTTCCGGCCCGAAGTGCGGGACGCCTTCGCTCACCTCGTGGCTTGCGGTTGGACGGATGCGCTGCGCAAGCTGCATCCGGGCGAGCGCATCTACACTTTTTGGGATTACTTGCGAAATGCCTGGGCGCGCGATGCGGGGCTACGCATCGATCATCTGCTGCTCAGCCCGTCGGTCGCCGTGCGCCTCGTCGGCGCAGGCGTCGATCGCGAAGTCCGCGGCTGGCTAAAGGCAAGCGATCATGCGCCCACCTGGGTGGAACTCGCCAACAACTGAATTGCTCGCAAGTGATGGTTAAACTTCATCCCGGTAGTAGAGGCCACTCCTCCATTGGTCAAAATTGTGGATTCTCCTCGGGCCTATTTCTTGGTCTGATCCTTGGTCTTTAGTCGGGACTTATTCGCCTCGATAAACTCACGCAGCTCGGCAGCGTGCGAGAGCAACGTGTCCCACTGCTCCAGGTAGAGGGTGACTGGAAATCGACCGAGACCGTACACCGAAACAGCCCCTTTCTCAGACACTTTGAAACTAAGGCTACTGCCCTTGGCCAGACGACCTTCCAGTTCGGCGATCCGCGCAGCCATTTGCTCCGGAGTCAAGTTGCTGTTGGTTTCATTCGCCATCGTCTAATTTGATCCTCGCATTTCCGACCCACCCTGCTTCAACACAAAATATTGCGGAATTTAAAGGGCGCGCCCTTCTTCTTGCGATCATAGCCGTGCCGATGTTCCGTTGCTCCCCAACACTCAAGATGCGCCCCGAGGATAGTCCGACGTTTAGGGTCAGATACTAAAGGGGACTTTGACGTGCTACCCTTAGCATTATATTCTCGTTATTGTACTTCGGAGCGGGGGTATTATGGGCTTTAATTTGCCCCAGCGGGGCTTCGTTTTCTGGCCAGTCTCGAACGGCGATGGCCTGCATCCCTGAAATGCCCGCGATTTGAAGTAGAGTCCGTCACGCAAAGGAGACGGACGAATGAAGGGCAGCCGATTCAGCGAGGAACAAATCATCGGGATTTTGCGCGAGCATGAAGCGGGC
>JBKQPD010000102.1:0-3926 GCA_052145175.1 Binataceae bacterium (SeqCode) | reverse complement strand
ACGTCCTCGTCCATCACTCCACCTCCGCCGCACCCCTCCATTCATCCACCCCACGCGTTGCAAAGCGATCCCCGCAATGACAAAAATTCACAAACTCTGAGCGCACCGAAGGATCTGCGTCCGCGCTCTTCGGCCTCGTCGGCCGGAACTCTATGAAGGATGGCAAAAATCACTTGTGCAGAGCATCCCTGGCGGAGCGCCGTTGCGGCGCTCGGCGAGTGAGTATCTCGCTTTGCGGTGATCGTTAAGGCGCCATTGGCAGCGAAGCGACCGATTTGATCTCGACCCACGCCCCCGGTCTTATAATCACCCTTCGATTCCCGCCCGGCCCGTGTACCACATAGCGGCCCGGTTTGAGCATCACGCGAAATTCGCCGGGCGTCTTTTCCGCACATTCACCCTTCGCGATCAACAAGCTATCGCGCTCGTCAAAAATCCAGATGCATTCGCCGATCACTCCCTCAGGCGCAGTGAAGGGCGCGCCCGCCCCGGCGAATCCGTAAATCCCGGACGGCGGCGACGGCAGGTTCGGCGGGGACGCGAGGGGCGTTGGTCCGGCCGCGCGCGGATGGCACGCGAAGCAGCCGATGGTGAGCACGGCCGTTAGCAGCCCGTCCGCGAAGACTCGTCTTCTCGTTCCGCTTCGCTCCACTGGCGCGCTCGCTCCGTCTTCGGCTCAGGTCGACCTGACGTCCAGCCTAGCACGATGGCCGTTTTTCTCGCGCCCGGCAGCGAAAAAGCGGATTGCCTCAGGCGCGCTTTCGCGGCATAGTCGGGGGCGTCAAGGGCCCCGGCCGCAATTCGGGGGTGGGGCAGTAAGGGGTGTGGTTAGATGGCGGTAAACGACGAACGGTCCTACGAATCGCGGATCGGCAAGGGCACCAAGGTTTCGGGTAAACTCAACTTCAAGGCGCCGGCGAAAATCGAAGGCGAGGCCGAAGGCGAGATTACCGGCGATGAGATTCTGATCGCCGAGGGCGCGGTGGTGACGGCGCGCATCGCGGGCACCCGCGTCACGGTTGCGGGTCAGGTGAACGGCGAGATCATCGCGCGCGAGCGGCTCGAGCTGCTCGCAACCGCGCGGCTCAAGTGCACGATTACCACGGCCAGTCTGGTTCTCAATGAGGGCGCGCAGTTCGAGGGCGACTGCAAGATGCCGCGCGAACGCGCCGCCGCCTAGGCGCTCGGACCCGGCAGCGGTTCGAACCAGACCAGACGGCTCTCGCCGCCGTCACTATCGTGACGCCGAACGATCCGGCCGGCTTCGTCCAGTTCGATTTCCTCGGTCTCGCCCATGCGGGCTTCGTAAATCCAGCTCCTGCCGTCGCGGCCGAGACGGCACGTCTGTTTGAGCGAGGCGGCGGCGAGCGAACTCGGATCGATCACCGCGACCCGGCCGGTCCAGCGCGCCTGCCCGCGGGCGCGCGCGTGGGCCCGGAGCAGGGCCCGGAAGGCCGTCATGCCGGCCACCTCGACTTCACCAAAGCGCCCGAGCTTGATCACTATCTCGTTGCGCCCGGCCATCACGCTGATACTGCCGCGAAAACTTTCACCATCGGCGCGATAGCGCGCGTCGCGTTTGAAGAGTGCGCTCGTGTAACGGAGGCTGATTGCGCTGATTCTGCCGTCCGCGTCGAGGGTGGCGTCGGCCTGATGGACGGTGCGTCCGTCGCTGTCGCGGCGGATGACGGTTAGCGCATGTTCATCGATATGCGCTTCCTCGACGGCCGTAACCGCATCCCCGCGCCGGATTTCGTACCGGTAATTGCCCGCCAAGCCGCTCATCGCTTCGTTCAAGTGGCGGCCAAGCGCCGCTGGAGCCGTGCGGCGAGGTCAGGCGCGGCGGCTTCGTGCTTGAAATAGACGTAGACCTCCCGCGCGTCCTCTGCGAGCGTGCTGATTCGTTCCGCCCACGCTGCGAGCGCCGGGTCGTCGTAGTTCTCCCGGCGCAGCCGCAGATAGACATGCGGCGCGGTGCGCACAACCGGACTCGCCATTTTGTCACTTTCTGCTACACATAGGGCGGCTTCCGCGCGGCGTAGCAAATCGAACACCGCGTCGGCGAACCACGAGCGATGGCGGAATTCGAAGGCGGCGCGCACGCGGCCGTTGAGCTGGGCGACGAAATCCCCCAGCAGGGCGTCGTCGCGCGCCAAATCCGGCGGCAACTGGAACAGCACCGGTCCCAGACGCTCGCCGAGGGCGCCCGCCGTCGCGATAAAGTAATCGAGATTTTCGCCGGCTCCGCGCAAGCGCGCGAAGTGCGTGATCCGCTGCGGCGCCTTGAGCGCAAAACGAAAGTCCGGCGGGGTTTTGGCGGCCCATCCCTCGAGCATCGACCGCCTGGGCATCGCGCGGAAGGTGTAATTGATTTCGACCGTGGCGAGCCGTTCGGCGTAAAACGGCAACATTTTCGCGGCGGGCAATTTGGCCGGATAGAATCCGCCCAGCCACTCCTTGTAGCTGAAACCCGACGCCCCAACCCGTATTTGCGCCGCCATCAGCGCAAGCTAGCAGGCTTCCGGCTTGCCGTGAAATCAGGACTAAGTGGGTCTCTTATTCCGGAACGCCGACTAAGAACCAGTTTGTCGTCCCTTGGACCACTTGAAGTCTTTATCAAATTGATTAAAATAACTAAGGTTGGTTGGTCGGGCTGGTCGACTGGACGGACTCAGGGTCAATCTCTAATCGTAGAGTCTCTCTCCGTTTACTGACACCAGGGAAGGACGCGCCGCCGGGGGGTGGCAGCGTCGTAGACCTCGGGGGAGGTCAAGATTGGGGCAAGTGTTTAGCGGCTATGGGAATATGTGATAGTTTAACCAAACGTTGAGAGGATAAGAGGACCTGAAGAGGAATCAGACTATGATGTTAGCAGATGCCAAAGTGCTCACCGTCGGCGAACTTTCGGAATACCTCCGCGTTCATCGGTCAACGATCTATCGGTTGCTCAAGAAGGGCCAACTGCCCGGATTCAAGATCGGCAGTGACTGGCGCTTTAACGTCGAGGCAATCGATCAGTGGCGCTTGCAGCAAGGCGCGGCCCAGCTCGAGGAGCTGCGGGCCGGCAACTAGACGCCATCGCGGCCGCCCCGCGCGGCCTGCGAGCTTTGGTGACGGGTGGAGTAGGGTTGGGGGGCGTAGCGGATACGCCCGGCTGGACAGTTCGCTGTTTCGAACGATCTGACTGATCGAGAAGGTTGGCGAGGGCCGCTCAGGTTACTTTAACTGGCGGCCGATGCCGATCGACGTTACTACCAAGACTCTGCGCTTCAGCGTGTCGGTCACCCTTTGGGATGACGGGGTGCGGACTCGTTCGCAGGGCGCGAATTTTAGCGGACCTCGCCGCACCTGCGAGCTGAAATAAGCAGCTAAGACCTGCTATCGACGGCGACTACAATTCAGTCCGCTGTGACGGACGGATCGCTCGATTTCGTGCGGGGATTGGCAGCCTCCAGGAATCTTTGGTCGCGGGCTCCCTTTGGATGACCTGGAGTCTGCGGCTCGCCATTCCGCAAGGGAAGCTCTGAACAAGTGAATGCTTCAGAAGCGCTGCGCGTAGGCCTGTCCTGAGCGGAGCCGAAGGATCCTTCGACCCTTCGGCTTCGCTCAGGGCAGGTTCGGCTCGCGCCGCTCGCCGGCTCAGGAAGACAGCTAGGGAACCTCTGCACAAGTGATTTTTGCATCCTTCATAGAGTTCCGGCCGACGAGGCCGAAGAGCGCGGACGCAGATCCTTCGCTGAGTTTACCCTTGAGGAGCGCAGCGACGAAGGGCTCAGGATGCCATTGCTGCTTATTATAACTATAAGCCCCTTTTTGTCATTCTGAGAGTTTGTGAATTTTTGTGCCGTCGCCTACTTGGTGGGAACTCCGTGTGCCCTCACCCGCCACGGCTTCGGCGAAACGCCTCACCGTGGCGACCTCTCCCT
>JBKQPD010000101.1:0-3520 GCA_052145175.1 Binataceae bacterium (SeqCode) | reverse complement strand
ATGATTGGAAGGCCCGTCTTGGCTGTGACGCGGGCGAAGGCGTGGGCCGTTCCCAGAGCGTGATTGTCGTGAGAGATGACCTGGGTGTGCTCGAGATCTTCGCTAACCAGTTTGAGTCGAAGGCAGGGACCGCCCACAAGATCTGCGCACTAGCTCAGAAGTGGCAGATTGGGGATTGGATGGGGCCACCCACTCTCCGGTACCAAGGAATTGGATGGGGCCACCCACTCTCGAATTGGATGGCGGATTGGATGGGGCCACCCGCTCTCCGGTACCAAGGAAATGTGAATGGCCCCTTTCGTCACCTGTGTGCCAGACCGAAGAGGAAAAAGCCGTGGCCTGGCACACCGACGCCCGCAGCCTGGAACGGCAGGGCATCCCGCGGGAGTTTACGACCAAAAGTCGGGTAGCCATCATCTCCAATGACTGGAAGACGCTCAAGCGGAACGTGGCGGCGCTCCAGGACCGGGGGCACGTGGTGTTTTTCGAGCCCAGCGCGGCCGAGGTCCACGCCCAGGCAGGGACATGGTTCGACGACCCGGAGATTTACCCGTGGTTTGCCGCCAACCTGCACAAGGTGCATCAGCCGTCGCTGCGGCATTACGTGCGGGCCAGGGAGCTCAAGGCCGCCGGCATGGACTGGACCGGGGTACTGGCGGCCGAGGACGAGGCGGAGAACAAGCGGGCCCGGCTCGCCGCCGAGCTGGTTGCCAGCGACGCCTACGCCAGCAGCGAAGCGCGGGCCAGGGCGTTCGTCGAGCAGGGGGGTGGGTGCAGGGCGACGTTCTTCAACTACCGGCGTTATCTTCTGAAGTAGATAACGCCGGTAATGTGGCGTCGCTGCTTATGTGGCCCCCAGCCGGTCGATGCCGGGGATATAGCCCCTCGTCAATCTTGAGCGCCACATAACTATTTCCACGCCTGCTCCCTCCTTCCCGTATCCCGAGCGCGCGTCGGTGTGTCGGACCGATGCAGCTTGAAGAGCGATGGAAACAACCGCGGTCGATTCCACCGCTGTCCCTCTCGCGCAATCAAGACTTCACAGAAACTGACGACTGCTGGCTGCTCAGGCGTCAGGTCAGTACCATTCCGAAAGCTCGCCGCGCTCGTGGACAGCAAGAGCACTTTCAGAGAGACCCTCCGGACGCGTGTTGCCGGGATTTCGGCGCTTGGGGGGCCGAAGGTCAGGCAAATCCCTCGGGAAACCGACCCAGTCACGAAAGGACGCTTCGTCGTGGACGGCGAGCGAGTGCAGGATTGTTAGAATCCGCTTGCGAAATCCCGTAGCGTCTTCACTGTCGAGACGCAGTATCTGAATGACTCGTTCGCCAGTAATGTCGATCGCCTCAATCTCTCCTGTGCGCGAGCCATTCGGAAAAACGCGGAGGGACTTTCCCAAACATACGGCGCACGGATCGGGCAACGAGCGTTTGTTGCGGATCAGATTCGATTGATGGGAAAGATACAGCAGGTTGTCGTATTCGCAGGTAAGGTCCGGCCGTTCTGCTCGCGGCTGAAAGTGGTCAATGTCGAAGTTGCCCGGACGCCCGATCCATTTCTCGCGTATTAGCGAAAACACGCAGCGGTACGAGAATTCGTCGCGCAGCCAGTCTCGATAACTTTCGTAATCGGTGTATCCCGCTGGGCCGTGTTTGCGCCGATGAGGTTCCATCGGATAACAGAAGACTCTCTCCGCAACGGCCAGCCGACTCAGCTCCTTCCTCAGATCGAGTCGCTCCATTTGCCTTCCGCCTTGAGTTGCGAAATCAGTGAGTCAAGCTGGTCATTGGGATAGGGAGCTTTCAGACGCACGAGCAAATCGGCAAGCGATTGAAGATGATCCAATTCAGTGCGTTCCTCGGCGGTCAGCCCATCTGATGAGATGTCTTTCTCGATCAATTCGCAGCGCCGATCATTGGCCGTTTCCCACTCATACTGGATTGTGACGAGATCACGTAACGAAATGACGTCGCGGAAATGTGCGGGAAAATATTTCTTGAATCCGACGGCGACCGGACGACCCCAACCTTGAAACTGGTCCAGCAACTGACGTTGGAGGCGGTCCATGAGCTCGTACGCATCGAGAACTGCGGCGTCCAAACGCAGGAGTTCTTCGATTACGCGCTTGGCGTCTGCCTGAGCACCCTTTAGAGTTGATTGCAGCGTCTTGCAGCGTTCGTGTAACTCGCTATCTGATCGAAGGAGCTTGATCGGAGGGATTGGAAGTTGCCGGAGCGTGGAAATGTGATTATGCCGTTCGAGGTCGTGTGTGAAACTGAAGGCGTTCGCGATTGGTGAGCAAAGGATGGCGGCGATCGCGAACTCGGAAACATCATCGTTCGGCCAAATCGCGAAGAATTCCTTACTGAAGGCGAGTCCGTCGGAATCGGCCCAAGCTGCTATGCGCCATGGAGATTTCCGCTCGAATCTAGCAGCGTTACAGACAACCTTCCGGTGTTCCCAAGGGTGTTTGTGGGCGCGAGTTCGTGGATCTTGGTGCTGGTCGAGTAATGACAGGTAGCGGAAACAATTGATTTGCAGTTGTGAGAGGTTGCCACGCATCTTCTCCACCCCGCGACGGAAGCCTGCTTGCTCTTCGTCGCTCACGACATCCGCGCGGGGCGATGTTCGAGGAAGCCCGTCCGAGCGAGGAATCCAGTTAACTCCCTTCCGAATTGTCACGATTGATTCAAGCCGTTGCAGATGATCAATCGCCCCCCACATCTCACCTTCCGCAGGAATCCACAACGTGAAAGTGTCACCATCGTTCGGCAGCGACACCTTCTTCCCGCGTTGTCGAGTTGTATGGAAATCCTTGAAAAACGAGTCGACTTTGTCTGGCGGAACTTCGGAGTAGCGAACGGAGACGCTATTTCCAGACGTCCGTCGACCTGACGCCATCAGCGCGATCGTTTCGTTGTCTGCGTAGCGGAAGATGCGTGGCAGTTCGACGATCATCACATCCTCATAGCGGCGCGCAATTTCGCGGTTGGCCTCCTGATAGACTGGACTGCTCATGAAGCTCTGAGGCAGGACAAGGCCCATCATGACCGGCGGATCGAGCATGACCCGTCGGAGCATCTCGCCCGGAGGAGTTGTCTTTGTCGCACCAACGGAACGTCGCTGCTCTGAAGAGAAGCTTTCGTACGGCGGATTTGAGAGCAAAACCGACGATGATGACAACGTCTGGTCCCAGCCCGACCAGGTGAAAACGTCAGCAGGATGCAATTCCCAGCTGTTCGAGTTGGGGTAGTCAGTGAGTGTCAGCAGTAGCCGGCAGACTTCGATCGCCAGCGGATCCGTCTCGACCCCCACCAGCCTGCGACGGAAATAGTCGTGCCTTTGTTGAGGCGTCAGATCCGCAGGCAAATCCTCACGAAGCCGTTCCATTGCGCAGGCTAGGAAGATTCCATGCCCGCTGAATGGCTCAAACACACGGCGGTCTTCAACCGGCACTTGGTCCCACGGCAGTTTCTGGACGACGTATTCCGCGAGCCCAGGCGGGGTGCTGTGAATGCCA
>JBKQPD010000100.1:0-13174 GCA_052145175.1 Binataceae bacterium (SeqCode) | reverse complement strand
GCTCGCTCGTCGACGGCTGATGCCAATTACTTTTCTACCAATTGACCGACACCACCTTCCATATGGATCGCGGACAAGTGTGAGACCAATCAAACCTTAACGGAGATGATGTTTTCGGACGTAACGTATCTGCAAGAGAGAAACGTATCGGATGTCTATGGAGGCGAGGACCGCCACGAGCTTAAAATTGTGGATGCTATCTATGAAGGAAATTCCGCGCGGTCGCGAGCGCTTCAGTTAGCGGACGTGTGCTGCTCGACTATTCGCCTACACCTGTTGAAAACAGCCATAGCCGAACCCTTCTACAAGCTAATCCGGATTCAAATTTTTAATGGCGACGAGCAGCCGTATTTTTCTTAAGGAGTTAAGTGGGCAAATCGCGACCACCGCTATCGAAAGAGCTGCAACTTTCCATCTTCCGCCGCGACAGATGGATTTGCCGATGGTGCAACCGACCAGTCATCTTTGGGCCGGTTTTGCGGTTGCTAGAGCGCGAGGTGCGGAAGGGTGGTAGAACCGAGCCGCTCGCTTACTTTCACGCGCACGCCACGCGCGATGGCGCACCGCTCTTGGATGAGCTTTGGGGAGTAATCGATCACGTCGAAGCCTTCTCTACGGGCGGAGCCGACAGCGAAGACAATCTCGCCACCGCCTGCAATAAGTGCAACGGGCGGAAAAGCTCCGCATCCTTGGTTAAATGGGGTGGGCGTGTCATGCGCAAGCCGGTCAAGGGGAAATACGGGGAGCCGCAGTACTGGGACGGGTTGTCCGGGGTGTTCATTGTCTTGGCGGAGCGTGATGCGTTCGGCCTTAGCGCATCGGATAAGGGATGGCTCAAAGTTTTAACTGCGGAGAGTCGGCCTCAAGCAAAATGAAACTTCAAGACTTTCGCTTGGGCTTTTTTCGTTGTTCCGCATCCTTTGCCATGCGCCGATCCACGTCTTCTTTTGACGCGGATAAGATTCGCTTCATGATGTTGTCGAACCGCTCAAACGGTGTTGCTCCGCCCGGATCGTCACCGGGCGGAATGATTAGGGTGGATTGTTTCGGTCTACTCATTGGTGTCTCCGCCGTCCACGCCCCTGACGGATTATGCGCCTGCTCGAACGGGCGAATCATCAATCTTGCCGGTCAACTCCTTATATGTCAGGCGTCGGCCAGCCACGCCAGACAGGATTTCAGCGAATCGACCACCGTCATTGCCTTTGCGCTCGTTGTACCGGAAAGCCTGCTCGTCCAGATAGCGGAACAGATGGAACGGCTCGACACTGACATAGGTTCCTTTCAGACCGCGCTTGAGCAGCGACCAGAAATTCTCGATGCCATTGGTATGTACGTTACCTTCAACGTACTTTTCGGCGTGGTTCACGAACTGGTGAACGTAATCCTTTTCAAGTCCAGTATAGGAAGCCAGTTCGTCGGTGAAAACTTCGGAACCGGGTTCGACGTTCGCCCGCACCTCTTCTTGCAACGTGCGGCGCTTGCGATTGGCAACATGCTTGACACGGACCTTGCCAGTCTCACGATCCAGCAGACCCATAACCAATTCCTTGCCTGCGCCACCCGTGCCCGTGATCTTCTCTGCCTTCTTATCCTTGTGCATAAAGCGGGCGAGACCGCCGATCATAGTTTCGTCGGCTTCAACAGGGCCGCTTCCGCCCATCTTCTCAAAGCTACCGCGCTGCATCGCGAACCGGATGCGGTGGAGCATGAACCACGCGGTTTTCTGACAGACGTTAAGGTCGCGCGCCAGTTCACACGAGCTAATCCCGTTCTTGCAATTGCCGATCAACCAGACAGCGGGGAGCCATTTGGTAAGCGACAACGGCGAATCCTCAAAGATCGTTCCGACCTTGACGCTGAACTGTCGGCGGTCGTGCTTCTGGCTACACTTCCAGCGGCGCTGATTCGCAAGATAGTGGACCTTATCGGTTCCGCAGATCGGGCATTTCACGATGCCGTCCGGCCAGCGGCGGGAGACCATGTAGGCGATGCAGCGGCCCTCGTCGGAGTAGTAGCGGATGGCGTCCGTCAGGGTTTTAGGCGTTTTTTCGTTCGCGTCCATGCTTCTAATCTAGCGAACGATTCGCGGTTAGTCAAGTCTATACTTGCCCTAATTATGCCGATCGTTCAAAAGTGTCGTGACAGCTCCTTCAACGACAGTGCCACCAAAAAACTTCTTGTTCATGCTGGTCCAGAGGCGAGCGGGATTCGCAAAGACGAAATCGCGGAAGTTGTCCTCGTTGATTAGTCCGCGCTCGACCAACTCGTAGGCTTCCTCGGTAACCTCGGTCATATCGGGAACGTCCCAATGGCCGATATCGGAGCTGAAGATCGCATTGAGCTTGGCGCCAAACGGCAACTTGCCGGTATCGAAGGCGAACGCATTGATCGGATCGTCAGCCTCACAACCAAAATAGAAATTGGGCACGAAGCGATCGCGGATATCTTCGGCCTTCGCGATACCGCATCGTGACCAATCATCAAGCGCGGCAGGATCCTCTTTCGTGCCGCCGACGCCCCAACCCTGGTTCCGACCCTCAAGCTTGTCCGTCACAAGGGGGCCGCCATACTGCCGCGCGAGCTCCTGGAATAGTTTCAAATCGAGGTTGGCCGGATCGTAATTCCCGATAGCCTTGCCGTTGCGCTTCTCCCAATGGCCGATCAGGTCGGCGTATAGACTGCAGGCCCATCCCACGCCGCATTCAAGAAAGGCGCAGCGCAACTGCGGGAAACGTCGCGTGACACCGCCGAAGAACAGCGCCTTGCAGAGCGCTTCGCCCGCTGCGGCGAAGTGCCCGATATGGTTGAACATGTAGTTGGAGATCGACGAGCGACTGCCCCATCCCATACCGAAAGAATGGAATGACGGCGCAACCCCCAGCTCGATGCATTTGGCCCAGACCGGATCATAGTCGTACGCGCTATCGATCGCGAAAAAGTCGAGCCAGTAGGCATAGCGCGTCGGATGTGACAGGGCGCGCTCGACTGCGGGAATCGGGCGGCGCACATGCCCCGCCATCATGACCACTTTGAGGCCGAGGGTTTTGACCGCGTATTCCAATTCCTCGATGGCTTCCTGTGGCGTGTGCATGGGGATCACGGCGGCAGGTGTCAGGCGGTCGGCGTATTCGCGGAAAATATCGGAGTAAAAGGTATTCAACGCGCGGCAGGTCGCGCGTCGCAACTCATCTTCGCGGATATGCGGCGCGGCCAGACCGACCGTCGGGTAGAGCACCGCGAAATCGATACCAGTCTGATCGAGGCGTTCGTGCAGCAACTTCGGAAAGGTCGCGGTCGCGCGGTCGAGGGTATTTTTGGTCGGCAGCGCCCACCACGGCGGCCGCCACGGACGCTCCGCCTCGCGCTGCTCCTGCGTCATCCGATACCAACCCGCGCCGTCGAAGCGATAGCGGCTCGCGAGGTCAGCCCCGGCCACTTTCCGCATGTAATCCTGCAGGGCCGGCTGGAATTCCACCGTATGGCCGTCCGAGTCGATTACCGGATGCCTCAACCGGGCGCGGGTTTGCGCGGACTTTGAAAGCTGACCAACTAATGTAATTGCCGCCATCGTTCTCTTCCTCCTTCAGCGAGCCCAGAAGAGCCTTACTTGAAATCGGGGCGCTATCGATAAATGCTCAATTCCCCTTGGAAGCTTTTTTCGGCGGCGGGAAGAGCATCCGCGCGACGTTGCCGATGACCACATCGTTGGTGATTCCCATCACGACGCCGGCACGCGCATCGCGGAGATAGCGGTCGAAGGGCAACCGCCGGGCATAGGCGCTGCCACCACCCATTCCCATGATCTCCGACGTCACGTGCACCGCCGTTTCCGAGCATGCCACCTTGGCTTGCGAGCAAGCAAGGATGCTGGTCGGCTGACCGTGATCAAAGGCGGATGCGGCTGAATAAAGGAGCGCGCGCGATCGCTCGATCGCGATGCTCAGTTCGGCCATCCGATGGCGCGTTACAGGATTTTCGATACGCGGCTTGGTTTCGTCATCGGAATACTCGAGGAACTTCCGGGCTTCGTCGAACGCTCCGGCGGCAACCCCGAGATAGACGGCCGCATAGGTGGCGGTGACCACGGGCAGGAATTTGCGCGCCTGTTCGCGCATCAAGGTGTGCTCCGCTCCGATCAAGTTGGCGCGGGGCACGACGCCGTTGAAGATAACCGGCGAACTGTTGTTGCCGCGCATCCCGAAGCCGTTCCAGGGCTCGACAATTTTCCAGTCGATCTTGTCGCGTTCAACGATCAAGCCGCTCACCTGATCGGGTGTGGCCTCCTTGCCGATGCGGCAGAGGAACAGATGATGCGTCGCGTGACCGGCCGACGTAACGTAACTTTTGCGCACGTTCTCGACGCGGAAACCGTCCCCGTCCGGCGTTACCGCGGACATCGCGTTGCTCGGTGCGAAGGCGCCGCCGCGTCCTGCAACTTCGGATCCCGCGACCGTATAGAGCGCGTCGCCCGACACGATTGGCCGCACCAAACGGTCGATTTGATCGAGCGTACCGACGCGAGCGACCAGCTCCGAAGCTTCGAGATGCATCTTGTAGCACAGGGAGGTGGAAGCGCACCGTTTGGCCAATATCTCGGTGACCAGAACGGTCGTCAGGAGATCTTCCTCCAGTCCGCCGTGTTCGCGCGATACGCGGAGCTTCCAGAAGCCCTCGCGCTTGAGGATCTCCAGCCCTTCCGACGGAAACGTCCCCGTGCGATCGATCTCTGCGGCGCGCGGCGCCAGCTCGCGATCAGCGATAACGGCGGCGCGTTCGGCCCATTCATTCTGGTTGCTCGTTAAGGGGAAGTATCCGTCAGCCATGGTCTCTCCTGATAATTTCTGCCCTTGGTGGAGCAGGAATCTCGTTTTGCTTAGTTACGGGTCGTAGCCATCAACTCGCGCGCGTAGTCCGACACGAGCTTCATATCATAGGGGTGCTCGTCAAAGGTGAAGGGATTCCATACGCTGCGCTGCGCGAAATTCAGCCGATCGCCTCCATAGAGATGAATCGCGTACGATGCGCGCTCAAGTGGGTTCGCGATCGCGTGAAAGGTCGTTCTACCAGATCGGACCGGATGCTCCTTTCTGTTTTCTTAGTCGTATATCAGCTTGACAGCGCCTGAGCGAGAAAAGGCAAACTCTCATCCATCCGGTAATCGACAGCGGTGTGGTTGTCGGGGAACTCCTCATACCGATGCGCAATGCCCAGCTCGTTGAGCCGCCGCACGAACCTCCGGGCACCATACAGTAGATTGAACTGATCCTTCTCGCCGCAGTCGATGTAAAGTGCCTTCAGCCTGCGGAGATGGTCCGCCTGAGTTGCGATCGCCATTACAGGATCTTGCCGCAACCAATTCGCCCAGCGTTCCTCGATAATCTCGCACGTGTCGAACGTGACCGGCAGCCGGATGCCAAGGAACTGCGTGGGATCGGGGTCGTAGCTGGCCGCCATCGCCAGGGCGTTGACGACCTTGCCCGAACCCTCCGGATGCTTTTGGGCTTCTTCGAGCTGCCGCCACCAGCGCTCGATAGAGTTTCCGGCTCGGGCGAGTGCACGCAGGACCTCTGGCATATCGGGCAGATAACACAATTCGAAACCCATATCGCCGGAGTGACAAGCCGCGGCCGACCAGATGTCGGAGTGGCGCAGCGCGTGTGTAATAGCGCCATACCCGCCAGAGCTCTTGCCGAACACGCCGCGGCGCCCGCTACCGCCGCATTTGAAGCGCTGCTCGATCGCCGGCAGCATTTCAAGTAGCAGGAAATCCTCCCACGCACCCATCGAAGCTGAATTGATGTACTGGTTGCCGCCGAGCCGGGTGAAGCAATCGGGGAAGGCGACGACGACAGGTGACAGGCGCTGTTCCCCGATCAGCCGGTCGAGCCGCTCCGGCATGTTTTCGCGGAAGCCGACCCAATTCGTGTGGGACAGGCCACTGCTTGTGAAGCCGACGAGATCCACCAGCAGGGGCAAGCCCTGTCCGTCATGCCCAGCCGGGACGTACATGTCCACGGCGCGCACCGACGGATCATCCAGCATATTATGCTTGAGGGCCTGGCTCTCGACCGTGACTCGGCTGATGGAACCCATGGACCCGAAGAATCTGCGCATGCGGCTTTACCTCTGGTTCTGCCAATATTATAAGCGAACGACGGCGCACGCACGTGCTGAAGCTATCAGGCTCTCGATCACGACAAGGCTACGAACTTTGATGCGGGATGGCCCTGCGTTAGACTCGAGTTCCCGCTGAGGAGGCACTGAAAACCTGGAGGCAGACCACGAGTCGAGGATGCCTATACCAGCAGGCTTCAAACGATCCGCGAAAATGGGTGCCTCTGAGTGTGAAATCTGCCACGCTAGAGCGCTATAATCGGGTTTGTTGGCCGTCAGGCGAGTCGTTCGCGGCGAGCCCGCCGGATCGTATGTGCGACCCGTTGAGGGCTTTCTGATATCGCTTATGACAATCAGAAATTCGGCTGCATAAGGAGACTTAGGTCATGGCTTTCCAATACAAGCGCATCGACGTCGACAGTCACTGCCAGGAGAAACCTGACGCCTGGACCAGCCGGATGTCCAAAGCGAAATGGGGTGACCGCATACCACAGATCGTCGAGAAAGATGGCCGGGAGATCTGGATGTGCGACGGCAGGGTGATGATGAACGGATGGCTCTCCTTGTGTCATGGCGTGATTCCCGACCGAAAAAGCCTGCCCACGCACTGGCGCGACGTGCCGTCGATAGTCTACACGGCGGACGGGCGGATGCGAGCAATGGACCGCGACGGCGTATCTGCTCAGGTGCTTTTCCCCAACACCGCTGGGGTCGGTGGCGAGGCTTTCATGATGAGAATGGACCCTGAGCTGCAGAAGGACTGCGTGCGGGCGTACAATGACTATCTAGCCGAGGAATTCTACGATGTCGCTCCGCATCGCTTCATCACACTCGCTGAACTGCCACTCGCAACGGTGGAGGCCGCGGTCGCCGAGTTGAAGCATGCCGCCAATCGCGGCCATCGCGGTTTTCTCATGATTGGCGCCACCGAGCAGTATCGTCTACCGGCGTTTGCCGAACGCTACTGGGATCCGCTCTGGGCAACTGCTCAGGAGCTCGACATGCCGGTGCATTTCCACAATGTGGCGGGCGCCAAGCGGCTCAACCTTGGCTCGGAACCGGGCGCCAGCGACATGAAAACGCTCGCAATGGGAAGTGCCAATTCCTTCGCCCTCTCTTCACAAATTTTTGCCAATCTCTTACTCGGCGGCGTGCTTGAGCGTTTCCCAAAGCTCACCTTCGTTGGGGCAGAGAGCGGCATCGGGTGGGTTCCGTACGTGCTTGAAGCCTGCGACTACGAATGGGAACGCAACGAGCTTTACAAGAACGGACTCAAGCGCAAGCCAAGCGATGTCTTCCGCCAGCAATGCTACGTCGACTTCTGGTACGAGCAGGCAGGCATTAAGCTGCGTGATTACATTGGTGTCGACCGCATCCTGTGGGAGACGGACTTCCCCCATCCGACGTCGATTTGGCCTGCGGCCGACAAGTGGCTGAAATGGAGCTTCGAGGGCGTTCCGGAAGAGGAACAGCACAAGATCCTGGTTGAGAATCCGAAACGGGTCTACAAACTGTAGCCAAGTGAACAGGCGGTGACGGTTTTAGGCTGACGCGGTTCCTTGCTCGCGCTCATTTGGAAAGGTGATGCCGTGGCGTTGCGATTTGGCGTGATATCCGTTGACGACCATGTGGTGGAAGTGCCCGACCTGTGGGTGCGAGGCATGTCGCAGGCTAAATGGGGCGACCTCGTTCCGCACGTTGCCGTTCAGGCTGACGGGAAAGAACGCTGGGTGATCGAAGGCCAGGTAAAGACCGCCACTTCGTTGGCGCCAACGGGTGCATTGTCGAAGGATCGCGGCACGGAACCTCAAGTCTGGAGTCAGGTCCCCCGAAGCGTCTACGATCCGCGTGCGAGGCTGGCCGCGATGGATGGCGATGGGATCGATTATTCCGTGCTCTATCCCTCGGCGGCGGGCGTCAGCGGTGAGGCAATCTGCGCCATTAAGGCTCTCGATCTCCAAGTCGAGTGTGCGCGGGTTTACAACGACTGGATTATCGACGTCTGGACCGCGGCCAGTTCCCGTTTCGTTCCGCAAGCCATCCTCCCTACAGGATCAGTCGAAGCGGCGGCCGGCGAAGCCCGGCGCGCGTTTGCGCGCGGTCATAAGGGCCTAATCATGCCGGCGCAGCCCTCTCAAATAAATCCAGCAGCGCCACATCTATACAAACCCGATTGGGACCCGCTGTGGGCTGCAATCCAGGAACTGGACGTGCCGATATGCTTTCACGCGGGAAGCGCGCCCAGCGTCATGTTCGAGATCAGTCCGGCCTACGACCCGGCCGGCGCCCGCGCATTCGACAACGTCCGCCAGTCCGCCGGCAGCGCAGCGCTAATCAATGGGATGGTGCTGTCGGGAATCCTGTACCGGTTTCCCAAATTGCAGCCGGTATTCCCCGGCAGCGCAATTGATTACGTGCCATTCGCGCTTGAAGCGCTGGACCATCAATGGGAACGCCAACATTTGGTCGAAAACGAGGGGTTCACCCAGCGCCCGTCTGATGTTTTCCATAGACAGTGTTATGTGACGACGTGGAGGGAACGGGTAGGGCTGCGCAACCGCAACTACGTCGGAATCGACCGTATACTGTGGGAATCGGAATTTCCACGATCGGCATCGACGTATCCCGACTCCACGCGCATGATTGAGAGCAATTTTGCCGAACTCCCTGTGGCGGATCGCGAGCTGATCCTGTGGCGCAACGCGGCACGCCTTTACAAACTGTCAATCTGAAGGGCCTCACCGCCGATAGCTGTTTTGGATGTTACGGCAGATACCAGAGACGGAACTACTGACGCACGCGGACAGTCTTATCGCAGACTACCACCGTTGACGGCAGACATCTGAGGATGGTACTCGGTGGGCTTCAGCAGCAGTCCCGACCAGCAGGCGTGCTCTATCTCACTCTGGAAGCGAAGGGACGAAAGATATGCCCAAACAGTCCCCAATACCAAATGCGTTGGACAAGCCCTTCTATGACGCTTGCAACGAGGGGCGGCTGGTAGTCCAGTATTGCGCCAATTGCCTTAGGTATCAGTTTCCGCCGCGGCCAGCATGTACCCGTTGCGGGAGCAACTCCACGGTGGAGTGGCGGCAACTGAGCGGCCGTGGCCGGATCATCAGCCGTGTGGTGGTGCATGATACCCCGACGTCCTCGCTGATTCCGGGGCAGCCCTTCAACGTCGCGGCCATCGCACTGGATGAAGATTCGGAGGTGATCATGTTGTCTCATCTCCCCGGGACCCCCGTGGATCAGGTGCCGATCGGGGCTGCGGTAGAGGTGATCTTTGAAACGACCCCTGCGACGGGCCAAAAGGTGCCCGAATGGCGGGTGGTAAACTAGACCCCTTTAGTATGGGCGACACGGCGGAAACGCGAAGCAGGAGGTAAACTATGCCGCATCCGGTAGTTCCTCGCGATTGGTTCCCAAACAGAGACGGCATGGGGCTCTGGGAGGGCCGAGGCAAGGTTGTAGCTACTGGCGTCGGAACGTCCCCCACCGCGCGGCGCTGGGACGAGAAGCCCGCGACCAGCATGGGCGCCATGACCATCATCGCGATCCGCAAGGCCATCGCGGACGCCGGGATTTCGCCGGACGAGATCGACGGACTGGTTCTGACTCCTGACTCAACAACCGGGGTTTCCAACGATCCGAACACCCCTCCGCCATCGGGCTGGGAGCAGCACTTCAAAATGGCGTCTTTCCCCCAGGCCGGCATTACGCGGGGAGACATTGACTGGATCCTCTTGAACACGCCGGAGCTGAAGAACGTCAAGTTCATGATGAACGGCGCCATATGTATGTCCGTGTCTTTGGTCGCCGCGGCGGAGGCGGTGGCGCGTGGACTCACCAAGACCTGCCTGGTGGTTCGGGGTTGGCACAACCTGGCCGGCCGCTACTATGTGGGTGTGGGGGCTAGCGCGCTGAACACGGCCTCCGGCCGGGGCAAGTACGGCAGCATCTGGGGCATGCCGGCTTGCGGGACCACGGCCATGGTCTTCGAGGAGTACTGCCGGAAGTACGGCAAGAGCCACGATCAGATGGCCAACTTCGTGGTGACGCAGCGCCGGAACGGCCTCATGAATCCTGACGGGTACTACAGCCAGCACCGGCCGGAAATGATCACCGTCGAAGACTACCTGACGGCGAGGTGGATCGCCAAGCCGGCGAACATCTACGACAACGACCTGCCGATCATGGCCGCCTTGGCCGTTGTCTTCACCACTCCGGAGCGGGCCAGGAACCACAAGCAGAAGCCCGTTTACATCTTGAGCCATGGCCAAACCCGGCCGGAATCCCAGGGCATCGCGCCCACCCTGGAGCAGTGGGAACAGAGCACCGACCGCATGGGGCGGATTCTCTACGAAGGCGCGGGCGTCGGCCCCGACGATCTAGCGTTCGAAAACATGTACGACGGCTTCACCCTGTTCCACCAGTTCCACCTGGAGGGGCTGCGGTTCGCCGCCCGTGGAGAGAAGCGGGGCTATGCTCTTGACCTCTACGAGACAGATATCGGCATTGAAGGGCCGAATCCGGTTTCCCCTAGCGGCGGCAACAACGGGAACGGACGCCCCCGCTGGTGGAACCATCGGGACAGCATTCTCCAATTGCAGGGGCGGTCGCCCTCGCAGATCAAGAAAAAGGCCGAGATCGGCGTCTCCGGTGCTCCTATGCCCGACGCCTGCGACGCTTTGATTTGGAGCGCCACTCCCCCCGTTTAGGCTCTCGGCTTGACCGTGGCCCCGCCCGCTTGGACGGGCAACAGGGGACGTCAGTACTATGGAACGATGTCATACAGTCCATTGAGAGAGGCGGCGGCACCTGCGGCAACCGGTCGTATCCGGGAACCTGCCCATCCGTTTCTCTAATGCGGCAACGCTATCGGACGATTCCGGAGCGCATTACTGAGATCGCTTCTATAGAAGCCATGTTAGCGCTGGGCAAGCGCGAGGAGGACGAAAGTTGGCTTTTCTCATCAGCTTTGACATCGACGGCACCATGGAATTCGGCGACCCGGCCGGCGGTGTCACTGTAGAAATGGTCCGAAGAGCCAAGGAGTTAGGGTTCATCGTCGGCAGTTGCTCCGACCGTTTCCCCTCCTGGCAGAAGAAGGTATGGGATAGTCACGGCATCGCTGTCGATTTTTGGGTGCCGAAGCACATGCTGCTCGACGTGAAGACCCGTTTTCAGGCGGACCGGTACGTTCACATCGGCGACCGGGACATCGATCGCCAGCTCGCCGAACAAGTAGGGTTCCATTTCTGGTGGGACCACGAGGCCGTCGCTGAGCCTTGGCTCGCCTGGCTGACCGACCAGAGCTGAGGAGACTCAACGTCGGTATGAAGATTGGCCTGATCGCAGACACCCACATCCCATCCATGGGTGCGGAGCCTCCATCCCAGGTGGTCCGGGCCTTTGAGGGGGTCGATCTCATCCTCCATGCCGGACATGTTGAAATCGCCTCTTGCATAAAGTGGCTGGAGCGTATCGCTCCGGTTACGGCAACGACTTCGTGGCTGATGGGTACGGGTGAGGCGCTCCCGAGGGTAAACACCGTTAAGGTGGTGGAGGCAGAGAACCATACGATTGGCATCTGCCATGAGCTGATCCTAAAGAGCTTAGGCGACGATGTTATCCCGGGTGCGATCGGGAGGACATTCCCTCCTGAAGAGTCGCTGCCCGACGCGTTACAGGGCATCTTTGGCAAGCCGGTGGACGTCGTGGTCTTCGGCTACACCCATGAGGCCATGGTGGAGACTCACCAAGGGGTGCTTTTCGTCAATCCTGGAAGTCCCAGCCTGGTGAAACAGAACACAAGGCTCGGCACAGTAGCCATCCTAGAGATTACGCCAGAGAGCAGGGCTGCCCGGATAATTGACTTAGCCGCACTGGACGCGTGAGGTGTATTCGTTCGCATCTCCCCGGTAGAGCGGGGGCGGGGTTTCTCAGGGCCGGGCCGCCAGCGGCCTCGAACATCGCTCCTCTTGCGCGGTTGGGGTGAGCGCGAAACCGTCTCTTCCTCAGGACACGCGACTTTTGACCGTCTTGCTGCTGAATGGGCTAACCGGGATGCACCCACAGGATGATCCCGGACGTGCTGGGGAACAACAGCAGCGGATGGCGCATATGGTCTTTCGGATGGCTATCGGCGGTTTGGGCGCTGGCAGTGGGCGCGACGGTTAAGCCGATGAATCCGGGTTTCACCCTTTGCCCAGTGGATTTCAGGTGGCTCGCAAAAATCCATGCCTGGGGGTCGAATTCGCGTGAGGAGCCATTCTCGAGTCTTTGGACGGTCAGCGAAAGGTGATTGATCTAGTTAGTATAGATAGGAGCGGACCAGTCGCTGTGCGGAGATGAAAATGGACGAGCAGTCGCTATTACCAGAGCAGTTCCGAGATCTGGAACCGTTGCTGATTTGGGCATTGTCTTCGGAGCGCGAACGGAGCGCCAAGCGCCATACTAGCAGCATGGCCGAGCTCCGAGCGTTTTACGACGCAATGATCCCGCGGATGCCAGACATACTCGAGTTTCTGAATGGATTCTTACTGCACGGCATTCCCGCAGACGTTAATCGGCTCTTTCTAATGACGTTGTCTCTGGCTGAGATTGCTCCGGCCATCGAAAACTTTGGCCAACCCGCAGTCCTCGACGGATATGACTTTTTCCGATTTATTCCTGTCCACGATTGATGGGCGAAGGTAGTGAACGATGAGTTCTTCCACTGTACAGAGCGCGAGCGAAACGAAGTGGCACGACCTGTATCCGGAACTTGGCACGGGACCAATCTCGATTCAGCCATATGTCTCGCGCGAATATTTCGAGAAAGAGCGTGGGCGGATTTTCAGTAGGGCGTGGCTCCACGTTGGGCGAGTAGAACAGATCCCTGGTCCGGGGGATTATTTCGTCAAGGAGCTCGCGATCTGCAATACGTCGATTCTAGTCGTCCGTGGTAAAGACCAAGTGATCCGCGTGGCCTGCATCCCTGAAATGCCCGCGATTTGAAGTAGAGTCCGTCACGCAAAGGAGACGGACGAATGAAGGGCAGCCGATTCAGCGA
>JBKQPD010000099.1:0-97437 GCA_052145175.1 Binataceae bacterium (SeqCode) | reverse complement strand
TCGCTGTTAGTGTTGGGTGCAGCACTAATCAGCCACGGGAGTTCCTCAGCACAAACCAAGGAAAGCGGCGCGGCGATTTACAACCTGCCGCTGTGGCAGTACACGACGACCTCTCCAGCGGACGGGAACACGTACACCGGCTGGATGGTCGGGCGGAGTCCGTACGCGCATGGCATGCGCACGACCAACATTCAGACCTTTATAGTTCCCCTGATCGTCAGTGTAACTGACGGTCTGGGAGGATCGTTCGACCCGACCGTGGCGGACACCACCTGTCTGGGTACTGGAGCAACCGTACCGAACGTACCGCTGACGCTGTTTCAGCAGTCGCCCATCTTGACTAACTCGAGCTTTTCGTTCGGTTCAACCAATGTCGGCTCGACCGAGTATCCCGACGCTTTTCAGCGCGGCAATTTCTGGAACTCTTCCGCCAACGTGGCCGCGACCGGCAACAGCTACCATACGCTGTTGGCTAACGTGACCACCCTGCCGGCCCAAACCATCTCACTCCCCTCGGGCGAGGGCGAGAGCTACGCGTCGAGCGCCCTTGCCGGAAGTGGCGGTTGCGGGAATTTCGTCGTGGCGGACTACAACACCCTCAACGGTCTGCTGGCAGGTACGGGGGGCATCATCCCCCAGTTGCTTTCCGCCGGCACCATCACGCCGTCGTCGCTGGTGATTTTCCTGACGTACAATGTGGTTGAGGCCTATCCGGGCGAAAGTTTCAGTACCGGCAGCAAATGCTGCAGCCTGGGCTTTCATTCCGGCTATGCGGCCTCCACCGTTACCCCGAACTCTCCGGTCGAGACCTATGTCACTGCGGACTTCGACAGTACCAATCTTTTCGGCCAACCCAATGTCGCCAGCATCGCTCATCAAGTCGGCGCGTGGATCGATGATCCGCTGGGCACCTCGCAGAGCCCCTACAACGTGACCCCGGCGTGGTCCGCGCCGTCGGGCAACCTCGTCACGTGCTTTAACTCCCTCGATCCCGGCTATCCCCTGCTCGGCCCCTTGACCGTTCCCGGCACGGCCGGCGCGGGCATTACAGTGGCAGGAGCGAACGGCTTCACTTATAACCTGCAGGAATTGGCGTTCTTTTCCTGGTTCTATCGTGATGACCCCTCCTTCGCCGTCAACAACTGGTTTTCTTCTAATGGCACGCTTACTACCGACGCTGGCGCGGTTTGCGGAGGATGAACATGAAAATGCATAAAATAAAACGTCTTACGCCTTGGCTCTTAGGCGCATTCCTCGCAATCCCTTTTGCTGAGCTCCCAGCTTGGGCTAGCGGTGTCACGCGGGTCACGAATCAGACCGCGCAAAACGCCAATGATTCGCTTAGCTGGTCGAAGCTGGGCGGCGACGCTACTATGGTCGGCAGCACTTTCGCTACCACCTCCGCCAGCGGACTGGCCGTAGGCGGCACCTTGACCGGTCCCGGCAGTCTGACGGCGGTGGTTTGCCCGCCGGCATCCGGTACCTGTAGCTGGACCGGTGGTTTCACCGCCGGCGACGAGGTCCTCTGGACGGCGGACGCCTATAATGGCGGTAACGGCCCCCTCACCCTGACCTTCGGCCAGGGCATTACCGGTGCTGGCGCATTGGTCCAGTCCGACACGCCCGGGCAGTTCACGGTGCAACTTCAAGCCTTCAACGGCTCCGAGGCGATCGGGAGCTTCTCCGAAATCAGTGATACTAACGGCGACCCGGTCTACATTGGTGTTAATGACTCGTTTGGCGCGAACGTCACCTCGGTGACCTTCAGCTTGGATGCGCCGTGCCCGGGAGCCTGCGCGGATTTTGCGATCGATAAGCTTTACATCGATTCGCTTGCACCGACCCCGACCCCGACGCCGACGGCCACCGCGACGCCGACTGTCGTACCGCCGACGCCGACCGCGACGCCGACGAGCACACCGACGCCAACGGCCACCCCGTCACCGCTTCCGCCGGGTCCTGCCGCGCTGACTGTGGTGCCCAAGACCCTGAATTTCGGCAGTCTCAACTACGCGTTCGCCGGTTCGAACGCCCACACGTTGCACATCGCCATCAGCAACCCGAAGAAGTACAAGACGGCGGCGATCATCGTCTCCGTGGCGGGTTCCACGGGCTATACTGCGGCGACGTCGTGCAACGGTGTCACGATTCCTGCGGGCGGCAAGGTGAACTGCCAAGTAACATTCTCGCCCACGCAGCTCGGCACGGAGAATGGCACCCTGGTCATCACGGATAATGCGGGCAACGCTCCACAGACCGTCGCGCTAACCGGCGCCGGAACTCAGGGCAAGATGTACACGACCCCGACGACCCTGCATTTCGGTAATGTGGACGTTAATACGAGCCTCAGCAAGACCGTGACGCTCAAGAACCGCAGCGCGTCAACGTTCACTATCTCGAGCATCAGCAACGCCAATCCGGTCTTCGTCCCGAGCCAGAATTGCCTCGGTACGATCCCCGGGAAGGGCAATTGCTCGATAACGGTGACTTACACGCCGACCGGCGCCGGCCTGGCAACCGACACGTTGCAGATTGTCGACACGCCGGATGGTATCACCAAGAGTGTGTCCTTGATCGGCACGGGCGTAGCGCCCAACTGACCGGCATGCGCGAATAACCAAACGGGATGGGCGGGATACCGCCCATCCCCGTCCTTTCCCAACAACCGCTTTTCGATTCCCCGGCTACCCCCAGATTGGGTTGGTAGCCGGGCCTGCTTTCAGGGGCCGCGATCGCGGCCGCCGCACATAAATCCTGACACGCGAGCGGCGCCGCCAGGCGGCCGGCGAGTTCCCGGGCAGACGCAATGCGGTGGCATGAACGCGGAGCGATGAGGTTGGATTGTTACTTGGCTCCCCGGGCCGGATTCGAACCAGTGAGCGTCCATGAATCTCCGCCACGCTGCTGCGCTCGCGCTTGTGGGCAGGTACTTGATGACGCCGGCTCATGCGCTGCGGAACGCGGTGAGACCTGAACCAAGCTCCCCAAAAGAAATCTACGGCTTACGAAACGCGTCGACAAGTTCCCGATTGTATTGACGCCTTCCCGATCCTCGGTCACGTCACGCCGGTCGATCACGGCAGCGCGCCGCCAAGCCAGATTTGCACAAGGCGCCAAGAAGATTTGCCAAGGATCCGCCAAACCTTCGGTAGTCATTGCGCTTTGCGTAAGGCACGGCATGTGCTGTGTCCAAGGTGTCGAACCGCCTTTCGCGGCCGTCACGATGTCTTGCAATCGCAATTGAAGGAAAATCATCACGCAAAGGACCGCGTGATAGCACTCGGAGCCTGCGTGGCAGTGTTCCCCATCACGAAGATCAATGAGTAGGGGATAGATGAAAGACTTCCGGCTAATGCTGGTCGGCGTAACTCTGATCGCGGCCACTGCCTGCGAATCCGCCGCCACGGCAAGAGCGACGACGCCGCCGGCCGCGCATGTTGAGCGCGGCGTGTATGTGCTCGGCGAGTACTCACCATCGATCCTGGGCGCGTCTTTTGTCGACGGTGTGTTTTTGTCGACGACCTGGGCAACCGTGAATCCGGAACCGGGCGTTTACGACTGGTCGTCCGTTGATCCGACGATTCAAAAGGCTATCGCGGCCGGCAAGAACTTCACGCTTGCGATCGCGGCGGGCATCAATTCGCCCAGCTGGCTCTATACGCAAGCCGGGGTCGCGAGCATCGCGCTTTCGAAGGGCACGACGCCGGTCGTGTGGGATTCGGCTTACCTCTATTATCTCAGCCAGATGATCGCGGTCTTCGGCCAGCAATACGGCTCGAATAAGCGGCTGGCGTCGGTGAAGCTCGCGCCCGGCCTCAATTATGTGACCGGCGAGACGCACATTATCGACCAAACATGCGGCACTGACTGCGCGGCCGAACTCGATGCCGGCTATACCGCGGCGCTGCTTGAGATGGCGTTCGAAACGGTCAGAGCCGATTACAATGCGGCGTTTCCTGGAGTCGAGGAATTCGGCGGATTGCAGCCGAATAGCGGATGGCCGCTGACGGATACCTCGGTTAACACGACGATGAACGAGGTCTTGCTAGCGGAAGGGGGTTGGTTCGGGCAGAGCGACAGCCTGACGGCGAGCTTTATCGTACCTGGGATGACCTGCTATCAGGAGGCCCGCCCGCTCGGGAGCGGGCTCCAAGCGGCGCTGAATCTGGCTACGGCTCAGCCCACCGCGCAATGCGTCGAGCTCTATGCGGGCGATGTGACGAGCAGGACCGCCGCGATGATCACCGCGGCTCGCGCAATCTTGCTCACGCACTGAGCGCCCCCGCACTTGCTTCGCAAAGAAATACTCCGGAATAAATTGAACAATGCAAAAAGATGCGACCAAAGACCAAAGGCAAGCCCGCACGGTCTTCACGACAGCCAATTGCGTGGCGACCGACGATCCGCGCCCCAAGGGAAATTAGAGTGACTCGGCTCGCGGAAAATCCAGCGATCTCCGAAGAAACGATTCGACAGCTTGCCGGACACGTCAGTCCGAGGATGTTGTCGCGGTACGCTCATATTCGAGCCCAAGCGAGGCGCGATACGATCGCGGCCCTTGAGCAGGGACAAGGTACCCGTTTCTGAACAGACGGGGCACAAAATTGGGCACAGTCAGCGAATGAGCCGAAGTTGCTCCCAAACTGAGAGAGTTACCTAAGTGCTTGATTTATCAAGGAGTTATACGTGGCTCCCCGGGCCGGATTCGAACCAGCGACCCGACGGTTAACAGCCGTCTGCTCTACCGACTGAGCTACCGGGGAGTGCCGAACGTCATTACTTATCCGGGTTGCGCCCGTGGATCAAGAATCAAACTGCGCCAGTTGCTCCGCGGAGGCGTCGCGCGCCGCCTGGCGCGACCGTATCACGCTTTGCCGGCGGCCCCGTCATCCGCCTCGTCCATCATACGCATCCCGTAGCGAATCATCGCGGTCAATTTGTCCACGCGATCGAGCAACTCGGGCTGCGCCGATTCGGGTGCGGAGCGCATCAGCTCGGCGACGGCCGCAAGGTTGTCACGCATCAGACCGACCGCCTCCGCGAGACTCTGATGGTCCGTGCGGCGGCGCTGCGCGCGTGCTCGCGCCGCCTGGCGTTCGCGCAGTTCGATTATCTCGGCCATAACCAGTTCACCTTGCCTTACTTTATCATTGTTGCACGGCCCGCGGTTCAGCTTGGGGGACGCCCCGCCTGACGTTTGCCGGCGAGCGTGGCATGACCGCCCTCGCCAAACCAGCGGATCTGCCGGGCCAGCCCGTTCAGGATGTCGAGTTCACGCGGCAGCACACCCCCGCGCCCTAAAAGGGCGCGAAACGCAAACATGATGTGGTCGGGTAAATCGGCGGGGATAAAACCAATCGTAATCAGCGCCCGCTCGAGCCGCGCGAGCATCGCGTCCAGGTCGGCGGACGCCGCGAACGGCTCTCCGGGCGCGGGGTCGGGTCGGGCGACAGTGGCTGCGCGCAACTCGTAAGCCACCAGCAACACCGCCTGGGCGAGGTTGAGCGACGCGTACTCCGCCGCCGTGGGAATCGTGATCAGGCGCTGGCAGAGCTTCAAATCCTGGTTGGTGAGGCCGAAGTCTTCGGGACCAAACACCACCGCGATCCGGTTCGCGGCGCTCGCCGCGACTATCTCTGGCGCGACCGCGCGCGGGGCGCGCGCTTCGACCCGATAGGGGCCGCCGCGCGCCGTCGTGCCGATCACCAGCGTGCGATCAGCCAGCGCGGCAGGCAGATCAGGCCAGGTCGTCGCGGCCGCAAGCACGTCGTCCGCATGGACCGCCATCGTGCTCGCGACGCGCGGGTCATAGTTTTCCGGCGCAACCAGCCGCAACTCGGCAAAGCCCATGTTCTTGAGCGCGCGCGCCGCCGCGCCGACGTTGCCGGACGACTGCGGGCGCACCAGGACGAAAGCGAATCGGCCCGACGCATCCATCCCGCTATTTTGCCCGAAAACGCCAAAGTAGCCGAGGCGTCCCAAAATAAAGACGACCGTGCCGGAGGCACGGAACAGGGGGCGGCGGAGTCTGCGACGCGCGGCCAAAGTTAAGTAGGAACGCGTCGCGACGGCCTGCTAAGGTAATCCTCGCCATGAAGATAGTTTCGTTCGGCGACGTGCATATGGCGACCCGCAACCTGGCACGGATGGGCGCCGTGATGCGCGATACGGATCTCGTAATCCTGTCCGGGGATCTCACCAATTTCGGCGGAGTGGCCGATGCGGGCAAGGTAATCGACGAAGTCCGGCACGCTTGCCCGCAGGTCCTCGCGGTGCCCGGCAATCTCGATCAGCGGGAAGTCTTTCCCTTTCTGGAAGAGCAGAAAATCGCCCTGCATGGCAAGGGAATAGTGGTTGGCGGGATCGGGATTTTCGGGTGCGGCGGCTCGAATGTGACGCCGTTCGCCACGCCCAGCGAATTGACCGAGGACGAGATTTACGACGCTCTGCGGAGTGGCTATCAGCAGGTCCGCGACCAGCGGCCGCTGCTGATGATCTGTCATACGCCGCCGCGTGACACCCGCTGCGACCGGCTGGCCGGCGACAAGGCGGTTGGCAGCACCGCCGCGCGCCGCTTTATCGAGGAAGTCCAGCCCGACGTTTGTATCTCCGGACATATCCACGAGTCGGTGGGAATTGATACGCTCGGGCCGACCATGATTCTCAATCCGGGCCCCTTCAAGGGCGGCGGCTATATCGTCGTGATCGGCGAGGGCGCGCGGCTCGAGGCGCGGCTGGAGTTTCTTTGACGTGCCTGCGCTCTCCCGCGCAGCGCAATCGCTGGGCGTAATCGGCGGCAAGATCAGGGGCGGTTGGCCGCTCATTATCCGCCATGTTCCAAGCCTGCTCGCGCGCTTCGTGCTCGGGAGATTGTAGGGAAAAATCTGCACAAGTGATTTTTGTCATTCTGAACCCTTCGTCGCTACGCTCCTCGAGGGTAGGCTCCGTATGTGAAGTGAGGAATCCCGGGATTCTTCGCTGCGCTCAGAATGACAAAAGATGACGTGTGCGGAGCCTCTCTAAAGAGGAGCCGAGGTGACGCGGCCAAATTAAAATTGACCGAGCCGGAGGCTCGGAACAGGGGGCGGCCGAGTCCGCGAGGCGCGGCCAAAATAAAAGATGTGGCCTGACGGAGTACGCATACGGTTTGACCATATCTCGATAGCCACGCAGTCGATCGACCGCGGCGTCGGATGGTTTCAGCGCTATTTCACCACCGTCCCGCGCAGCCCCAAGCAGATCAGTGAGCAGGCGCGCGGGGGTTTTCTTTGGCAGGACTTCTACCTCGGCGGCACGGCGGTGGAGTTTATCGAGGAATTGCCCGGCCATCGCGACTTCATCACGGCTTTTCTGGACCGCCGCGGCGAGGGCTTCCATCACCTGTCGTTCGAGGTCGACCGGCTCGATCCGATTATCACCGCGCTGAAGGCGCGCGGCGTGCGGATCGTTGACGACTACGATCTGGCCGACGGGAGCCGCACCGCCTTCATCTCGCCGCGCTCCGCGTTCGGCGCGCTGATCCAGTTCTGGCAGCCGGTCGATTACGATCACCCGATCCCGCGCCCGGCCCCCGACGGTCTCGTGCGCTTCGACCATATCGCGCTGGCGGTGCGCGACCTCAGGCAGGCGCTGGACTTCTTTCAGGAAAACTTTGGCGCGACGATCATCAACGAACCCATCCTGAGCTCGACCCAGGGGAATTTCATGCTGGCGCATATCGAGCTGGCCGGCTTCAAGCTGGAGTTTATCCAGAGTCCGGGACCGGGTACGCCCGACGATTTCGTCGCCCGGTTTATCGAGCGCCGTGGCGAAGGGATGCATCACTTCACCGTCGATGTAAAAGATTTCGACGGCACCCACGACCGGCTGACCCGCGACGGCGTCCGGATCGTCGGCAAGGAGATCAACTGGCGTGGCGAACGGCAGTTCTTCATCTCGCCCCGCTCGGCTTTCGGCACGCTGATCCAGGTCTGGGACGGCCTCGCCGGACCCGGCGCGGGCAGCGAGTAAGGGGGCCGTCCCATGCTGAAGGTAATCTTTTTCGACGCGGCGGGGACCCTGTTCGAGCCGCGTGAAGCGGTCGGCGCGACCTATGCCCGCATCGCGCGCGGCTACGGGGTCGACGCGAGCGCCGGGGAGGTGCACGACGCTTTTCGGCGGGTTTTCGCCGATGCGCCCGGTCTGGCCTTCGGCCCCGGCCACAGCGCCGCCGAACTGCGCCTGCTTGAGCGCCGATGGTGGCGGGAGCTAGTCGCGGCAAGCTTCACCGGGCTCGGCACTTTCAGCAGCTTTGATGATTATTTCGATGAACTGTTCGCTTTCTTCGCCGATCCTTCCAACTGGCGCGTCGACCCAGAGGCCGGGCCGGCGCTCGCCCAACTGCGCGACGCGGGATTCGACCTCGGGATGGTGTCGAACTTCGATTATCGCCTGTACGGGATAGTCGAAGGTCTCGCCCTGACCCGGCACTTCGCTACGATCACAATTTCGTCCGAGGCGGGCTATGCCAAGCCGGCGCCCGAGATCTTCCGGATCGCGCTGGCGAAGCACGGCGTCACAGCGGCCGAGGCGATGCATGTTGGTGACGTGGAACATCTGGACGTCGCGGGCGCGCTCGGCGCCGGAATCCGGGCCGTGCTGCTCGATCCTGCGGCCGCCGCGCCGCTACGAGTCGAAGGGCGCGGCGCGCGTGCGGCTTCGCTCGCCGACGTGGTCGAAGCGGCCCGGCAGAGCAGGTTCCCTTGACGAGGGCGCGCGGGCTATCCTTTAACCTTAGCCTGGTGTAGTCACTCCCGGGGACGGAGTTGGCCACACTGCGAAGGATACGATGAAGCGCAGATGACAGGATCGAGCGACCGTGGCCGCCGCGCCGGAGTTGTGCTCGCGGCCTGCGCCTTGCTCGCCTTCGCGAGCGCCGCAAACGCCCAAAGCCTGAACGAACTGGATCGCCGTCTCGAGGCGCTCGCGCCCGACGTGGCCGCCGGCCTCAGCAATCCGGCGACCGCGAGCGACGCGATCGATCGCCTCGACAAGGCGGAGGCGGATTTCGCGCAGATTGCCGAGAACGAACATGCCGACCGGGGCGACCTGCTCGCCACCTACGGGCGGCTCGAGGAGATGCTCGACCGCCTGTACAGCGCCTGGCAAAAGCGCAAGGACGATTGTATCGAGACGATCGATAACGGCGGCACCTGCGACTATGACCAGCCCGAACAACTGGCGCTGCGCGCCGTCTACCCGCTCTCGTGGCTGCGCTTCGAGGGGGCGGCGCTCTACAGTGGCACCCCGGCGACCGCCCGGCGGCTGCTCAACCAGGCGATTGACGGCTTCACCGACAGCTCGCTGCTGATCCTGTCACCCGAGCTGATCCGCGAAAACCTGCTGGGCCGGGCCTACGCCGAGCGCGAACTGGGCAAGTACGACCGCGGCGAGTACACCAAGGCGATCGCGGACTTCCGGCGAATCATCGACGACGGAGCCGGCACCGGACAATATCGCGCGGCCGAGCAGGGACTCGCGACGACCTACGCCGCGATGGGGAGGACGAACGAGGCGCAAGGGTTGACCTCGCGTCTCGCGGAAGGCGCGATGACCGGCGCGCAGAAGAACGGGCTCGAGATGCTGCATCTGCGCGACATGTTCGCGAGCGAGAAGGCCGCGGCCGATCCCGCGCAGCGCGCCGCGGTGCATCGCCAAATTGTCGACTTCGCGCGGGCGCGAGAGAACGATCGCGACGGGTGGGCGATCGCGGTCGCCTCCGCGGCGCAGTACGCGAGCGATCCGATCGCGGAGTTCGGCGCGTCAGGCGACGCGTTCGAGAACTGGTATCTCGCCAACGTGCTTTACTATAAGCATCAGACCCTCGAAGCGGCCAAATATTATTGGGAGGCGGCCAAGAGCGGCAAATACCCCAAAGCCTACAAGTACGCCGCCGACCTTTATTACATGCACGGGCGGCTCGATTTGGTTGAGCAGATTGCCGCGGAAATCGCGCGCCAGCCGGGAAATCCGGATGCGCAGTGGGCCGCCTACATGCTCTTCAAGATTCCGCGCCTGGCGTGGGAGCGGAGCGGGATGCCCGGCGGGTCAGCCGAAAAGGCGTGGGTGGCCGGCGCCGAAGACTATCTGAAGAACTATCCGCACGGCCAATACGCCTTCGAACCGCGCTTCCGGCTGGCGGAGCGCCTGCAGGGGCAGAAGGACTATGTCGGCGCGGCGCAGCAGTACGCGCAGGTTACCGGGAATCCTGATTACGAGTTTACCGCGCGCTTCAACGCCGCCGACGCGTACTATCAGGCGCTCGGCGGCAAGGCGCTCGAAGAACCCCGGACTGCCGGGCTCCGACCCCCGGACGCGCAGCAGAAAGAACTCCGCGCCGCCGCAATCAAGACGTTGCGCGAAGCGATTGACCTCGAACCGGCCGCCGAACGCGACGCCACCCTGACGCAGGGCAGGCTTCTGCATGAGAGCCGTGGCCGCGCGATCTACATGCTCGCGACCCTCCTCGAAAGCGAGCCGCAGCCCGACTATCGCACGATCGCGTCGATCCTCGCGGGCTTTGAAACGCAGTACCCGTCGATGAAGGAGTATTTCGATCAAACCTTCGAATGGCGCCTGCTCGCGCTCGACCGGATCGGCGACTACGCGGCGCTCGATCGCGAGGTCGCGGCGCTCGCTGCGCGCAACAACGCGGCCAACGTCGACTACATCAAGGAGATCGGGCTCGATTTCTGGCAGAGCGGCGCGCGCAAACTGGCTGCGGGCGATCATGACGGTTTCGTCGCGGACGCGCGGCTGACCGCGGCGACCTACGGCTACTTCGAACGGATGGTGAATGAGGGCAAGATTCCGGCGAAGAACCTGACCGGCACGCTCTCGATCCTCGGCCAGGCCTATCTCGCGATGAACCAGCCTGATCGCGCGGAAGCGCTTTTCAGCCAGGTGGTGAGAGCCGACCAGTCCTCGCCCGACGCTAACGCGGGACTCGCGCGCATCGCGCAGACCCGCAAGGAATATAAAGACGCGCTCGACTTGTGGACCCGGGTCGAAGCGGTGGCGGCGGAATCGGATCCGCTGTTTTACGAAGCCAAGTACCAGATGGCCGCGATTTTTGCCCAGGAGGGCAATGCCGCGAACGCCTGCAGCAAGCTCTCGGTGACGCGCGGCGAGCATCCGAATCTCGGCTCGCCCGAGATGAAGTCGCGCTGGGACGAGCTCGAGCGAAAAACCTGCCAACCCCGGACGGAGGGCTAACGATGCTCAGGAAGATTCATCATGTCGGCGTGGTGGTGCCGAATCTCGACCAGGCGATGGTGCTGTGGCGCGACGTCTTGGGACTGCATCTGACCAAAACGGAAGTCGTGCAGGATCAAGGGGTCAAGGCGGCGCTGCTGCTCGCCGGTGAGAGCGAGATCGAGCTGCTCGAACCGCTGAATCCCGACAATGGCGTCGGCAAGTTTCTCGCCCGGCGCGGCGGCGGACTCCATCACGTGTGTTTCGAGAGCGACGACGTGACACGCGAACTCGAGGGCGCGCGCGCCAAGGGCATTCAGTTAATCGATCAAAAGCCGCGACGCGGGCTCGCCGGAATGATCTGCTTTCTCCATCCCAAGGCCACGCGCGGCGTGCTGGTCGAATATGCGCAGCCCTTCGCGGAAGATTGAAAAATCATCTCCGTCGATTTAAGTGGAGGTACGATGCCTATCTACGAATTTCACTGCACGGACTGTGACCGCTCGTTCGAGACGCTCGTGCGTCCCGGTCATGACGAAGACGCGGAGTGCCCGTCGTGCCACGGTGACCATCTGAGCCGTGAGCTGTCGGTTTTCGCGGCGGGACGCGTCAATGGCCAGGCCACGACCGCGGCGCCGGCTGGACCGGCCGCGATGCGGGGCGGTGGCGGATGTTGTGGCGGCGGCTGCGGCTGCAATTAAGCCGCTGTGCTCGCGTACCCGCGGCGGTGGTCAATCCGGGATTCTTCGCTGCACTCAGAATGCTCCGCTAGCGGTCGAGACGCGCGGGAATGACCCCAAACGCGAAGTGTTAGCGTTACGCCGCTGGGGAGCTGGGGCCCTCGCCAAGTGACAGGGCGGGCGGCGAGGTCTTCGCACCGGCGGCCAGGTCCCGAATCGTGGCGAGCAGAACCGCCTTTTTTACCGGCTTCGCCACGTGCAGCGTGGCGCCGGCGTTGGTGCATTTCTGCACGTCGTCGCCAAAAGCCGAAGCGGTCAGCGCCACGATCGGCGTGGCGTTGAGCTGGTGACGCGCCTCCCATTCGCGGATCGCGCGCGTCGCCGCCAGCCCGTCCATCACTGGCATGTGGATGTCCATCAAGACCAGATCGAAGGGCTCCTGCTGGAACATGGCAACCGCGATCGCCCCGTTCCCGGCCTCAACCACGCTATACGGGGTTTGCTTGAGAAAAGCCTTGACCAGAAGCCGGTTGTCGGGCGAATCCTCCACCAGCAGGATCTTCAGCGACGGTCCAGCGGCCCCGGCGGGAGGCGCCGAGGGCAATTGGCCCCCCGGCTTTTTGCCGATAGCGGAAATCCCTTGTCCGCGAGCGCTGATAGCCTTACCGACCGCCTCGAGCAACTCGCTTTTGCTCACCGGTTTGATCAGGTGAGCGTCCAGCTTGAGCTTGCGCACGCGGGGCTCGCTCATGCGGAGATCGTCCGACGTTAACATCAGGACAACCATCTCGCCAGTGGCAACGTCGCCGAGCCGCTCGACCACCTCGATACCGTCGATTCCCGGCATGCGGCAATCGAGCAGCATCAGCCGGTAGGGGTCCGCGGCCGCGCGCGCGCTGGCGATCGCGGCGAGAGCTTCGGCCCCGCTGCTGGCCTCTCTCAGCCGCGCCCCGAACGGGGTCAGGATTTCACGGAGCACGAGACGGTTGACGGCATTGTCATCCACGATCAGCGTCCGCATCCCGGCGATCGCGGGCAGCGCCGGCGCCGTCACCAATTCCGCCGCGTCCGCGGCGCCGCCGATCAGAAAGTTCGCGGTGAAATGAAAACAACTCCCCTTGCCCGGTTCGCTCTCGACCCAAACCCGTCCACCCATCAGCTCGACCAGCCGTTTCACGATAGTGAGGCCGAGGCCGGTGCCCCCGAAACGACGCGTGGTGGAGGAATCCGCCTGCGTGAAACTCTGGAAGAGCTTGGCGATCTGTGCCCGGGTAATCCCCATCCCGGTATCCGACACGCAGAGATGCAAGCAGCCCGGCGCGTGCGATTCGCGATCGCGCTCAATAGTCAGCACTACTTCGCCGGTTTCGGTAAATTTGATCGCGTTGCCGAGCAGGTTGACCAGGATCTGCCGCAGACGCAACGGATCGCCCAGCAGATTCAGTGGAGTGCCGGGGGCGACCCGGGCGATCAGTTCGAGACCCTTGCCATGTGCCCGCATGCCGAAGGTTTCCATCACCTGGTCGGTCACCGCATCGAGCTGAAACGAGGTCTGCTCGAGACTGAGCCGGCCGCTCTCGATTTTAGCGAGGTCGAGGATATCGTTGATCAGCGCGAGCAACGCGTTGCCGTTGCTCCGCATGATGTCGAGGTACTTCCGCTGATCGGGGTCCAAAGTGCTGTCGGCCAGCAGTTCGGTCATCCCGAGGATAGCGTTCATGGGGGTGCGAATCTCGTGCGACATGCTCGACAGGAAGCCGGATTTGGCTTGTGACGCGTCGAGCGCCGCCTCGCGCGCCACCATCAGCTCGCGCTGGGTCTCCTTCATTTCGGTGATGTCATGCAAAATCGCGACGGCGCATAGCTCGGCCCCGAGTTCGATAAGCACGGCCGAGACGAAATACGGGACGACGACTCCGTCCTTGCGCCGCAAGGGAATCTCCATATGTTTGATCGCGGAATCGCCTTGCAGGCGCCGTATCAGTTCCCGGGCCTGGGCCAAATCACCCCAAAGGTTGAGTTCGGGCAGGGTCTTGCCGATGACCTCGGCCCGTTCGTAACCGATTTGCCGGAGGAAGGATTCATTGACGTCGCGAAAAGTACCGTCAGACATGCGCGCGATAGTGACCGCGTCCTGACTGGTCTCGAAGACCTTGCGAATCATCGCCTCGCTTTCGCGCAGACGCTGCTCCGTCAACGCGCGTTCGGTGACCTCGGAGCGCAAGCTCTCCTCGGTCTTTTTCAGCTCGGTGATGTCACGGAGCATCCAGATCATGCGGCGCTCGCCGGCCTGCTCCGCCAACACTCCCGAAACCAACGCCGTGATCGCCGCGCCGCTCCTGCTCACCATGTTGACCACGACATCGCTGATAAAGCCTTCACGCTGCAGACGATCACGATTTTCCTCGTACTGGGCTTCGTCGGGACCAAACTTGAATTCCGGGATCGTATGCCCATAAGCTCGGACCGCGGAATTCCAGTCATCTTGACGTAAGCGTCATTGACATAGACGAAACGCAAATCGGGGAGCGTGCATACGATGATGCCGTCGAGACTGGTATCCGCGATCGCGCGGACCATCGCCTCGCTTTCGCGCAACCGCTGCTCCGTCAACGCACGCGCGGTCACCTCGACGCGCAAGGTCCTCTCGGTTTTTTTCAGCTCAGTGATGTCATGGAGCATCCAGATCGCGCGCCGTTCACCCCCCTGCTCGACCATCACGACGGAAAGCCGCACCGTCGTGTGACCGCCATCCCTCGTCTGGAGCCGGAAGGCCAAATCGCGGATAGCGCCCTCGCTCTCGAGCCGGCGCCGCTCGCGTTCATACACGCTCTTATCCGCAACGAAATCGAATTCATCGACGGTATGTCCAATCAGGTCGGCGCGCGGGACTCCCGCCATCTTCGCGAACGCCTGATTCACGTAGACGAAGCGCAGGTCGGGCAGGGTGCTGATGCCAATGCCGTCGAGACTGGTATCGACAACCGTGCGGAACATGCGAACGTCCGCGCGACCGCCCATGTCAGCCATGTTGGACTCGATATCCTGGGGGAACAGCATCGTCATCAAGACCATCCTGCGCGGTCGCATGGCGGATAGGTTGGGCCATCAAGCAACCGAATCCCGCCGCGTACCAAGGCAGCAAGGAGCGTACCGCTCCCCGAGCCTGCCTGCTGGCCGACAGCGCGACGCTTGCCGGGAATTTATGTGATTTGCGACGCGTGACGTGTCCGGGATCGGGACACGTGCGGGTTGCCGATGTCAGGTGCGCTTCGCGAGCTCCGAGGCATAGTGCGCGCCGACGAGCGCGGCATCACGCGTAGGCCATTCGTTCAGCCGGATCGACCCGGTCGGTGGCTCGTGCGAGATCAGCAGGTCGATGGCCAACCCGCGAATCTCGTCGGCCGTGAGCATCACGTCGCCCATCAGACGCCCCAGAATTGCGGTGAGACCAGGCGCTCGCTCCTGCGTAGGGTCATTGATGCTTCATCCAACTATAGCGCTTCCTGCTCTCAGGAACGTCCTTGACACTCCCAGCCACCGTCCTTAACTTGATTGGAGGAACGTACCGGCGAGGAGAATCATTCAATGGCAGTCGCTAATGTCACTCATGTAACTGACGCTAATTTCGAACAGGAAGTGCTGAAGTCTCCGACCCCGGTGTTGATTGACTTCTGGGCGCCGTGGTGCGGCCCCTGCAAAGCGATAGCGCCGATTGTTGATGAACTTGCGGGCGAATACGCGGGACGCCTCAAGGTCGTGAAAGTAAATGTCGACGACAACCCGATGACCCCCTCGCGTTTCGGCGTGCGCGGGATCCCCAACCTGCTGATCATCAAGGGCGGTGAGGTCAAGCAACAGATTGTCGGCGCAGTGCCGAAGGCCCAACTGGTGAAGGCGGTCGATAGCGCCATCGCCTGAAGCCGTCGCCACCTGACTCTAGGTCCCGCTCTTCGCGCCGTCAGGCGCCGGAGCGGGATTTTCATTTTGGGTGCTCCAGTAACGCATCAGCTCTTCGCGTTTCTGCCCGTAAAGATCCTTCATTTGAGCAGGCACGTACGCCATCAGTGATTCGTTGTAGGCCACCGCTCGCGGCGCGAGCTCGGAATCGCGTACCAGCGTTGAATCGGCGGGGAGTACGACGGTCAGGAGCCCGACATCGAACCCCGCAAAGGCGGCCGCCAAGGCGGCGCCGAACAGCGCGCCCCCCACGCGATCAATCCAGTTCAGATTGATGATGTGCGCGAGCCGCACGATCCGCCGCCCCGCGAACTCGATCGCCGCGGCGACGGCCACGAAAACCACGATATAACCGACCACCGCGCTGACCGTCGGGGTCGTATGCAGGTGCTGCGCGACGACCGCGCCCGCGCGGCCGTACCAGGCCGCGGCGGCCGCTATCCCCAGCGTCACGGAAAGAATCGACGTCACCATCCGGAGCGCGCCGCGAGTCAGGCCGTAAAAGCCGCCGAACCCAACGAGGGCGATGATCGCGTAGTCCAGGTTGTTCATTCCCGCCATGGCATAATCATCTTAGCTCGCGAACAGGGCGCCTGCATGCCCACCGTTAAATTGTCCTATGGAAAAGGTTGATTGCGGACTGACTCCCTGCCAGTCTCTGTTTTCACGCCGGAGGTCCGCCAAGGCGCACCGGCAGTGGACCTGAATGATATATCCACGCCGCCACCTTCCGGGGAAATCACGCTAGCGCATGGCTGCCGCACCGGAACAGAGCCCCGCCGTCCAGCCTTCCGCTCACGCCGCGGTCAACAAGTGGCTGATCGCCGTCGCGGTGATGCTCGCGACGATCATGGAGGTGCTGGATACCACCATCGCCAACGTCTCCTTGATGCATATTCGCGGCAGCCTTTCGGCCGACGTCGACGAAGCGGCATGGGTCCTGACTTCGTATATCGTCGCCAACGGGATTGTGATTCCGCTTACCGGATGGTGCGGCGCCTATTTCGGCCGTAAACGGTTTTTCGTCTCCTGCATCTTGTTGTTTGTCGGCAGCTCGGCGATGTGCGGGGCGGCGCCCAACCTCGGAATTCTGGTGTTCTTCCGGGTGCTTCAGGGCTTGGGTGGCGGCGCGATGATCCCGATGTCCCAGGCCGTCCTGATGGAAACCTTCCCCCCGGAGGAGCAGGCGGTCGCGATGTCCGTCTGGGGTCTCGGGATGATGCTGGCGCCGGTAATGGGTCCGATTTTGGGCGGCTGGATCACCGATAACTACAGCTGGCGCTGGGTTTTTTACATCAATGTTCCCATGGGTCTGCTCGCCGCCGCGATGGTCGCGGTGTTCGTGCATGATCCGTCGTATATCCGGCGCGGGATCAAACGCATCGACTGGTGGGGCCTCGGCTATCTCGTGCTCGGCATCGCCACGCTCCAGATTATGCTCGATCGGGGCGATCGGCTCGATTGGTTCAGCTCCCACCTGATCATTACGCTCACCGCGATCGGGGCATTCAGCCTGACGCTGTTCGTCTTCCGCGAACTGCATACGGCCGAGCCGATTGTCGATTTGCACGTGCTCAACAATCGGGATTTCGCCGTCGGCACGGCCTTTACCACGCTCGTAATGTTCGCGATGTACTCGACCTTCGTGCTGATCCCGCTCTTTTGCCAGCAGATTTCGGGTTATACGCCGGTCCTGGCCGGCAAGGTGCTGTCGATCCAGAGCGTCGGGACGTTCCTGTCGATCATGGTGGCGGGGCGGCTGTTCAACAAGATCGATCCTCGCCTGCTGGTCGCCGCGGGCTGCATCGCCGGCGGACTCGGCACGCAATACATGGCGAATTTCTACGCCGAGATCGATTTCTGGAATATCGCGTTACCCGGTCTCCTGCGGGGCATCGGATCGGGCTTCATCTTCATCCCGATCACGACGCTGTGCCTGAGCAGCGTGCCGAAAGAGCAGATGGGCGCGGCTTCGGGGCTCTTCAATATGGTCCGTACGGTGGGCGGGAGCGTCGGCATCGCGGTTCTGGTCGCGATGCTCTCGATCAATTCACAGGTCCATCAGAGCTATCTGGCGAGCCACGTCGACGTCTTTCATCTGAGCGCGCTCGCGCGTCAGTCGGCGATGTCCAACGTCGGTGCTTCGATCCTGCGCGAGGGCGCCGCGCCATTCCTCGGGATGGTCTACCAGCAGGTGCAGCGGCAGGCGTCGGTACTATCGTATATCGACGATTTCCGCTTCCTGTCGTACCTCTTCTACGTCCTGACCCCGATGGTCTTCCTGATGCGGCGGCCCAAACAGCACGGCCCGGCGCCTGCCGCTCATTGATCAGGACGCGACCGATGACGCGTCGGCCAGCGTCACATCGCGCAGCAGATCAGTCACCGGCTCCCGCGCCACCAGAATCGATACAAAATGGCCGCTCGGACTGAACGTCAGGCAAAGACTGTGATCCTTGTAGCGGAAAAACGAGTGCGTACCTGCCCAATAGCGAGCGCCGGTTGGCGCCGCAAAGCCCGGCGCGTGCATACAGATGCTCAGGATCTCGCCCTTTTCAGCGCGATAGACGGTGTAGGTCATCGGCCAGCCATCAACCGACTGATCGATCCGCCCGCCATATAGCCCATAGCCCGCCGCGGCGAAATCGTAAATCTCCTCAGGAACGCCCGCCTCATGGTAGGCCCGTGCGAGATCCGCCGAATCGTCGGCACTGCCCCCGCGGGAGTCGCGATCAACCACCCAGGCATAGTAGGAACCGTCGCTCTTGCGGGCCGATTCCGTCGCGACATTGGGCGTAAAGCCGCGCGCCAGACCGTCGAAGCTCGCCGTGGCGAGATCGAACACCGGCGTGGGGGGAACGTTCGCGACGGCATCCAGGCTGCCAAGCTTCTCGACGCCGAATTTGCCGACGCCGAACGTCACCAGCAGGATCACGGACGCCAGCGTCGCGAACGGGATAGCAATGCGGAGCGGACGGGCTCGAATCCAGCGCGCGGTGCGGACCGTTCGACTGACGGGAAATGCTCCCTCCCGACGCGCGTCCGTGCTCCGGCGGTTCGCTCCCGGATCGGCGACTCCGCCGAGCGCCGCGCGAATCCGCAACCGCATGTCGGCCGGAACCCGGACAAGCGGCGTGCTGGTCCGAATCAGGGCTTTGACCCGCTGCTCCTCGGCGAAACTCGCTCGGCAGCGTTGGCAGCCGCGCAGATGGTCATCGGCGGCGGTCCGCTCCTGTCCGCTCAGTTCGCCATCGGCGTGAGCGGAGAGGAATTCCCTTATGTAGACCCGGCAATTCATCGCGCTGATTACTGCTGAAAGCTCCTCCCTCTATGCTAGGGGCCGCGCCAAAGTCCAATCAAGTACCAGTCTATCAAGTACCGGTTTTGCCCGGCACGACAGCGGCCTTTGCGAGGGCCGAACGGAGCAGCGCGCGCCCTCGCGAAACCCGTGACTTGACCGTACCGAGCGGAATATCGAGCGCTTCGGACGCCTGCTGATAGTTGAGTTCGTGCACGTCGACCAGCAGCAGGGTCTCGCGAAATTCCTCTGGCAGCGCCTTCAGCGCGCGTTCGATCAACCGCCCCGCGCTACGTTCCGCGACCAGATTCTCCGGGTCATTGCGCGATCCACGATCGGCCAGGCTTTGCGCCTCGATTTCGTGCTCGAACTCCTCGCTCGTCAGGCCGACCAGTTCACGCCCGCCGCGCCGGTACGCCGTACGAAAAATGTTGTACAGGATGGTTAACAACCAGGCGCGGCAATTGGTTCCCTGGGTGAACTGATGGAAGCAGCGGTAGGCCCGCAGGATGGTTTCCTGCAGGAGATCCTTGGCGTCGTCGGGATTACGGACCAGCCGCAGCGCCGCGCTGTAGAGCGTGTCGAGGTGGGGGAGCGCGGTCTGCTCGAAGTACAGCCGCCGGTCCCGGGGCGTGCCGCTTTTACCCATATTCCGCCAGGCGGGAGCATAGCACCGTACCGCGCTCGCCGCCTACCGCATTGAATAGATACGCGGCCCGGATGAAACCGGATGAGGGGAGCCGGCTTCGTGGCCATCGATTGAGATTTTCGCGCAAACGCCAATCGGGTAAGATCGCTTAACTGTACGCGGTAAGCGCTGGTTAAACCGGGAGGACAATCTGATGGACAAGCTGAAATTGACGGGTGCCGTGCTGGCCACCGCGGTGGGTCTGCTGTTCGCGGCACAACCGCTGCTGGCTGACAGCAGCGCGAGCGCGCAAGTCAAGTGCCTTGGGGGCAATAGTTGCAAAGGTTTGAGCTCGTGCCAAACCGCAAGCAGCAGTTGCAAGGGCCAGAATTCGTGCAAGGGCAAGGGCTGGGTAATGACTTCCAGCGCCGAAGAGTGCACGCAGAAGGGCGGTACCGTCGAAAAGCAATGACGCGTGACCCGGCGTGTGCGTTATACTGATCAACGCGCACGCCGCTCGTCCCGCCGAGGGACCCCGCATAGTACGCCCCAATGGACCGCCGCGCTTTCCCTAGCCTCGGAGTCGGCGTCGGCCTGCGTCGACCGCACTATACTCACGTGCTCGACACGCGACCGGCGATGGACTGGTTCGAGGTGATCGCGGAAAACTTCATGGTCGACGGCGGACGGCCGCTCGCGGTGCTCGAAGCGGTGCGGGCTAATTACCCGATCGTGCTGCATGGCGTGTCGCTCTCCGTGGGATCGACCGCCCCGCTTAATCACGACCATCTGCGCCGCCTCGCTGAACTTGCCCGCCGGTTCGCGCCCGCCTGGATCTCCGACCATCTATGCTGGACCGGGGTGGGCGGCCGCAATCTCCATGACTTGCTGCCGCTGCCTTACACGGATGACACCGTGACGCACGTGGCCCGCCGGATCCGCGACACGCAGGATATGCTGGAACGTCATATTCTGATCGAAAACGTTTCGAGCTATTTGTCCTATACTCACTCGACCCTCACCGAATGGGAATTCCTCGCGGCTGTGGCGGAAACCGCAGACTGCGGAATCCTGCTCGATATCAACAACATATTCGTGAGCGCGTTCAACCATCGCTTCGACGCCCGGCGTTATATCGACGCGATTCCGATCGAACGGGTCGTGCAGTTCCATCTGGCCGGGCATAGCGATCACGGTGCCTACCTGCTCGACACCCATGACCATCCTATTTGTGCGGAAGTCTGGGAGCTCTACGAATACGCCGTGCGGCGCTTCGGTCCCGTCGCGACCTTGATCGAGCGCGACGACAATATTCCGGAATTCGACGAGCTGCAGGCCGAGGCGAACGAGGCGCGACGCCGATCCGCGCGCGCATTGGTCGCGGATCACGCGCGCGCGGAATAGCCAGATGGAACTCGCACGCCTGCAGAATATCCTCTATCGCCTGATTACCGCGCCCGGCGGAGTCGACGAGGGTCTGGCTGAAGAGCAGGCGCTCGGGCTGGACGGCCTCGCAGAGTTAATCCGCGGCGATGATCGGTTGTCCGCGCGCGATCGCCTTGCGATCTATGCGAATGCCTACTTCTACCGGCTACTCGACGTCTGCCGCGAGGATTTTCCGGCGACCGCCGCACTACTCGGCGACGCGCACTTCCATAATCTGATTACTGGCTATCTGCTTGACTATCCACCGACGGAGCCGTCGATTCAGTATGCGGGGCGCTATCTGGCGAATTTCCTTCGCGGCCATCCGCTCCGGGCCAGCCGGCCCTTTATCGCGGACCTCGCGACGCTCGAACGTGCGCTGATTGAGAGCTTTCACGCCGCCGACGCGACCCCGCTCGCAGCCGCGGCGCTGAGCGCGCTCGCCCCCGAGGAATGGCCGGCGCTGGGGCTAACGCTCCATCCGGCGGTGCGCATCCTCGACCTCGAATCGCATGTCGAGGAGATGGTGCGCGCGGTCGAAGAAGGCAACCCGCCCGAAGCGCCTAGGCCCGGACCGCTCAAGCTGCTGGTGTGGCGGCACAACTCTCGCGTGCATTATCGGGAGCTCGAACGCGGCGAGTCGGCCGCGTTGACCCTCGCCGCGGACGGGACGACCTTCGACGCGATCTGCACGGCAGTCGCGGAAGAAAGCCACGCCGCCGACCCGGCGCCGCTGATCACGCAACTCCTCGGAAAATGGCTCAACGCGGGGCTTTTACTCCGCCGCGAGTCTTAGGTTTCAGCATCGCCAGCACCGTCCCGAGCGTATAGCGCAGCTTGGCGCGCGGCACGATCGCGTCGATCATGCCGTGTGCCATGAGAAACTCGGCCGTCTGGAAATCTTCAGGGAGCTGCTGATTGGTGGTCTGCTCGATCACCCGGCGGCCGGCGAAGCCGATTACGGCGCCCGGCTCGGCAATATTCAAATCGCCGAGGCTCGCGTAAGACGCGGCCACTCCCCCCGTCGTCGGGTCGCAAAGCACCGAAATGTAGGGGATGCGCGCGTCGCGCAGCCGTGCGATCGCGGCCGACACCTTCGCCATCTGCATCAGCGACAGCGCGCCTTCCTGCATCCGGGCTCCGCCCGAGGCGCAAAACACTACCACGGGTAGCCGTCGGCGGAGCGCGTGATCCATCAGGCGCGCGATCTTGTCGCCGACTACCACGCCCATGCTGCCGGCCATGAAATTGAAATCCATGATCGCGACCGCGGCGGTGTGGCCCTCGATCTGGCCGACGCCGGTAACCACGGCGTCGTTGCGCCCGGTGGCACGCTGCGCCGCCTGCAGGCGCTCGACATAGGGTTTCGTGTCGGTGAATTCGAGCGGATCACCGCCCGTCAGATTGGCGAACAGTTCGCGCCAGGTTCCGCGATCGAACGTCACGGCGAGCCGTTGCTCGACCGTCAGCCGCAAATGCCAGCCGCATTTCGGACAGACGTTGAGATTGCGCTCGACTTCCTTGCGGAAGGCGATTTCCTTACAGCCCGGACATTTGAGCCATATGTCTTCCGCTACGGGAGCGGCGGCCGTGGCCGGCGATGCTTCGGGGCTACGCGTGGGCATTGGCTTAGGCGCTCGCCCGGGCCGGGCCGTCGACGGAACGCATAGCCCGCTTGAGCGCGCCGACGAATTCGCCCACGACCTCGACCAAATCCTCCGCCTTGGCATGTCGCTCGAGCAGTTGCGAAATCGCGCTGCCGACCACCACCGCGTCGGCAAAGCCGGCGACTTCGCGCGCCTGGTCCGGGGTCGAGATACCGAACCCGACACCAATCGGCAGGTCGACACCGCGCGCAACGCGCCGACCTTGGCCGCCAAATCAGCGGACAGGGCGGTGCGCGCCCCGGTCACGCCGGTCACCGAGACGTAGTAGAGAAATCCGCTCGCCTTCGCGGCAATCATGCGGCCGCGTTCGAGCTTCGTGGTCGGCGCGAGCAGGTAGATGAGATCGAGCCCGGCGGCGCGCGCGTGCGGCGCCAGCTCGCCGGCTTCCTCGGGTGGCAAGTCGACGACGAGCAGTCCGTCGATCCCGGCGCGCGCCGCGTCCGCGCACAGCCGGGCGCATCCATAATGAAAGATCGGATTGAAATAGCCGAAGAGGATCAGCGGGATTTGCGTTTGTTTCCGCAGCTCGCCGACCATCGCGAGGATCGCCGGCAAAGTGGCGCCGGAGCCGAGCCCACGCGCCGCCGCACGCTGATTCGCCGGGCCGTCCGCCATCGGGTCCGAGAACGGCACGCCCAGCTCGATCAGATCGGCGCCGCACGCTTCGAATTCGAGCACCAGGCGGCGCGTGTGATCGAGGTCCGGATCGCCGGCCACGATATACGGGATCAACGCGCTTTCATGGCGCATGTGCAGTTCGCGGAACTTGGCCGCGATTCGTCCCCTGGCCTGACCACTTAACGCCGTCACAGGGTCACCCCGAACGCCCGCGCGACGGTCTGCATATCCTTGTCGCCACGACCGGAAAGATTCACGATCATAACCTGTTCTTTCGGCAGCTTCGGAGCAAGCTTTGCCGCATACGCGATCGCGTGCGAGCTCTCGAGCGCCGGGATAATTCCCTCGGTTTCCGAGAGCAGCTTCAACGCGTCGAGCGCCTCGGCGTCGGTGACGGCCACATACTCGGCGCGCCCCGTATCCTTCAGCCAAGCGAGCTCGGGACCGACGCCCGGATAGTCGAGGCCGGCCGCGATCGAGTGGGTCTCGCGAATTTGACCCATCTCGTCCTGCAACAGGTAAGTCTTGTTGCCGTGCAGCACGCCGACCGACCCCGCCGTCATGGTCGCCGCGTGTTGCGGCCCGTTGAGGCCCAGCCCCGCCGCCTCGACCCCGATAAAGCGCACGCCGCGATCCTTGAGGAACGGATAGAAAATGCCGATCGCATTCGAGCCGCCGTTGACACAAGCCACGATCACGTCGGGCAGCCGACCTTCGTAGCGAAAAATCTGCCGCCGCGCCTCGGCGCCGATCACCGACTGGAAGTCGCGCACGATCATCGGGTAGGGATGCGGTCCGGCGGCCGTACCAATCAAATAGTAGGTATTTCCTACCGTCGCGATCCAGTCGCGCAGCGCTTCATTGAGCGCGTCCTTGAGACTCTTGCTGCCGGCGTCGACCGGCGTAACCTTGGCGCCCAGCAGCTTCATGCGGAAAACGTTGAGCGACTGGCGTTCGACGTCGACGCTGCCCATGAAGACTTCGCATTCCTTGCGGAACAGCGCCGCCATCGTCGCGGTCGCCACGCCATGCTGGCCGGCGCCGGTCTCCGCCGTAATCCGCGACTTGCCCATCCGCGCGGCGAGCAGGGCCTGCCCAAGCGTATTGTTCACCTTGTGCGCGCCGGTATGGCAAAGGTCTTCGCGCTTGAGATAAATCTTCGCGCCGCCGAGGCGCGCGGTCAGGTTCGCGCAATGAAAGAGCGGCGTCGGCCGGCCGACATATTCGCGCGCGTAGCGCTTCAGCTCGTTACGAAACTTGGGGTCGCGCCGCGCTTCATGGTAGGCGGTTTCCAGTTCGAACAGCGCGGGCATCAGGGTCTCCGCGACGTAGCGGCCGCCGTACTGGCCGAAACGCCCGTGCTTATCGGGCAGACTTTGCATTGGCGATAAAACTCCTCAATTTTCCCGCGTCCTTGATTCCCGGCGCGGACTCGACCCCGCTGGCGACGTCGACCCCGAACGGCGCGAGCGCCACCGCGGCGGCAACGTTGTCGGCCGTCAGACCACCGGAGAGAAAGACGCGGCTGAGATCGGCATCTTCAAGACCGCTCAACGGCTGCGCCTGACCCGTGCCGCCGAACAGCCCGGGATGGAACGTATCAACCAGGACGTAATCGGCGCTCCCGCGCACGAGCGCCGCCGGTGTTGCCGCCGCCCGCAGCCGCAGCGCGCGAATCACCTTGACCGGCCAGCCGCGGAGCGCGTCGTCGGGTTCGTCGCCGTGAAACTGGAGCCAGTCGAGGCGGAGCGCATCTAGCCGCTCCGCGATATAACTACGCTCGGCATTGACGAAAACGCCCGCGACCTGACAGCGATCGCCGATCGCGGCGCGCAGCTCACACGCGCGTTCGAGACTCAGTGCACGCGGACTCGGCGGATAGAAGTTGAGCCCGATAATATCGGCGCCCAGCGTGATCGCGCATTCGGCGTCCGCGACCCGGGTGACGCCGCAGATTTTGACCCGCACGCTCATCGGCTGGCAGCTCCCGGCGGAGCGAGCGCCTGGGTCAGCGGCGCCAGGGCCGCACGCGGTGCGCCGCCGCGCAGCAGGCTTTCACCGATCAGAAAGGCGCGCGCCCCCGCGCGATCAAGCCTGCGGATATGTTCCGGCGTCTCGATTCCGCTCTCACCGACGATCAGCGCGGGACCGCTATAATCCCGCAACAGTTCCTCGGTGGTCGCAATATCCGTCTTGAAAGTGTGGAGGTCGCGATTATTGATTCCGATCAAGTCGGCGCCGAGCGTCTGCGCCAGGGCGAACTCCGCGGGATCGTGCACTTCGATCAGCGCCGCCATGCCGAGTTCACGCGCGTGATCGGCCAGCGTGCGCAACTGCGCGAACGGCAACATCGCCGCGATCAGCAGAATACAATCGGCGCCAGCGGCCCGCGCCTCGTACAATTGATAGTCGTCGAACATGAAGTCCTTGCGCAGCAGCGGGATATCGACCGCGCCGCGTACCGCACGCAAATCGTCGAGCGAGCCCTTGAAGTGGCGATCGGTCAAAACCGAGATCGCCGCCGCGCCGCCGGCGGCATAGTCGCGGGCGACCGCTACCGGATCGAGTCCGGGCAGGATGTCACCCTTGCTCGGCGAGGCGCGCTTGACCTCGGCGATAATCGCGGGACGGCGTGCGCGCAACGCCGCCACGAAATCGCGCGGTACGGGCGCGGTGGCGGCCGCACGAACTATCTCCTGATGTGGCACCAGTTGCTGCCGCGCCTGCAACTCCTCGCGCTTGGCCGCGAAAATCCTGTCGAGAATCGAACTCATCGCGCTTCCTCGGCCGCCGGCTGACTGGCGACCCGGAGCTTTTCAATCGTTTCGAGCGCACGACCCGCGGCGAGCACTTCGCGCGCCACGGCGACGCCCCCGGCCAACGTTGATGCGCCACCGCCCGTATAGATAGCCGCACCCCCATTGAGCGTGAGCACGTCCCGCGCCGCGCCGGGTTCCCCGCCGAGCGCGCGCCGCAAGAGCTCCAGCGCTTCGCCGGCGTCCGCCGTCAGCAAATCCGCCGGGCGCGCGGCGGTAACGCCGAAGTCCTCCGGCACGATCGCGTAAGCGGACAGCTCTTTGCCGCGCACCTCGATCACCGTCGTCCGCGCCGCGAGGGAAATCTCGTCGAGGCCGTCGTGTCCATGAACGACCATCGCGTGTTCGACCTCGAGCGCGACCAACGCCTCCGCGATCGGCCGGACGAGCCGCGGCTCGGCGACGCCGATCAGTTGATAGCGCGGCCGAGCGGGATTGGCGAGCGGCGCCATCAGATTGAACGCAGTGCGCGTGCCCAGCGTCCGCCGCAATCCCGCGAGTCGCGCGAGCACCGGATGATAGGCCGGGGCAAAGACGAAACAGATCCCCGCCTGTGCGAGGCAATTGCGCAGCCCGGCGGGGTCCAGTTCGAGACGCACGCCGGCGCGCTCCAGAACGTCGGCGGCGCCAACCCGGCCGCTGACCGCGCGATTCCCGTGCTTGGCGACCGGGATTCCCGCGGCCGCCGCGACCAGCGCCGCACCGGTCGAGATGTTGAAGGTGCCCGCGCCGTCGCCGCCGGTACCCGCGGTGTCGAGCAACCGAACGCCACCGAGGTCGAGCGGACGCGCCCGCTTGAGCATCGCCCGCGTGCCCCCGGCCAATTCGGCCGCCGTCTCACCTTTGAGACGAAGCGCAATCAGAAAGCCCGCGACCAGCGCGTCCGGAACCACGTCGTCGAGAATCTCGCCGAACACGGCGGCGGCCTCGCCGGCGTCGAGCGAACGGCCCTTGAGCACCGCGTCGAACGCTTGCCGGAGCGTGATCATGCGTCGAGGCCGTCGAGAAAATTCCGCAGAAGGCTCTTGCCCTCGGGCGTACCGATCGACTCGGGATGAAACTGCACTCCTTCGATCCGATACTCGCGATGCCGCAGGCCCATGATCTCGCCCTCCGCCGTGCGCGCACTGACTTCCAGACAACGGGGCAGCGCGCGCGCTTCGACCAGCAGGGAATGATAGCGCATCGCCTCGAACGGATTCGTCAGCCCCGCGAAGATCGTCCTGCCGTCGTGCATTACGGGCGAGGTCTTACCATGCATCAGGCGCTCCGCGCGCACGACCTTGCCGCCGAAGGCCTCGCCGATACACTGATGGCCCAGGCAGACCCCGAGCAGTGGCAGCTCACCGGCGAACTCGCGCAGAACGCTTACCGAAATACCGGCCTCGGCCGGCGTGCACGGTCCGGGCGAGATCACGATCGCGTCGGGCTTGAGCTCGCGGATGCCGGCCACGCTGACCGCGTCGTTGCGGCGGACAACAACCTCGGCGCCCAGCTCGCCGAGGTATTGCACAAGGTTGTAGGTGAACGAGTCGTAGTTATCGATCATGACGATCCTGGCGCCCATCGCGATCACCTCGCCGCCGCGGCGAGTTCGAACTCGCGCGCCGCGCCCAGCGCGCGAATCATCGCCCGCGCCTTGTTGCATGACTCGTCGAATTCGGCGCCCGGATCGGAATCCGCGACCACGCCGCCACCCGCCTGGATATAGACGCGATCGCCTTTGATCAGCAGGGTGCGGAGCGCGATCGCCGTATCGGTGTTGCCGGTATAGCTGAAATAGCCCACCGCGCCGGCGTAGACGCCGCGCCGGACCGACTCGAGTTCGTCGATAATTTCCATCGCGCGGATTTTGGGCGCGCCGCAGACCGTCCCCTGGGGAAAGGTGGCGCGAAACGCGTCGAACGCATCCATCCCTTCGTTCAGTTCGCCGACCACGTTCGACACGATATGCATCACGTGCGAGTACCGCTCGACGCCCATCAGCTCCGTCACTTTGACGCTGCCGATCTTCGCCACCCGGCCAACGTCGTTGCGCCCCAGATCGACCAGCATCACATGCTCCGCCAGCTCCTTGGGATCGGCGAGCAGCTCCCGCTCGAGACGCAGATCCTCGGCCTCGGTGGCGCCGCGAGGGCGGGTGCCGGCGATCGGCCGCAGAGTTATCTCGCGGCCCTCGACCCGCACCATCGTCTCGGGTGACGCGCCGACCAGCGTGTTGTCGCCGAGCCGCAGATAGAACATGTAGGGCGAGGGGTTAATCGTGCGCAGGCTGCGATAAAGATTGAACGGATGCGCCGTGAGGGGCGCCTCGAAACGTTGGGACGGCACGACCTGGATGATATCGCCGGCCGCGATATACTGTTTGGCCGCCTCGACCATCGCGAGATAGCCTTCGCGCGTGACGTTCGAGGTGATCGGAATTTCCGCGTGCGCGTTGGGTGGCGGACCTTCGAGGCAGGGCGGAATCGCGGCCTCGCGCAGTCGGGCGATCGTCTCTTCGATCTTATGCTCGCCGCTGCGATAAGCCTCGTGCACGGAGGCAAATTGGGCGACCGGCACGTTCGCGATTATCTTGAGGGTTTGGCGAACGTTATCGAAGACCAGCACGACGTCGGTGAACATCACATAGAGATCCGGCACGCCCAGATCGTCATGCACGGTGGCGGGAACCCGCGGCTCGAAACACCGTACGATATCGTAGGCGAGGAAACCTACCGCACCGCCAAAAAAACGCGGGAGCCCGGGCAGCTCGGGCGCGCGCAGACGCTGGAGTTCGCGCCGCAACTCCTCGAAGGGATTTGCGACCCGGCGCGACTCGACGGCGCGGCCAGGCCGGATCAGGTCCATTCTTTCGCCCCGCGCGCGTATCACCGTCGCGGGTTCCGTGCCGAGAAAGGTGTAGCGCCCCCATTTCTCGCCGCCGCGCACACTCTCCAGCAAAAAGGAGTAATCGCCCCGGGCCACCTTCAGGAAAGCGGAGACCGGGGTTTCGAGATCGGCCGCAATCTCGCGCGCGACCGGGATCAGATTAAAGCCCCGGGCGGCAAGTTGCTCGAATTCTATTGCGCTCGGCGTCGTCATCACGTTCTCCTTGAAGACTTTGCTCGCGGCCCTCGACCATCCCCGCAAACCATCGCGCCTGAAAAGAAAAAGGCCGCGGGGGTTATCGCCCGCGGCCTCTGCAACGTCGGTCTTGTGTGAAACTGCTACAAAACCGGAGGACGGGCGTTCACCTCGACGCGCCAGCGCCAGCTCGCCCAAACCGTCCGGACCATGATGCAGTTGTTCATCGCGTTAATAGTTAGCCAGTGAACGTCGCGATTGTCAATCTTCGATTCTCGTAACGCCCGCTTAGCAGGGCGCGGCCATTCCTAGCGCGCGTCATTCCTCGGGACTCTGGTCGGTATCGGCCGACTGGGCCGGGGCGCCCCCATGCCCGTAAGTCCCATTGTATTTCTGCCGCAACTCGGCTTCGGCGGCCGCGGCGTCCGCCTGCGTCGCGTAGGGACCGACTTCGACCTTGTACCAGGTCGCGCCATTGAGCTGCGTCGGCACCACGTGGGGTTGATAGCCGAGCGCCTGGAGCCGCTTGAGCATCTGACCCGCGCTGGTCGCATCCATCGCCGCCTGAATCTCGATATTGAAGGGCTTGCGCGCGTTGTGCGCGGGGGGTGGAGCGGTTGCGGTCGCGGCCTCCGGTTCTTCCGCCGGCGGCGCGGCGGGCGGCGGCGCGGCGGCAGGGGCCTCGCTCATCGGCGAGGGCTTGGGATTGCTCGCGAGCGCAGGTCCGGTTGCCGCCGGTACGGGCTTACGCGTAACGGCCTCCGGCGCGGCGGGCGCCGGCCCCTCGACCAACCCGCTGGTCTCGCTCGCGGAGGGCGTTTGGGCGCCGAGCCCGGGCGCCGCGGACGAGGGCGGCGCAACGGTCAAGGGATAGTCCGTCGCGACCTTGTCCGCGTCGGTCTGATTCTCGCGCGCGATGTCATAGCCGGCCCGCAGGCCCATCAGGAACACCGCGCCGGAGAGGGCCGTGAGGCCCAACAGGATGGCGATAATTCCGCCGGTTTTGACTTCAAAGCGCATCGCGATGACCCTACATCCGATCAGGCGCGCCGACGCCGAGCAGATCAAGCCCCCCGGCCAGCGTCATCCGCAGCAGGCCCGCGACGAACAGGCGCGCCACGCTGAGCCCGATGTGATCGGCGTCGATTATACGATTGGCCGGCTTGTTGTAGTAGCGATGGAACTCGCCCGCCAGCTCGAGCAGCGCGAACGGGATGCGATGGGGTTCGAGGGCGTCGGCCGCCGCCGCCACGATATCGGGAATGGCCAGCGCCTTCCGGGCCAACGCCAGCTCTTCGTCGGCAAGCAGGGTCAGATCAATCGCCGCCGCGGCATCGGCCGTCGTGGAGGTCGCGAGCCCGGCGCGTTCGGCCTCGCGAAAGATGCTCGCCAAGCGGGCGTGCGCGTACTGGACATAAAAGACCGGATTTTCCGGGGCCTGACGTTTGGCCAGATCGAGATCGAAGTCGAGATGGCTATCATGTTTGCGAAACAGAAAGAAGAAACGCACGACATCCGCGCCAACTTCGTCGATTAGTTCATCGAGGGTCACGTAAGTTGCCTTGCGCGTGGACATTTTAACTTTCTCGCCGGCGCGCGTCAGCGTGACGAACTGGTAGATAATCGCCCTGATCCGCGCGGGGTCATGGCCCAGCGCGCGCACCGCCGCGATCACCCCTTCGTGCTCGGCAATATGATCGGCGCCAAAGACGTCCACGATCAGGTCGAAGTCGCGCGCGAGCTTATCGATATGATAGGCGATATCGGGCGTGCGATACGTCGGCTCGCCGGTCGACCGCACCAGCACCTGATCCTTCTTGTTGGGCAGATTCAGCGCCTCGCCCTTAAGCCATACGGCGCCGTCGCGATCCTCGACCAGACCGCGTGCGCGCAGACCGTCGAGCACGGCGGCGACCCGGCCGTCCTTCATCAAGTCCAGTTCGTTGGTGAAAACGTCGAAGCGGACGCCGAGACGCTCGCAGGTGCGGCGGATATCGGCGAAAATCGCTTCGACCGCGGTGGTACGGAAGATCGCCGGCTCCGGCTCGATATCCGCGAGACTCGCCTGATGCCGCTCGACCAGGGTGTGCGCGATCGTGCGGATATATTCGCCTTGGTAGCCGTCTTCGGGCAATTCGGCGGGGCGGCCGAGTTCCTGAAGGTAGCGCACGCGCACCGACTCGCCGAGCAGCTTCATCTGCCGGCCGCCGTCGTTGAAGTAGTACTCGCGGGTCACCTGATGGCCGGTCGCCTCGAGCAGCCGCGCGATCGTATCGCCGAGGACCGCGTTGCGGCCGTGGCCGACCGTCAGCGGGCCGGTCGGATTGGCGGAGAGAAATTCCACCTGCACCTTGCGGCCACCGCCAATTTGCGGCCGCAGGAAGTCCGGCCCCAGGGCAACGACGCGGCGCAGTTCGCGATACCAATACGCCGGCGCCATCCGGAAATTGATAAACCCCGGACCGGCGACAGAGATCTCACCGATCTCCGGCGGGCGTTCGAGATGCGCGATAATCGCCGCGGCGATCACGCGAGGCGGCCGGCCCTCGGCGCGCGCCAGCGTGAGCGCGACATTGCTGGCGATATCACCGTGCGCGGCGTCCTTGGGCGCCTCGACCCCAACGCTCGCGATCGCCGCGGTCAGATGACCGGCGGCGTGCGCGCGCGCAATCGCACTCTCAAGGAGGGGAACAATCAAATGCTTCATCGGGGCCTGTCTACTTTGCCAGATACCGCTCGTGCAGGGTAGGCGGTGGCGCCGGTACTTGCTAATCTTGATTCAGCTCCCGCTATCCACTGATCGGTTTGGATACACTGTCGGTCTGGCCGCCAAGGTGACGCAGCGTGATTTTCTCGTTTCCCGCCGAGTCCAGAATACCGACGCGCCGCATGTCGTCCGCGGTTTCGAGCAACGCCTTGGTCAAGCGGTTGGGCTTCTTTCTTCGGTTCATCAGGACTTTGCTGAACTTGTTCATTGGTTTCGGGTGCGCCCGCAGTTACACAAGTTCCAGCCGAAGTTCGCGTCCCACCGCCGCGGCCGCTTTGCGCAGCGTGCTCAACGTCAGTGCGTCGTAGTCAGGGTCGAGCAAACGGTCAAGCGCCGCGCGGCTGGTGTGCATCCGGCGCGCCATTTCCGCTTTGGAAAAGTGTTTTTCCTTCATGGCCGCTTCAACCTGCCGGGCAAGCACGCGCTTGATGGCGGTGGCGGTGACTTCCTCGTAGATGCCCTCCTCGCGGAGCCAGCTATCGAAGGATGATCCGATGTTTTTCTTTTTCATGCGCTTGCTCCCTTGCTCCGTTTAAGTGCCAGATCGAGGTCGTATTGAGGGGTCTTTTGGGTCTTCTTAATGAAGCCGTGCAGCAGCACCATACGCCCCTCCTCTACGCAAAAAATTACCCGTGCAATGCGGCCACGCGGCAAGCGGCTGCGAACTTCCCACAATTCCCGGCCAAGCGAACCAACGAGCGGCATACCGATAGGCCAGGAAAACTCAACGTCCTTGATGTCCTCGCCGATTACCTTCCGGTCTTCCGCTTCCAGGCCTTTCAGCCACTCGCGTACCGGCTCACGGCCGCTGGCGGAGCGGTAGAAGTGCGCTGGCAGCCGTTTGCGACTTAGGGTCATCGAAGAAAGTACCAATTTTGATACTTATGTGCAATTAAAATCAGCATCCTCTCTCCTTTGCTCCCAGCCCTCGCCGCTCTAGGCCACAATGTTGTGATCGGGCGGAAGCCCGCATGCAGGGTAGGCGGTGGCGACGGTACTTGCTAAGCTTGATTCAGCTCCCGCTATCGCGCTGATTCAGACGCGCAAACATGATTAGCCAAACATGATCGATAAGAATCATCCCGCGTTGCGCAACTATGCCGACCATCTGCGGGGCAAGCTCGCCCGCGCGGATAGTGTGCCCTTGCCGCAACACGGAACGGCCCAGAAAGCCGCCGCCGTGCTGGTCCCGATCGTCTATCGCGAAGGCGGCCTGCACGTGATCTACACGCGACGCTCGGATCGGCTTTCGAGTCATCGCGGACAGGTCGCCTTTCCCGGCGGACGCTTCGATCGCCGCGACCCCCACCTGCTCGCCGCCGCGCTGCGCGAGACCCACGAGGAGGTCGGCATCGAAGCCCGGCATATCGAGGTGCTGGGCAGCTTCGAAGGCCGGACGACCCGCGCCGAGCAGATTTTCGTAACGCCGTTTGTCGGCCTGGTGCACGGACCGGTCGAGATGCGCCCCGATCCCAAGGAAGTCGCCGAAATCTTCGAGGTCCCGCTGGAGGCGCTGCGCGAGCGGCGCCACCGCGGCCATTATCAATGGAAGATCAACGGCACGGCGACGAACCAGCCGGCGATCCTCTACGGTGGGCAGACCATCTGGGGTTTGACGTATTATCTTACGCTACGCTTCCTCGAACTGAGCAAGCACGCCCGCCTGGACTTCGATTAAGTCTCCGACGTGTGCTTGCCGCGGGAGTCCGCCGATCCCGCAACCATTCCCCCGCGCTTTCTGTGATGGCCCGCGCATGCCAGAATGACCGCTTTTCCAGAGGGCAAAATGGATTCAAAGCCTGGCTACCCGGCAGGGACCGTGCATTGGCATATCGACGCCGATCGCGGCAGCGTGACCAACGCCGTCTTTCGATCGGCGATCTATACGAGCGGGCTCAGCGTGCTGATTCAGCGCAACCTGGCCGCTACCGAGCGACAGTTGCTGGCCGATTCGGTCGACGGCGAGCTCATCGCATGGTCCGAACTCCCCAAGTGGCGCTTCGTAGTCGTCCGCCGCCGGGATACCGGCGCGGTAGTCCAGGTCGCGCAGGGCAACGGCCGGACCGTCGTCGAGGTCGCGGCCAACGCCCTCGCTATCGCGGAAAAAGTCTTGGGCGAGATTCAGGCGTTATTTCCGCCAATTCCGGTCGGCGCCGAGCCGATGCTGCCTTTGGTTTTCTGGCATCAAGAAGAAGGCGGACCGAACGCGAATGGAATCAAGGTGGCGGTCGTCCGCTGGGACCACGTCAATGCAAACTACGCGGAGGAGACCCAGACGTCGCTCGCCGCGCTGATGGAAGGTTTCACCCCGGAAGCGCATCACGGCCGGCTGCTGCTCTGGCATGGACGGCCGGGCACCGGAAAAACCTACGCGGTGCGCGCCCTCGCCTGGGCCTGGCGGGAATGGTGCCGCTTCGAATGCGTGCTCGATCCCGAACGGCTGTTCGGCAGCGCGAGCTACCTGATGGAAGTTCTCACGCATGAGGAGGACGAGGACGGCGACGACCGGAAATGGCGGACGCTGGTGCTCGAAGACGCCGGCGAGATGATGAGTATCGACGCGCGGCGCCAATTCGGCCAGGGACTCTCACGGTTGCTCAACCTGACCGACGGCCTCCTCGGTCAGGGACGCAAGCTGATGGTGCTCGTTACGACCAACGAGGAATTGGGCAAGCTCAACCCTGCCACCACGCGGCCGGGCCGATGCCTTTCGCAGATCGAATTCCATCCCTTGAGCACCGTCGAAGCGAATGACTGGTTAATCTCCGCCAACAGCCCGCAGCGGGTCGAGGGTTCGCGGTCGCTATCGGAATTGTACGCTACGCTAAGCGGCTTCAGCGCAAGTGACGGAACGGTTGCAATCGGCTTCCGCCCGCCAACAACTCTTGCAGTTAGACCGGCGGCGGCCGGAGCTGACCAATCAGCTCGAAATAGGAAACCCCGATAAGGTCGACGGTGCGCACTTCGAGGGCGTCGAGGATCGCGCCTAATGCGGCGCGGTTGGCGGTCGCATCTTCTTCCGCAGCCAGGACTATCTCGATTTCGCCGAATTCGCCGAGTTGCTCGACCTCGTCGAGATGGAACCGGATATTGTCGCGCAACAGCAGCGTCCGGCGCTTGCGCACCGCCGCGATCACCCCAAGCGCGGATTCCAGCATAGCCCGGGTGGTCGCCGCGTCGGTCAATCGCACGATGGTGTAATTGCTCAGTTCGAAGCCGCGCGCGTCCTCCCGCTGATAGTGGATCAGCACCGCGCCATCGGCTTCCTCGCGCAGCTTGAGTTTGCCATGGGGCACGGCAAAAAACGTGTCGCGCTGGATCAGGGTCGCGGCATAGACAAAGCCGATCGCCTCGGCGCGTGTCCGCGCCCGTGCGAGGTCGGCGAGCCTGAATTTTGCCTCAAGGTTCCGCATACCGGCGCACCATCCCAGGATCAATCGACTGGCCCTTGCGGGCCGGTCGTGGCAAGCTTGACAGCCGAAAACCCCGCCGCATAGGCTCGCACGATTCGGCGGAATCCGCCCTACGGGAATGGCAAAGGAAAAAACCAGTCAGATTGACGCGCGGCTGCGCGAAGGTGGTTTTGATCCGGGCGCGGCGCCGGAGCAGGCGGTGGCAGCGTTGCGTGCGCTGCGCGGGACGGCCGATGTCACCGACACGATGATCGCGCAGGCGCTCGGCGGAGTCGTCGCGCCGGCGGCGGCGGCGCTACTCGTCGAGATGGAAGCCGGCGCCACTGGCGCAACCCGGCGCGAGATTCGCCGGGCCCTGTTCAAGCTGCGTCAGCACGGCGTCGAAGTTCACGCGACCGGGATGGCGACCGCGCCAGTGCCGGTCGGCGACAGCGGGCTGACCGGGCTGCTCTCCCCCGCCGACGCCGCGGGCGCGCGTATCGCGTGGTTGCTCAAAGCGCGCGGCGGCGGTGGTCTCCGCCGGCTGTGGTGTCTGGTCTCGGAAAGCGAGGGTCTGCTGGGCGCGACGCTCGAGCCGCTGACCCGCAAGGAATATCGCGCGGACCGGGCCGAGATCGAGCGCCGCGCCGGGACCCCGCTGATCGACGCGGATTGGCGGCTGGTGGACTTCGTGCTCTGTGAGGCTTATCGCCGCACCCCCGAGGAACGGCGCGCGCGGGTCGGGAATTTCCTGACGCTGCGCACCGAGCTAGTCGCGAGCGCCCCCGTGCTTGATTTCCGCCATCCCGTTTACGACGAGCTGGCGGCCCAGCTCGCGACCGAGCCGTCGGTCGATCTGATGCAAGAGGCGGATATCGCGGGCTACCAACTTCCGGCGGACCTGATCAAACCCTACGCCGAAGAAGCCACTAACCTGCGCCAGAGCGTAATCGTATTGAGCCGGATGCAGCAGGAGGAGCGCGTCACCACGGTGGTCGAGCGGGCGCTCGCTGAACTGCTGGTCGGCGACCTCGCGTACCGGCTGCGGCGCCATCTCGAAGATACCGCCTACTTTTTCGCGCACAGCGGAAAGCCCGCGCAGGCCGGATGGGCCGCGGCCGCCGCCGCGCGCCTGCGCGACGGTGCGGAACTCAAACGCAGCGCCTTTTTTTCGGCGTTCATGCGCGCCCAGCTCGGCGCGATTCTCGCCGAACAGCAGGAAAAGCGCGCCGAGGAGCCGCGCCTGATCATGACGCCCGCCGAAGCGATGCACGCGCGCCAGGCGGCGCAGGCGCGGATGCGCGGACGGAGCCGGTGAACCCCCGATGCGGATGATTTCCCGATGATGTCGCCGCAGCCGCTCGCGGGAATCCGCGTCCTGGATTTGAGCCGGGTGCTCGCGGGCCCGTTCTGCACGATGAATCTCGCCGATCTTGGCGCCGAGGTCATCAAGGTTGAAGTCCCGGAGCGCGGGGACGACTCGCGCGGCTACGCCCCGCGGATTCCGAACTCGAACGACTCGGGCTACTACTACAGTGTCAACCGCGGCAAGCGGAGTATCACCATTGATCTGCGGACGGCCGAGGGCGCCGCAATCCTGCTCGACCTCGCGAAGCACGCCGATATCGTGGTCGAGAATTTCTCGCCGGGCACGATGGAACGCTTCAAGGCCGGCTACACGCAGTTGCGCGCCGCCAATCCCCAGATCATCCTGTGTTCGATCTCCGGGTTCGGCCAGAGCGGACCGATGGCGGCCGCGCCCGCGTACGATATCGTCGCGCAGGCGCTCGGCGGCACGATGAGTATTACGGGACAGCCCGCCGGCGAACCGACCCGCTGCGGCGTTTCGGTCGGCGACCTCGCCGCGGCGCTATACGGGGTGGTGGCGATCCTCGCGGCCTTGCGCACGCGCGATCAGACCGGCCTCGGGCAGCATCTGGATATCGCGATGCTCGATTGCCAGGTCGCGTGGCTCGAGGACGCCCTCGCCCGCTATTCGACGACCGGCAACGTACCGGGGCCAATCGGCTCGCGTCATCCTTCGATCACGCCGTTCCAGCAGTTTCGCGCGGCCGACGGCCATTTCGTGGCGGGCTGCGGCAACGAGGCTATCTGGGGTCGTTTCTGCGACGCGATCGGCTTGGGCGACCTCAGGCGCGATCCACGGTTTGCGACCAACGCCGACCGCACCGCGAATCACGCCGTGCTGGAACCGTTGCTGATGCGCCATTTTGCCGCCGAACCGCGCGCGTATTGGCTCCAGCGGCTCGGCGACGCCAACGTGCCGTGCGCGCCGATCGCCAATGTCGCCGAAGTCAGCCGCAATCCTCATCTGCTCGAACGTCAGATGATCCTGCACGCCGACCATCCGGCTTTCGCGGAGCTGATCGTCCCCGGCTCACCGCTGAAGACCACCGGCGTGGCGAGCACGCCGAATACGCGCGCACCGCAACTGGGCGAGCATACCGACGAAGTCCTCTCCGGGATTCTCGGCTACGATCCGGCGCGACTCGCCAACCTGCGCGCCCTCAAGGTCATCTGATTCGACAAATCCCGCAGGACGCCTATTTGAACCGACCACCTCTTGTCTTGACCGCCCGGGGGGCCCAACTACTCTAAATAAACGAGCCGTCACACCATCCTTGTCACGGCCAACAACCAGTGCCCCGTGGTCATACGCAATCGCGCGAAATCATCACGATGAAAAAGACTCTCATCGCATTTACCGGAGAGCCGATTAAGCAACGCGAAAGGATTGCCGCAATAAGTGACGGTTTCGAGTGTTGGAACCTGAAACGCTTCACCCTAATCGAGTTTGTTGCCAAGCTTAAGGAGAAAATTTCTCCGATCAACGATAATGTCTTGAAAAATTATCGACTCGAGCAAGAAAGTCGCGACATATACGGGATCACTGATAAACAGTATGCGCTTTGCTCCTGGGCGTTGCTGATCGCGGAGGGGCGGGATGACGCCATCGTCAGCAACTTCGCAGAAAGCATGATGCTTATAAACTTGTACTCGCCAGCCTTTTTGTATCCCATTTTCTATGCGTCCGATTTCGGTATCACTCGGGTCACGCACGGTAAGCCGCTACTTGCCATGATGCCTTGGCAAAACCAAGCCGCAATTTTCAAGACAAAATCGTTTGTCTCGTTCTTCAAAGAATTGTTGCCACAGTCGCAATATGGCGTCTGGCAAAGGGGTCGCTGTGAGAAATGGGATGAAGAGGATTGGAGGCTCTTCGTTGCGATGCTTCTATTCTCGGGACTACAAGATTACGGCCACGGCAAAAACCCGTTTAGTTGGCAACGCGAGTCTGCTGATATGGCGACCCTTCTGGAATGCCTGTTTACGGCCCAGGACTCGCAAAATGAAGAAGTGGGATATCGCCTTAGGAAAGGGGTGGCGGTTCTACTCGGAACTCGTTTTCCCGACGTAGAAGCAAGAATAAAAGATATGTATCGCCTGAGGAGCGGCTTCGTTCACGGCTCGTTTTTCGCGGGGCTTGCTAAACGGAGCAAGCGCAACTTTAGTAACCTGCCGCTTCCGGATTTCGGTCTTCTCGGCCAACACAAGGAGTATGTGCGATGGGCGTCGGTCGCTTATCTGGGTCTCGCGCGGATCATTAAGACCGAGGCTTTTCCAGGATTCGGACGTGTTATTGACTTGTTGGAGGCTGCAATTATCGACGTGGATCTCAGAAAGCGAATCACATTGGAAACTGGTAAGATATTTAGGTTGATGCCCAAACCGGAGCGCGGGGCGCCTTCGCAAGGCGCGCGGAAGAGCGCTGGGGCACAAAATACGCCGACATCGAAACAACGCATGACTTCCTGAACGGTAAGAGCCCTGCCAGGCAAAAGCACCCGCCCTACACAGGTCTCTGCTGGATAGCATTAGCGATCGAGGTCAGTGATATCGCGGCCGCGGGTTTCGGGTAGCGTCCAGACCAGCGCGGCGCCACCAGCCGAGAAAACCGCGCCGATCGCGAGCGTCATCGCGAAGCCGATACGCGGGCTGAGCCAGGTGATCACGAGCGGCGTGAAGAACTGGATGCCCCGCGTAACATTCAGCAGCAGGCCGAGCGCGCTGTTGCGCACCCGGGTCGGCAGCAGTTCCGAAATCATCGGTCCCACGCCGGCCCAGGTTCCCGTCCCGATACCGGCGACCACGAACGCCGCCGGAATGAAACCGGGGATGGCACCGGCCCAGCGCCACAAGATAGTCGCGGGCAGGAGCCCGACCGCCATCAGCATCCCGAAGCCGCTCAACACCGGACGGCGCCCGAAACGATCAGCCAGCCAGCCGAAAACCGCATAGCCGAAGACGCCGCCATACTGCATACGCATCATCAGGGAGCTGGCGGCCTGCGGGCTCAGGCCGCGCTCCAGCCGCAGATAACCGGGCATCCAGGTGTAGGTGAACCAATAGGCTTCGGAATTGACCAGCAGGATGAAGAACAGCAGCGTCACGACGCGCCGGTAGGTTTCGAGCTCGCGCAAATCCACCATCGTCATCCAGCGGCGACTCGCGTGACGCCGCCAGACGTCGCTCTCCGGCATCCAGCGCCAGACCATCACCGCGATTACAAAGGCGGGCATCGCGGAAAGCTCGAAGGCCGCGCGCCAACCGATGCGCGGTTCGAGATAGCCGCCGAGCAGGGCCGCCAGCAGGCCGCCGAGCGGCGCGCCGACCTGCACGTAGGCGGCGAAGCGCGCGCGGCGCTCCGGCGGCACGCTCTCCGCGATCATGCTTTGACCGGCGGCCCATTCGCCGCCGATACCGAGCGCGGTGAAGCCGCGATAGGCGAGCAATTCGCCGAACGTATGCGACCATCCGCAGAGGGTGGCGCCGACACCATAGATCAGGACGGTCGCGACAATCACCGGTTTGCGCCCGAAGCGATCGCCCATAAAGCCGAACGCCACGCCGCCGAGCGCGGTCATCGCCAAGGAGAGTCCGAGCGCCAGCGACGATTGAGCATTGCTGAGACGCAGATCACGCGCGATTGGCACGAGCAGAAACGAATAGAGGATCAAATCATAGAAATCGAAACTCCAGGCGGCAAAACAAAGCCCGACGATTCGATAGTGCATCGTACCGAGCGGTTGCTCGCTCAAAAGCGGATGCGCGGTGCTTGCGATTTTAGCGGGCTGCCCGGCGGTGTCGGTCATAGCGAGGGTACCGGCTGGCCCAGCGGCCAGCGATATGGTTGGCTATCATTGGTGTTCCCGATGGGCACTTTCAAGCCAACCGCCTCGCGCGGGCAAGCGCACATCGGGCAAAGGGGAGGGAGCGCTTCATGTTCCGAAGATTGTTCAGGTGGTTGCTCAGGAGCGCGATTTTCGCCATTGCGATACTCCTGATCATCGCCGTCAGCCGTTTTTTCGCCCATCGCTATCGTCCCGGGTCGGTCGTCGTGCTCACCCTCGACGGACCGCTGCTGGAGCGCGCCAGCTATCCAAGCCTGGCCTTCTGGCAGCCGCATCAGGCCGGGCTCAACGTCATTCGCGAGGCGCTGCGCAGCGCGCAGGAGGATCCGCGCATCGTTGGTCTCGCGATCAAGGTTTACGACCCCGAGATGGAGCTGGCGCAGGCGCAGGAGTTGAGCGAGCTTATCACCGACTTCCGCGCGCACGGCAAATGGACCACCGCCTATATGGAGACCGCCGGGGAGGACGGTCTCGGCAACCTGCCGTACCTGGTCGCGAGCGCCGCGGACGAGGTCTCGATGATGCCGCAGGGCGAGCTGAATCTGCTCGGCGTCAGCCTGCGTGAGATGTTCGCGCGGAGCCTGCTGGATTCGATCAAGGTCCAACCGGTGTTCGACGCGATCGGCAAATACAAAAGCGCCTTCAACATGTTCACCCAGAAAGACTTCACGCCGGCGCAGCGGGAAGAGGACGAGTCACTGGCCGACAGCATGTTCGGTCAAATCGTCAATGAGACCGCGCGGCGGCGCCATCTCGGTCCGGACGCGGTCCGGGCGATCGTCGATCGCGCGCCGATCACGGCCGCCGAGGGTCTTAAGGTGGGCCTGCTCAACCGGCTCGAATACGAAGACGAATTCGACGATCGCGTGAAGGGTTATCGCAACGAGCATCATGCGGTGATTCCCGCGGACTCCTACGCCGGGCCGTACAGTTGGCCCTTCGGCGCGCACAACAAAATCGCGGTGATTTACGGTGTCGGCGCGATCGAACGTGGCGCGAGCGGTTACGATCCGGTCCTGTCGCCGGGGTCGAACTCGATGGGCTCGGACGACATGATCAGCGCCTTCAACCAGGCGCGCGAAGACAGTTCGGTGCGCGCCGTGCTTTTCCGCATCGATTCGCCGGGAGGATCGGTGATCGCATCGGAACTTATCCGCCGCGCGGTCGAGCGGTGTGCGAAGAAGAAACCCGTCGTCGTCAGCATGTCCGGCTATGCCGCGTCGGGCGGTTTTTGGGTCGCGACGCCGGCGGTGCGCCTCTTTGCCGACCCCGGCACGATCACCGGCTCGATCGGCGTGCTCGGCGGCAAATTCGATATCTCGGGCGCCGCAACCGCGATCGGCGTCAACAGCGGCTCGGTCCAGCGGGGACAGAACGCCGACATGTATGACTCTTTCACCGGCTTCACCCCGGCGCAGGCCCAAATCTTCCACGACCAGATCCTGGGCGACACGTACAGCTACTTTCTCAAGCTCGTCGCCGCCCAACGTCACATGACGGTGGCGCAGGTTGACGCGATCGCGCAGGGGCGGGTCTGGACCGGCGAGCAGGCGCTCCAGCTCAAGCTCGTCGACCATCTCGGCAGTTTCGACGCCGCCTTGAACGAAACCAAACTGCTGGCCAAGCTTGACCCGCAATTGCCGGTCCAGCTCATGGAATTGCCGGAACAGGTCAGTCCGCTCGCCCGCCTGCTGACCGGCCAAATTTCCGGTGACCTCGGGTGGCGCCCGCCGCACGCGCTCGCCGGGCTGTTGCAGGCCATGGGCGAGGGAATGGCGCGTCATGGCGCACTCGGCGAAGCCTATTGTCCGCTGCGCCCGGCGCTGTAAGTCGCGCGCTACGAGCTAACTGTAAACGCGCGGGCCGTGGTAACATCAGCGGCCGATCAGGAGAAATCGCGCGGAGGATGATCGTGATGGACACGCAGCTCGAAGATTTCCTGAACTTGCTGGGCGAGGCGGAGCGGGCAGGCGGGCGCATCCTGCACGAACTGACCGGCGAGGCCCGCTCGCTCGAACTCCGGGAGATGCTCAAAAAGGTCGGCCACGACGAAGGCTACTATGCGGGCGAGCTGGCGGCTCATGTGCGCCGCCTCGGCGGCACCGCCTCGAACAAAACCGGCGATTTCGTCGAGAAGGTGCGGGCGGTCCCGGACTTCAAGGCCAAGCTGGAATTGCTCAATCGCGGCCAGCGCTGGGTGATCCGCAAGATCGGCGAGCAATTGCCCTCGGTCAGCGACGCACAGCTTGAGGCCTTCCTCCGCGTGATGGCGGACGGCCACGAGACGAATATCGGCGCACTCGACAAGGCGCTCGCCGAAGGCAAGTTGTAAGCGCGCACCCCTGTCGGACCACCAGACGGAGAACACGATGAAAGCGTTTGTGATGAAAGCCATCGGGCGGGTTGGATTTGCCGATAAGCCGATCCCCAGGCCCGGCCCCAACGACGCGATTATCAAGGCCACGCGCGCCCTGATCTGCACCTCCGACGCCCATACGGTCCACGGCGCGATCGGACCGCGCGAGGACCTGACGCTCGGCCACGAGGCGGTGGGCCTCGTCCATGAAGTCGGCGCCTGCGTCACGCGGTTCAAACCCGGCGACCGGGTGGTGTGCGGCGCAATCACGCCGGATTGGGGCGATCATGCGTCGCAGGCCGGCTATCCGTCGCAATCGGGCGGGGCGCTCGGCGGATGGAAATTCGCCAATATCAAGGACGGCACATTCGCCGAATATTTCCACGTCAACGACGCCGACGCGAACCTTGCGATCATTCCCGCCGGGGTTGCCGACGAAGCCGCGGTCTATTGCTGCGACATGATGTCGACGGGTTTCAAAGCCGCCGAGAATGGCGCTATTCCGATCGGCGGCACGGTCGCGGTCTTTGCGCTCGGCTCGGTCGGCCTGATGGGTATCGCGGGGGCGCGACTGTGCGGCGCCGGTCTGATTATCGGGGTCGATTCGGTCCCGAAGCGCCAGGAACTCGCGCGCCATTACGGGGCCGACGCGATAGTCGATTACTCACGCGAGGACGCGGTCAAGCGCATAATGGAGTTGACCGGCGGCGCCGGAGTCGACGCGGCGATCGAGGCGCTCGGCAGCGACGAATCGTTTCAGAACGCGATCAAAGTCACCAAGCCCGGCGGCTCGATTTCGAACGCCGGCTATCACGGCAAGGGCGACTACGTGCAAATTCCGCGGCTCGATTGGGGCGTCGGGATGGCCGAAAAGACCATCCGCACGCTGCTCTGTCCGGGCGGCGGTCTCCGCATGGAGCGGATGCTCCGGATGCTGCAAAGCGGCCGCCTCGATCCGACGCGCATGACGACGCATACGTTCAAGTTCGATCAACTCGAAAAGGCTTTCGAGATGATGGACAAGAAGCTCGACGGGATTATCAAACCGCTGATCACGTTTTAGCGGCCGGGTTTTGTCGGGCCGTTCTCGGCCAGCGCGGCTTCGATTTTTGGCAGCGCGTGTTCGAGGCGCTGGGGATCGGTAAGTGCGCCGAGGAACGGATCGAGCCGCATCCGCGCCATCCGGGCGGGCATGGTCTTGATATTCCAGCGCTGCGGATTCAGCTCGTCGTCTTTTATCTTGGCCGCGGCTCGCTGACTCGCCCGCCCCCCGTTCCGTGCCTCCGGCACGGTCGTTCCTAACTCAGTCCACTTGAGCGGGGCGGAGACCGGCGCGCCCGGTACCGGTCGTACCGCGAAGGGCGCGGCGATCGTCTGGCCCTGGGCCAGTTGCAGGTAATCGATATAGGTCCGCCCTTCGCGCCTTTCCTTGTTGCGAATCAGGGTCGCGGCGTCCGGCACGCGCTGCACCACGACGCGCGCGACCAGCTCGGCAAACATTCGCGCCTGCTCATAGGTATATTCCGGCACGAGCCCGACCAGCACGTGGAGCCCCATCTGCCCCGACGTTTTGACATAGGGGCGCATCCCGATTTCGCGCAGGACCGCACCTGTTTCACGCGCGACGACCACCGCCATCGCCGTCGTCGAGCCCTTGGGATCGATATCGAACAGCAACCAGTCGGGCCGCTCGAGATGGGTCAGCCGCGACGACCAGATATGAATCGGAATCGCGCCGAGGTTGGCCATGTAAGCGATCGCCTCGGCGCTGTCGAGCACGAAGTAGGCGATATCGCGCTGCGAATCCTGCGACCAGATCTTTTCGGTGCGGATCCACGCGGGCGCGAACGCGGGCGCATCTTTCTGGAAAAAACTCTTGCCCGCAATCCCGTCGGGATAGCGCGTCAGCACCACCGGCCGGTCTTTGAGGTAGGGGAGCATCCAGGGCGCGATCGTCGCGTAATAGTGGATCAGGTCGCCCTTCGTGTAACCCTCGGCGGGCCAGAAGACCTTGTCGGGATTGGTGATCGTGAAACTCCGCCCGTTGTCACCATCGGCGCTCCCTGCCGCTGCGCCAGCGGGCTTCACCTTGCGGCGACGCGGCGCCGGCGCACGATCGTTGGGCGGAGGATCATCTTGCGAAGCTGAACGCGTCATCGTTTCGACCTCCGTCGCATGAGGATTGGTGAGGAGACATTGGCGCGGATCGCCGTCCGCGATCAGTTTGAGGAAGCTCGGATGGCGGATGCCGCCGTCGTCGGTCCACTCGCCGAAACGCACCTCGCAGACGAGGTCCGGCGCGCAAAAATGCGCGGCGCGGGGCGGCGCGGCTTCGCCGGGCAACGCCTTACGAAAGGGTGAGTGATCGCGCGCACGCGCTCGCAGCAGGCCATGGATTTCGCGCAACTTCGCGTCGTCGAAGCCGGTGCCGACCCGGGAAAAGAAGCGCAGGTCGCCCGACGGCTCGTACTGCCCGATCAGCAGCGCGCCGAAATGGGTCCGCGAGCCCGCCGGATCGGTCCATCCGCCAATCACGAAGCGGGACGTGACCGGGCATTTGATCTTGATCCAGTCGCCCGAGCGCACGCCGCGATACGGTGCGGCGCGGCGCTTCGCGACGATTCCTTCGAGCCCCGCCGCGGCGGCCGCCGCAAAAAACTCCCGGCCACGCGCCGCGACATGATCGCAGTAGCGCACCGGACCCTCACCGCGAATCAGCCGGGCGAGTAGCGCCTTGCGTTGCTCCAGCGCCAACGGACGCAGATCGAAATCGGCAAAGGCCAACAGGTCGAAAGCGAAAAGCGTGGCGGGGAGCGCGAGACTAAGCCGCGCCGTCTCGCGCGCATCGTCGAGATGCATCCGGCGCTGAAGCAGTTGAAAGCTCGGGCGGCCGCTATCGTCGAGCGCGACGATCTCGCCGTCGAGCGCAAAGCGCGCGCACGGCAAGGCGGCGAGCGCCAACGTCACTTCCGGGTAGCGTCGCGTGATGTCGCGTTGATTACGACCGAATATCCGGACATTCTCGCCGTCGCGCAGCACGAGCGCGCGCACCCCGTCGTACTTCAGCTCGAAGATCCAGTCCGCACTGTCGAACGGCTCGTCGGCGGTCTTCGCGAGAGTCAGCGGAAACGCGGACGGGGCATACTCCACTCCGCGCGCGGGCGCTTCGAGACGGACCAGCTCGTGCATGATCGTCTCGTCGAGCCCGCCCGACGCGCGCATCTCTTCCACCGTGAGACCCGAGAGGACCGACCGCGGATGGTTCTTCAGCACATCGTCCGCCGTCGCATATTCGTCGCGCTTTTTGATCAGGAGCCATTGCTCCTTGGTGTCGGACGCCGAACGCCGGAGCTGGCCGCGCGTGCGGACCAGGGTGTAGGCGCCGCGCAGCTTGAAGCCGTGCATTTCGAGGTCGAGCTTGCCGGCGCGCACGGCGTCGGCCGCGTCACCGTCGGGCGGATCGACCACGCGGTACGTACCGCGATCCCAGACGATCACCGCGCCGGCGCCATAATTGCCCTCGGGAATGCGCCCCTCGAAATCCCCGTACTCGATCGGATGGTCTTCGACCATCACCGCCAGCCGCTTGTCCGCGGGATTCAGCGACGGCCCTTTCGGCACCGCCCATGAGCGCAACACGCCTTCCATTTCGAGGCGGAAGTCGTAGTGCAATTGACGCGCGGCGTGCTTCTGTATGACGAACATGCCGGCGCCACGCCCAGCGCGCCCATCCACGCCAGTCCCGAACGGCTCGGGAGTACGGTCGGGACTGCGCTTTTTGCGGTATTTTTCGAGTGCCACTCTTGTGCTTAAAGGAGCGTTGACATGCTACATCATCACGAGCCAACTCAAGATTCTTGACGCAGCTCGCAGACTCGCCTGCTCGCTCCGCCTGCGGTTCCGCTAGTGCAGGTCTTGTCCAACGCTGCTGCGGCGTGCACGATAGACAGGTCGGAGGCTCCTCCAACTATGGCATCACGGCCCGTCGGCAGCGGCAATATCTCCTTCGGTCTCGTTTCGATTCCGGTCAAACTTTTTTCCGCGACCCGGCCGCGGGCGGTCAGTTTCAATCTGCTGCACGGCAAGGACCTCAGCCGCATCCAGCAGAAGATCTACTGCCCGGTGGACGACGCAATAATTGATCGCAGCGAACTCGTGCGCGGCTTCGAGGTCGAAAAGGGACGTTACGTCACTTTTACCGACGAAGAACTCAAGGCGATGGAGGCGCGCAACGAGCACTCGATCGAGATTACCGAGTTTCTGCCGGTGGAAAAAATCGATCCGGTCTACTTTGAGGAAGCCTACTATCTCGGCTCGGAAGCCAACGCGGCCAAGGCCTATCGATTGCTGGCCGACGCGATGGGCGAATCGAAGCGCGTCGCGCTCGGGCGCTTCACCATGCGCGGCAAGGAGCATCTGGTGATGATCCGGCCGTTCGGCAAGGGCCTGATGCTGCATACGATCTACTATGCGGACGAGGTGCGCCCGGCGGAGGACGTCGATCAGGCGACGAACGAGCCCGCCAAGGAGGCCGAGCTGACGCTGGCGAAGCGCCTGATCGAAGAGCTGACAGAAAAGACGTTCGACCCGTCGAAATATCACGATCAGTATCGCGAGCGGGTAACCGAGGCCGCGCAGCGCAAGGTGGCCGGCCAGGAGGTCACCGAGGCGACCGCGGAACCACGCCGCGGCCATGTTATCGATTTGATGGCGGCGTTGAAGGCCTCGCTCGAAAAGCGTGGAGCTGACGCCGCGGTCGCCGAACCCGAGGCTCAAGCGGCCGCATCCGGCGAGCGGGCACATCCGCGGGCGCGATCGTCAGCAAGCGGCGCACGTCGTCGCACCGCCGCAAAAAAGTAGCTCGGTCCCCGTTCAGAGTCTGTGCATTTTTAGGTGCAGCAAGCGCGCGCGGGTGGGAATCCGGGATTCTCAGCTGCGCTCAGGCAACCTCGATCGCAAATTCGCCGCGCGCGATTACCCGGCCGACGATCGCGGCTTCGGGATTCCCCTGCTGGTGCAGATCGACCAGTAACTGGATCGCGTCGCGCTCGGGCAACGCCATCAGCAGCCCGCCCGAGGTTTGCGGATCGAAGACAATTTCCGCCATTTCGTCCGCGACTTCGTCCGAAATTTTGACGAACCGCCCATAGAAATCGCGATTACGCTTGCCGCCACCGGGGATCATCCCCTCGCGCACGAGCTCGATCGCGCCGGGCAACAGCGGGAGGTCGGATTCCTCGATCCGGAGCGTGACGGCGCTGCCCTCGGCCAGCTTCGACGCGTGCCCGGCCAGACCGAACCCCGTGATATCGGTCGCGGCGTGGACCTCGTACTTGAGCATCGCAGCCGCGGTTGCCGCGTTAAGGGCGGCCATCACGCGCACCGCCGCGGCGTAATACTCGTCCGACAGGCGATCGCGCTTGAGCGCGGTCATCAGAATTCCGGTGCCGAGCGGCTTGCTCAGGATAAGCGCGTCACCTTCGCGGGCGCCGACGTTGCGGATTATGCGGCGCGGGTCGATCACGCCCGTCACCGCCATCCCGTACTTCACTTCCTCGTCGGCCACGCTATGGCCCCCGACGATCATCACGCCGGCCTCGCGCGCCTTGTCGGTCCCGCCGCGCAGAATCGCCGCGAGCATCGCGCCCGGCAGTCCGGTTTGCGGCCAGCAGACGATATTAAGCGCGGTCATCGGCCGCCCGCCCATCGCGTAAACGTCGGAGAGCGCGTTGGCCGCCGCGATCTGCCCGTACGTGTAGGGATCATCGACGACGGGCGTGAAGAAATCGACCGTGTTGACGATCGCGAGGTCGTCGCGCAGACGGAACACTCCGGCGTCGTCGCCGGTAGCGATACCGACGAGCAGATCGGGGTGCGTCCCGAGGTCAAGGCGTGAGAGAACCGCGTCGAGGTCCGCCGGACCCAACTTACCGGCTCAACCCGCCGCCTTGCACCGCGCCGTCAGGCGAATGATCTCGCCCCGCGTCAGATCGTTGTCTTTGGCATCAGCCATTCCGATCGGAAGTCTAGCGCGCGCGCTTTCATCGGCTCAATGGCGCGAGGCGCGGCTGCTCAGGCGGGCGCGTGGCTGCGCAGCTTGCGCCGATCGCCGACGCGGGTGGTGACCCCGGTATGGTCGAAATAGTCGAGCAGGGCGATCGCAAACTTGCGCGACGCGCCCAGCAGATCGCGATAGGTCGCCGCGCTGATTTCACCATCCGCCCGCAGGCGGCCGATCAGTTTGCTCCTGGCTGATTCCAACGGTTCGTGCGCAAAGTACAAGTCGGTGGCGATCTTGACCACGCGACCCTCGCGTTCGAGGGCGCCGAGGACCGTCCGGATGCGCCCCAGCTCCGTGGCCGGAAGCTTGAGTTCTTCGGCAAGCTGTTTCAGGTCGGGCGGCTGATAGCCGGCGTCCCGCAACACCCGTTCGCTCCGTGCGCCGAGCTCCCCGCTCGCGCCCCCGAGTTGGACCTTGTGCGACTTGAGCCGCACGACGCTGTCCTCGCGCACAAGATCGCTTTCGCGCGCGAGCCGGTCGAGCAGGGCACGAAAGGCGCGCGGCGCGACCTCGTAGGGCAGTCGCGTGCGCAGCGCCTCCATCTCGAGCCCCGCGGCCAGCGGCTCGTCGCGATGGTGGCGGGCCAGCGCCTCGAGCGCGAACTGCTTGATCGTGTTCCATCTGACGGCGGTGGCGAAGCCTTGCTCGTCGCCGAGCGAAAGCTGCACGGCGTGCGCCGCCTGCAACGCGGTTTGCACCTCGGCCAGCGGGAGATTGAAGAGTTGCGCGATCCGCGGCGCGGTCAATGCCAGACTCTCCTGCAGATTCAGCATCGCCTCAACCGCCGCCGGGCCGAAACCGGCATCCAGCGTGCGAAGATTAGCGAGGTAGAGGTCGAGCGGTTTACGTGAACGCCGCCCAAGTGGATTCAAGACCACGCCGCCGCCGAGTGTGCGCACGTTGGTCTCGTCGCGGATCACGAAGCGGTCGCCCGCCAGCGCGACGACCGGATCGTCGAGCACAAGCTGCACGAATCCGCGATGCTTGGGCGGAATTTCCCCAAGCGGCTCGAGCACGATCGCACGGCCGATCGTCTCCGCCGCGCCGATAAAAAAGCGGACGCGCTGGTTGTGCTTGAGCGGACGCCTGGCGCCCGGCCGAATCTCAAGCCGGGCGTCGAGCCGATCGGTGGTGAGTTCCAGCCGCTCGTCCGCCAGCACGTCGCCGCGCTTGAGCTCGATTTTCTCGGCGCCGGTCAGGTTGAGCGCGACCCGCTGGCAGAGCCCGGCGTGTTCGACCGCCTCGCCGTGGACCTGGATCCCGCGCACGCGCATCTCGACACCGGCGGGCAGCAAGCGCAGCTTCTGTCCGAGCCTGACCTCCGCGCCCATCGCGGTGCCCGTGACGACACTGCCGTGACCCTTGATCACGAAGGCCCGGTCGAGCGGCAGGCGGAAGAGCCCGGTCGCGCGGCGCGCCTGAAACCCGTCGAGTTGCCGCGCGATTTCCGCGCGTAACGCGTCGATTCCGCCGCCGCTTGGCGCCGCGATCGGGAGGATCGGCGAACCTTCAAGGCAGGTGCCATCGGCGAGAATTTCGATCTCCTCGCGGACCTCCTCCAGTCGTTTGGCGTCCGCGAGATCAGCCTTGGTGATCAGGAAAATGCCGCGCGCAACGCCGAGCAGATGGAGGATATCCAGATGCTCCTCGCTCTGCGGCATGATGCCGTCGTCGGCCGCGACGGTGAAGAGCACCAGATCGATACCGTGCGCGCCGGCCAGCATATTGCGGATGAAGCGTTCGTGCCCCGGCACGTCGATCACGCCCGCGCGCGTCCCGTCGGGCAGGGTGAAGTACGCAAAGCCGAGGTCAATCGATATGCCGCGCTCTTTTTCTTCCTTAAGACGGTCGGTGTCGAGCCCGGTGAGTGCCTTGATCAGCGCGGTCTTGCCGTGGTCGATATGACCGGCGGTGCCGATAACGGCGTGGGCGAGCGGCGAGGCCATAATTAAAAAGGCCGGCGAGCGGAGCCCGCCCGCCGACCACTTCCCGGCGGTATTACTTCATCTGGTCGGTGAACATCTTCATGTCGAAGTAGTCGCGCCACACCTTGATTTTGCCGTTGTCCGTGGTTTCGAAGACGCCGGCGACCGGCAGCGACATCCGCTTGCCCTTGGCCTCGAACGAATCGACCCGTTCGTTCATCACGACGTTGCCAACCGACGCCGTGTGGAGGACCTTGAACTCGAGCCACGTCGTGCCCTTGAGCAGTCCCGCGATCGTCTTGCGGATCGCCTCCTTACCCGACGCGACGGGCAGCGGGATATTGTGATAAACCGCGTCGTCGGTGAAGAAATCCATGATCTGATCGAGATTGAGCCGCGCCCACGCCCGGCAAAACTCGCTAACGATCGCCTCAGCTTCTGTCGACATTGGTTTATTCCTCCAATTTTATGTACTGGTTCGTCCGCTCTATTCCTGATCGAGATAGAAACGGTCTTCATCCTTGTTATAGCCGAAAAGCTCGGCAAAGCGTCCCCAGTTGACGATGGTGTCGAACATCTTCTCCGGTGACTCGTTCGGCAGGAGCATCGCGAGATGCTCGAGCACCACCTCTTTGGTCAGCGTCAGGTCGTCCTGGCCGTGCAGGAGGCGCACCAGATACGCGAACAGCCCGTGCTTTTTCATTTGCTCGCGAATGATCAGCTTGCGCTGATTCATGTCGCCTTCGAGGAATTGACGGCCCAGCGGCTCGAGCACGACGTCACCGGTGGGGGTCGACACGAGGCCGAGAATTTCGGCCGCCTTCATGACCTTAAGCAGGTCGCCGAACTTGAATTGCAGGTCGCGCGCGATCTTGTAACCGTCGTCGCGTCCGCCGCGATCCTCCAGGGTTTCGAGCAGTCCGAAAACCCACGTCAACTGACAGTCCGGAATCGGGTTGATACCGGCAGCGGGCATCAGGAGCGCTCCTCGATCAAAGAGAAAACCTTGTCGGTCAGGGCATTGAAGCCCTCTTTACGCCGGTCCCGGGGACGCGGCAGATCGACTGGCAGATCGGCAGCCAGACGGCCCGGGTGCGCGGAAAGCACGAGGATCCGATCGGCCAGTTCGACCGCCTCCTCGATAATATGGGTCACGATCATGATGGTATGGACGGGCATGTCGCGGGACCGCCAGATATCCAGCAGCTCCTCGCGCAGCGTGATCGCCGTGAGGGCGTCGAGCGCGGAAAACGGCTCGTCCATCAGCAACACGCGGGGCTCAACCGCCAGGGCCCGCGCCAGCCCTACCCGCTGCTTCATCCCACCGGAGAGCTCACGCGGATAAGCTTCCTCGAAACCGTCGAGCCCGACCTTGTCAATATAGATTCCGGCGCGCTTCTCGCGCTCGGCGGGCGGGATACCCTGCGCTTCGAGACCCAGCTCGATATTGGCTTTGACCGACAGCCACGGCAACAGCGCGAAAGATTGAAACACCAGCGCACATTCGAGATTAATCCCGTCAACCTGCTTGCCTTGATAGAGCACTTGGCCCCCAGTGGCGGGCATCAGGCCGTTTATGATGCGCAACATGGTCGACTTGCCGCAACCTGAGGGTCCCACGATCGCGACGAATTGTCCCTCGTCGATCGTGAAGGAAACATCCTCAAGGACGCGCAGGCTGCCTTGGGCGTGGGCGAAGCTTTTGGAAATGTTCTTGAGCTCGAGTAGGGCCATGGGTCTGAGGAATCCGGATTTCGCATAGGTTGCCCGTCAATAATCGATTCGGTACCGCTCCGTCGCCACGTCGTACAATCGGCGCCACATGAACCGATTCAGCAATATCACGACCAGCACCATCGAGAGCAGGGTCAGTAGAATCATCACGCCGTTGTTGGTCTTATAGGTAGCCTCGTCGAGCATCGCGCCAAGGCCGAAAACCTCGTGTGTAGCCCCACGATAGACAAAGTATTCGGAGAGAATCAGCGCGTTCCATCCACCACCCCACGCCGTGATGCTGCCGGTGAGCAAGGAGGGCGCGATAGCCGGTAAGGTAAGCTTGCGCCACGTTTGTATCCGACTCAATCCGAACGAGCGGGCCGCTTCTTTCAGATCAGCCGGTATCTGGCTGACCCCGCCCAGCAGATTGAACAGCAGATACCACTGCATCCCGGTCAGGATAAGCACAATTGAGGCAAGGTTCATCCCGCCGGTCATCCGAATGAAAAAAAGCACGATCAACGGAAAGAGGGCGGTCGCCGGCACGGACCCGACGATCTCGGCGATCGGCGCCAGAGCGCGGGCGAAGCGTTGATTCTCGCTCGCGTAGATCGCGCAGGGAATCGTCCAGAGGAGCGAGATCAGGTAGGCGATCGTCATGCGAATCATCGAGGCTACGGTTGCCGCTGGAATCTGCCTGGTGGCCGACGGCCACGGCTGCAATAGCGTGCGAATTAATGCGGTCAGACCCTCGATCAGACCATACGCCAGGATGAAGAACATGCCGGCGATCAAGGCCAGACGCAGGGTACGACCGGTTCGCACTACCAGCGGATGAGCCGCCGGATCGAAGGGCGGGCGATTACTCAGCAGATGAACGATCCAACGCAGCGGTGGCCGGAAGATCGTGCGCATCAGACGGGTAATCGACGGGCCAATCGACGAGAGCGCGTCGAGCATCCCCAGCGAGCGTATCGGCTCCGAACTTGCCGCGAATTCATAGCGGAATTTCTCCGCCCAGGTGGAAAGCGGCTGCCAGACCACGATGTCCATCGCGACAATGACCGCGAGCAGGGCCAATAATCCCGCGATCAGCTCGCCAGTGCGGCCGCGGTCCGCCGCCGTCATCAGAAAGCTGCCGAGGCCAGGGAGCCGGTACTCGGCCGGGCCGGCGGTAATAATCTCGCACGCGATCAGGAAGTACCAGCCCCCGACCCACGACAGGATCGAGTTGTAGACCAGCTTGGGCACGCAGGCCGGCAAGATCAGGCGCTCGAGCTTCAGCCACCAGCTCGCGCCGAAGGCGTCCAGCGCTTCCATCGAATCGGTCGGAATCGTGCGCACGGATTCGAAAACGCCGAGCACCATGTTCCAGGCCATACTCGTGAAGATCAGAAAGATCGCCGCAAGTTCGACCCCCAGCCGGCCGTGCGCCAGCGACACGAAGAAGTAGATCGCGGCCGGGAAGAAGCCGACCACCGGCACCGATTGCAAGACGTCGATAATCGGGATCATCACGCGCTCACGCGCGCGGCTGCGGGCCGCCGCCGTCCCGTAGATCAACGAAAAAAGGAGGGCGATCACATAGGCCGCGAGCATGCGGTAGAACGAGCAGAAGGCATAGTAGGGGAGCTCACGGGCATGCACCCGCAGCCGCGGCGCGTGCAGCGCGGGTTGATAGCGTTTGTAGGCGAAGAACAGCGCGACGATCGCGGCGACCGCCAAAAATGACGCAGCCGTTCCCAGCATGCGTCGCGCATTTGTCTGCGATGCCATCCTTGCTTGCCAACCGGAGCCCCTCAGCATACCGGGTCGGCGGCAAGGCTCAAGTAATTTGATTACGCGGATGTTAAAAGGCGCGGCTATACCGAATCTATCGTCTTGATCCGCGTTGGTTTCGAGCCAGGCTTCAAAGCGCGCTCGATAGTGGCCGCGAACTCCGCATACGACGGCGCTCCTCGCAGGGGATGACCGTTCACAAAGAACGTTGGCGTGCCCGAGGCGCCCGCCTTGGCCCCCGCGGCCATATCGGCGCGTATCGCGTCCTGGTAGCGCCGTTCGCTTACGCACGAACCGAAGCTCGCGGCATCGAGCCCCAACTGACCGGCAAGGTTGACCAACATATACCGCGAGAGCGACGCTTGAGCGCTCAGCAGCGCGTCGTGATATTCCCAAAAATGGCCCTGTTCGCCGGCACATCGCGCCGCCTGCGCCGCGCCCATCGCCTGGGGGTGGTTACGCAGCGGAAAGTCCATGTAGACCAGCCGCACCTGATCGCCATACTCGCGGAGCACCTGATCCACCGTGTCCTCGGCCTGACGGCAATACGGGCATTGATAGTCGGAATATTCGACGATCGTCACGGGTGCGTCGGCGGGACCGCGCTGCGGATGATCCCCCGGCGGTACGCCGTCCGCCGACGGCTGAGTGCCCGGCGCCGAAGGTCCGCTGTCACTATCACCGGGAACCTGCTCCCAATCGTCGGCCGTGGCGGCCCTCGGCGCTGACCACTTCGTCGCACTTCCCGCGAGGCTTGCGCTCGGGCGAACCGCGATTAAGGCAATCGCAAGCAAAAGCGGCGTCGCCAACATCTGAGCGAGCGTCTTGACCAGTTTCGTCATGAATCCAGTGCCCGGATACTGCACATGCCTTAAAGGCTAGCGCGCGCCCCGCGCTAGAAGAAGAAACTTTGATGCCGCTAAGTGACCCTTCGTTGGCGCGGTCATCAGCTTGTGAAGGCGCGCCAACCTTTGCGAGGATAGGGCCTGCTGAATTTCCACGCGAGCGGAGTTTCCCATGTGGCTTAAGGACAAAACCGTGGTGATTCTTGGCGGCAGCTCCGGGATCGGGCTGGCGACCGCGCAGGCCGCCCTCGCGGAGGGCGCGAAATTGATCATTACCGGACGGTCGCGCGAGCGGCTCGAAGCCGCCCGCGTCAAGCTGCAAGCCGACGTCCGCACGGTCGCGCTCGACGTTACCGACGAACCCGGCACCCGTGCCCTGTTCGCCAGTTTCGATAAAGTCGATCACGTTTTTATCACGGCCGGGATGGTCACCTTCGATCCGAAACTGGCGCCGGCCAGCGACGCGCTGCGCCCCGCGCTCGACCAGCGTTTCTGGGGCGCGCTCTACGCCGCGAAATACGCCGCGACCAAAATGGGCGCCGGTGGCTCGATCACCTTCATGTCCGGCACGACCGCGATCCGGCCGCTGCCGGGCGCGGCGGTCGCCACCGCTTCGTGCGGCGCGGTTGAGGCGTTCGCGCGTTCACTGGCGCTCGATCTCGCGCCGATCCGGGTCAACACGATTCAACCCGGACTGGTCGATACGCCTTTTCTCGATCTTCTCGGTAACCGCCGTCAGGCGATTATCGATGACTACTCCCGCCGCCTGCCGGTCGGGCGGCCCGGCCGTCCGGAGGAGATCGCGGACGCTGTGTTATTCCTGATGAGGAACCAATTCGTAACCGGCATCACCCTGACCGTCGACGGCGGCGGGGTGTTGACCTGAGCGCGCGACCCGCGAGGAGAGATCAATGGCTGGTGCGATGGAACATGTGCTGAGTGGTATCCGGGTCCTGGATTTGTCGCGGGCGCTCGCCGGTCCGAGTTGTACCCGGATGCTCGCCGAGATGGGCGCCGACGTAATCAAGGTCGAGCCCGCGCCCAATGGCGATTTCGTGCGCGGCCTCTCGAAGCTGCGCGGCAATGATCGGAGCCTGTACTACATCCAGCAGAATCTCGGCAAAAAAAGCATGTGCGTCAATCTGCGCGATCCGCGCGGGATGGCGATCGTCGCCGGGCTGGTCCCCAAAGTCGACGTCGTCGTTGAAAACTTCAAGCCCGGCACAATCAGCGAGATGGGACTCGGCTTCGAGCGGCTGCGCGAGATGCGCAAGGACATCATTCTTTGCTCGATTTCCGCGCTCGGCCAGAGCGGACCGCTGGCGAAGCTCCCCGGTTACGACTTCATCGCGCAGGCCTACTCCGGCGTAACCTCGATGATCGGTGAGGCGGGTGGCACGCCCTATATTCCGCTCGTCGCCGTCGGCGACGTCAACACCGGGGTCCATGGCGCACTGGCGATCCTCGCGGCGCTGCGCTATCGCGATCGCACTGGCAAAGGGCAGCATCTGGACGTCGGCCTGCTCGACGTCTACTACCACTGTCACGAGGTCAGCGTGCATCAGTTCAGCGGCAGCAACGGCCAGCTCAAGCCGAGCCGGCAGGGGCCGCATCTCAACTACATCGCGCCGGCCGGGGTCTTCAAGGCGACTGGCGGATGGGTCGTCATCATGGCCTTCCTGCATCATTGGAAGGACCTCTGCAAGGCGATGGGCCGGCCGGAACTCGTCGATGACGCGAAACTCGGTACCGACGCGGGACGCCTCGCGAATCGCGCCGAGCTGATCAAACTGCTCGAAGACTGGCTCGCCACTTTCCCCGACCGCGACAGCGCCGTGGACCATATGCAGAAGCACGGCGTGCCCGTGGCGCCGGTTCTGTCGATCGAGGAGACGGTCAGCCATCCCCATCTGCGCGCGCGGGGCACGGTGCGCACGATCGAGGATCGCTTCGCGGGGAAATTTGAAATTCCCGGGATGCCGATCCGGTTCTCCGAATTCCCGCACGACCTGCCGCTCGAAGCGGCGACCCTGGGCCAGCATAACGGTGAAGTGCTGCGCGATCTGCTGGGCCGCAGCGACAAGGAAGTCGAGGAACTGCGCGCCGCCAAGGTCCTGATCGAAGGCAAATACTAGTGGCGCTTGAAGTAGTTAAATATCGCCGGATTCGGGGTTCCTTCTCAACACCTCTCCCTGACCAGGGACGGGGGGCGGCGGAGTCCGCGACGCGCGGCCAAAGTCAAGTCGTGCGAGCAGCGCGAGCGCGAGTGAGGGTTGACTGGCGGCCCACCTCGACACTGCGTACAGACTCTGCTTTCTGATTGCTGGAAGAAACTGGCGGTCCACAATACTGGGCCCGGAGGACATTATGCCCACATTCGAACGCGATGGTGTTTCGCTCTATTACGAAGAGTTCGGTTCCGGCTATCCGCTGCTGTTGTTCGCGCCGGGCGGGATGCGCTCCGCGATCGACTTCTGGCATCGCAGCCCCTTTGATCCGACGCGCGAGTTCGCCACGGATTTCCGCGTTATCGCGATGGATCAGCGGAACGCGGCCGGTTCCCGCGGACCAGTCACCGCGGCCGACGGCTGGCATACCTACACTGCGGACCATATCGCCCTGCTCGACCATCTCAAGATTGATCGCACTCATATCATGGGCGGCTGTATCGGGTCGTCCTACTGCCTCAGTCTGATCAAAACCGCCCCGGAGCGGGTCAGCGCGGCGGTGTTGCAGAATCCGATCGGCATCAGCGGCGAGAACCGCCCGGCGTTCCGCGAGATGTTCGACGGCTGGGCGAAGGAACTCAGGGCGCAACGCCCCGAGCTGACTGATGCCCCCCTGGCGACTTTTCGCGAGACGATGTACGGCACTGATTTCGTCTTTTGCGTATCGCGCGACTTCGTGCGCTCGTGCACGACCCCGATGATCCTGCTCTGTGGCGACGACCTTTATCATCCGGCGCCGATCTCAGAAGAAATCGCACGGCTGAATCCCGCGATCGAAGTGGTCAAAAGCTGGAAGACCCCTGAGGCCGCCCCCGCCGCCGTCAAAACGGTCCGCGCATTCCTGAAACGGCATCAGGGATAGGGGGCGGGCCAGGTACGCGCGGCTGGCGTCACCCGTCCGTGACCGGGAGGGGCGTGCCCTTGCCAACGGCTTGGCATCAATGCGACTTTGAACAAAATCACTTTGAGGTAAAAGCCATGGGCGCAGCCGAGAACAAGGAAGTCATCCGCCAAATGCGCGAGGCCAAGGGCCTGGAGCCGATGCTCGCAACGATGAGCGACGATGTCCGCTGGACCATCATGGGGACGACGAAATATTCGCACACGATGAACGGCAAGCAGGAGATCATCGACAAGCTGCTGCGGCCGATTTTCGCCGAGTTGGAAAGCATGGGGAGCAACCATGTGGACAACGTTATCGCCGAAGACGATTACGTCGTGGTGCAGCAGCATGCGAGCGGGCGCAAAACCAAAACCGGCAACCCTTACAACAATAGCTACTGCCTGGTCTACAAGGTGATCGACGGCAAGATTAAAGAGATTACGGAATACCTCGATACCGAACTGGTGACGGCGGCGTTCGGCCGTTAGCCGGTACGGCGCTGGCGACTGAGTAGCCGGCGGCCAACGCTTCCAGCATCGACCGCGAGGCTCGCCAGTGCCGCGGAGGCGCCAGCATTCTTAGGGACTACTGTGCGTAGCGCTCATAAAACCGGATATCTTCGGCCAGAAGGTCGGTGAGACGGTCGATCGTTAACCGATCGGCTTTCAAGGCCTCGCGCTCGCCTTCGGCACCCGGCGGAAGAGTTCGATTCACGTGCAGCGAGAGGAGTCCTTCGTCGAGCGGAAGTCCCAGCAGGACGCCGAGTCTTCGCAGATCCTCCGCTTGCCGGTCGAAACATCCAATGAAATCGAGCCGCCTCATGTCCCAATCGCCGAAATATGAACGGCTTAACAGGAAACGGATCATCGGTAATCGAGCCAATCCGCATATGTCTAACTTCTGCTCCACGAAATACCGATGGAGCGGATTGGAATTGGTGTTTAGCTCCAGTCGTTGCCAGAATAGATAGATCGAAATCAGATTATCGATCGGGTCACGCAGAAAAGTCACACGGACGACGTCCTTCAGCAAATCATACTTTCGTGCCGGAAAGTGACCATGCACGACCCTGACCCCGTCTGGCAAGGCGGTGGGTCTACGAGCCAACCACGCTCCAGGGTCCTGGTTGGGGGGCGCCAAGGGATTGCAAGGATCGTCCTCGTAGTCGGGAAGAATGCTCAGTTCATCAAACATTCTCTGAAAGATGTGCAACCGAGTTGTGCCCGCCGCCTTGGGAACATGAATTGACACCATTTTCATATTCGCCATCTATTTATACTCAGTCGATTGCGAGGCTCGCGAACGACACCGCCGACTCGGTCTGCGGCTCCATCGCGATATCGTGCATCAGCAGGCGCGCGCTGTGGCCGCGCAACAGTTCGAGCTGAGTGTACATCGGCGACAGCCCGCAAATCTTGCGCGCATCCTTATCCTTGGCAACGTCGGCAAAGAAGCCTTCGGGATCACCGCGCTGGATATTTTCGATCAGAGCGAGGTCCTCGGCCTTCACCCATTGCGCAACCTTCTCGTCGGCGCTGAACTGATCGCCGAATTTCTTGCCGACGTGCGCGAAATCCACTCCGGCGACGATCAGCACCCGGCGCGATTCCGCGTCGAGCGCGGCGCGCAGCGTGTCGATAAAGCCGCGCACCCGGTCGTCGAAGCCCGGAGTCTCGCCCGCCTGCACCATCGCATGAAAGGAGCCGACCAGAATCGGGACAATCTGGTAGCCCGCCGTTCCTAGCGCCCAAGCAAGAAACAGGGCCTGGAACTCGATCGAGTGCTCGTTGCGATGGAGAATCTCCTGCGCGAAGAGATCGCCCTGAGGGTAACCGGCCGCGAGCCGCTCCACGAAGTCGCGATCGGTCGCGACAACTCCGAGCGGGGTCGCATAATCCTTGCGCGTCGCCGTGAAAAGTTCCGCGCCCATCCCGTAGTGCGAAGTCCCCAGAATCACCACCAGCTCGGGCCGCTCGCGGGTCAGCAGCTCGCCATAGGCGTGAGCGTAGGCCGCTCCACCGCGCCGCGGGTCGATGTGCGGCGAGATCAGACCGCTCAAGGGCGTGCCGTCGCCGCGCGGCTGCGGAATCTCACCGGGGGCGCCCGGACGTTGGAAGTAGCTTCTGATCTCCGCGCGGAGCTGCGCCGGATTGCTGTCGTAGGCCAACCCCGCCAGAGCGGCCGGGCGCTGGGGCGCGCGCGCAAACTCCGCGTGAATCTCGCGCACCCGGTCGGCGTAGCGTGGCGAGTCGAGAAAGTAGCCCCGATCCAGCGCCTCGATCAGATTCAGCAGCGGCTCGGACGGCAGCAGGTCGCCGAAACGCTTCGTGAATGCCGCCTGGATATCGAGGATCGTGTTCGTCCCATCAAACAGCGTTACCAGAAAATAGGCGCCGGTACCGATCAGGATCGGTTCCGCCGCGACGCCGCCCGGATCACGCAACATGACGTAAGTTTGCCCCTCCTGTTGGACGGGGACTGCTTCGAGCGGCCGGATTTTGGGTTTATCCATAAACTTCGCGTCTCCGGGACTGAACCATTAGTGACAAGATGTTACGGTCGAATGCAGGCGCGCGGCAAGCCACGACCCGCGCCTATGGCATCGCATCGGATTCGCTGGACATAACGGCGCTGCGACGGAACACTCAGAGCCGTGCCCCCTAAAGATCGCCGCCATGCCCCGCTCGCCAACGCGCCCGGCGCGAGTTCGCAGGCCGCCCCGGCGAACCATCCGACGCTTTACCGCGTGGGACTCGCCGCAAGCGTCAAGCCCGGCAAATCGATGAAATTTTTGCTACCGATACGCGGCGTCGACGAGGAATGCTTCGTCATCAATTATCGCGGTCATCTGCACGCCTACGTCAATCAATGCCGGCACATCCCGATGGCGATGGATTGGGTCGACAATCAGTTCTTCGCCGAACACGGGCGCTACCTGATCTGTCCGACACACAGTGCCTATTACGAGCCCGACTCGGGCGAGTGTATCGCGGGGCCGAGCGGAGCCTGCGGCAAATTTCTCTATCGCGTCCCACTCACGATCAAGCGCGGCGTGATTTACGCGACTCCGCCCGACTACGAATTTGACGACGACTGATGCCGCGTCGTAACGCGCCTAACCGCCGTTATCCGGCGTAGTGCGTACGAATCGCGTATGCCAGGTGATATTCGCGTAAGGTTGATTGTTGTTCTCGACAAAAACCGCGGCCCGCACGTCCATCGCGTCCTTGTCCGGGGTCACGGAGCAATGCAGATGCGTCAACTCGTCCAGCGTATTCGCCGGACCGAAGCCCGGCATCCCGAACATCGTGAGGGGCCGCGCCCTAAAATGCAGATAGGCGGTGAGTTCGGCGCGGTCGGGCCCGCCGACCGACTTCACTTTGATCGCCTGCCGCTGATCGCTCACCTGCCGCCGGTCACTCACCGAACCTTCCGCAAAGGTCAACTGCCACTGTCCGTTGTAGCCGGCCTGCTTGTAGCAGAGCATGTATGACTTGGTGAGCCAGACGGTGCGCGCGGCTTCCGGCTCGATCGGCACGAGCGTGTCGATGCGCGGTACCGAGCCGCGCCAGCATCCGCGGAATACCTGCGGTAGCGGAATGTCGCGCGTCTCCCCCTGCGAGCCGGGGAGGTGCTGCGGAATCGTACTCTCGTTCTCTTGCGGCTGATTCTGATTCGTCAGCGGCGGCGCGGGATTGGGGGGAAGAGGAAGCGGGATGTTCTGCTGCGAGGGCAGCGTCTCGACCTGCGCGGCTGATGCGGGCTGGACGGCGCCAACGATCAAGGCCGATCCAAGCCAAAACGCGGCCATCAGGCGTCGCGCGCCGAACCGAGCCAGTGTTTTATTCGTACTCGTCGCCGAAATGAGCGCGCACGATCCGGGCCTTGAGGTACTCGAGCGTACCCAGGTCCTCGACGATATCGCCGCCGGTGTCGTAGAAAAACAGCTCACCATTCTTGGTACGACCGACCGCGATAATCCATTCTAGATCATCACGGTCTTCCAGCAGGTAATTAATCGTCTGGGCCACGCCCCGACCGGGAATGATCGTGATTTTCGGACGGGCTAACTTTTCCTGCTTGGGCATCGCTTTGGTGCACACCTCGGGCGGGAAGGCGTTCGGACCAACTTGCCTAGCTTACGGACGCCCATCAACTTATGTCAATAGCAGCTCGGCCACAGCTTCGATGTGATGAGTGTTCGGAAAGAAATCGAAACCTCGCACCCGCGCGACGCGATAACCCCTGGCGACCAGCTTGCCGAGGTCGCGGGTCAAGGTTGGCGGATCGCAAGAGACGTAGAGCACGCGCGGCGCCCCGAGGGTCGCGACCGTCTCCATCAGCGCGGCCGCGCCGGTGCGCGGCGGATCGAGGATCACGACCGCGGGCCGGTATCTGGCGCGCTGCAGAAAGCGCGCGGTCTCCGCCGCGGCCATCGCGATAAACTGGGTGTCGCGCAATTGCATGCGGAGCGCGTTGGCGCGCGCGTCCGCGACGGCCAGCGCGTCAGCGTCGACGCCGGTCACGATCGCGCCGCGCCGCGCCGCCGGCAGACTGAAATTGCCGGCGCCGCAAAACAGATCGAGCAACGACGTCCCCGCCTGCAACTGCGCAAACTCCATCACGGTGGCGACCAGCTTCACGTTCTGTGGATGGTTGACCTGGCTGAAGCGGTCGGCGGCGGCCGTGATCGCGCATCCCGGCTCCGGCTCGATCGTCAGGGTCACGTCGCCCGCGACCGCCCGGGCGGCGCCGCACCGCAGGATTATGCCGGCGATTCGCGATTCCGCGGCCATCACGCGCTCCGCGCGCGCGACCTCGCGAGCGGTCGGCGCGCGCCGCAGTTGCGCGATCAGGACGTGCCCGCGGCTCGCGGCGACCAGCTCGATCTCCTCGCATCCACCACCCAGCGCCCGCGCCAGTTCGCGCGCGACTTCCACCTCGCCGGCCGCCACCGGGCATCGCTCGATCGCGACCAGCCGATGACTTTCGAGCTGGCGGTAGCCGAGCCGGCCATCCGGTCCGACAATGAGCCGGATTCGCGCGCGGTAGCCGAATTCCTCCGGGGCGGGTTCGATCAGCTCCGGGGTGGCGAGCTCGACACCAAGTCCGCGGCGAAATTCCGCCGCGAGTAACTCGGCTTTAAGTCTGATTTGCGCGGGATAGGCGATTTGCTGCCAGTCACATCCGCCGCATTGCGGCAGGTAGACGCAGGGTGGCTCGCGCCGCTCGGGTCCGGCGCGCACGACGCGCACGAGGCGGCCGGTCGCGTGGCCGCGGCGCGGCGCGGTGATTTCCGCCTCGATCAGATCGCCCGGCGCGACGCCCGGCGTCAGCACCGTTGCCCCGTCGAGATGACCGACGCCGCAGGGGCCGAACGTCATCGTGCTGATCGTGAATTGCTCCATGCGCTCCGCCGTCCATTATATACTGCGGGACGGCACGCCGTGGCTGGACCGGCAATCACGGCGGCGGCATATAATCCTGGGGTCTGGCATTGGGGGCATAGTGGATAACGCAGCGCATACTGAAGCGGCTTCCGCCAACGGTCACGAGACCGAGCAGGCGCGACGCGTCCGGATTTTCGCCGAGCGGATGTTCGCGCGGTTGACCCCGGAGCTTGCCGCTGAACGGCCCGCGGCGATGCGCCTTGCGATCGCCGAGGAGGCACTCGAGTTTTTCAGCCTCCGGGCCGACCCGATAAAGGTCCGCGCCGTCAACCCACCCGGCGCCGCGGGTCTCGTCGTGGTGGAAACCACGATGCTCGACTGCCCGTTTATCGTCGACAGCGTGCTCGAGTATTTTCGCGACCGCGAGCTGACGGTGCGCATGCTGCTGCATCCGGTGCTGCACGCGCGGCGCGACGCCAACGGCGCCCTGGTGACCTTCGAGCAGGGCGCTGCCACCGAACACGCTGAATCTTTCCTTCACGCCGAACTCGAGTTGGCCGGTTCCAGCGAGACCAACGAACGAATCGCGGCCGACCTGCTGCGAATCCTCACCCAAGTCGAGGACACGACCGCGGATTTCGCCGCGATGACCGCGCGGGGCTTGCAGATCTGCGAAGAGACCGCCGCGATGCGCGAGCTGGTCGAAGTCCGCGATTTTCTCCGCTGGCTCGTGCAGGGCGGCTTTGTCTTCCTCGGCTATCGGCAATACCGCGTCGAGCCGCACGAGGGCCGCGCCGCGCTTATCACCGCGAGCGGTTCGAGTCTCGGCATCATGCGTCCGGAAACACGGTCGCGCTTCGCCGCGCCGACCCCGCTCGAGACGATGGACGAGGCGCTGCGCAAATTGCTCTTCGAGGGACCCGCATTGATCGTCGGCAAGACGCGCGCCGTCGCCGAAGTCCATCGCCGCGTGCTCATGGACGACATCACCATTCGCCGCACGGATCGCCGCGGCCGGCCCACCGGCTTCGACCGGTTTGTCGGCCTCTTCACCTCCAAGGCCTACTCCGAGGAGGCCGAACATATCCCGGTGCTGCGCGCCAAACTGCGCGAGCTGATCGAAACCGAAGCGCTGCAACCCGGCACCCACGACTACAAGGCGCTGGTCGCGGCCTTCAACGGTTTTCCCAAGGAGGAGTTGTTCCGCGCGAAAACCGCCGAATTGCGCCAGCAATTGCGTCTCGTCCTCGACGTCGAGAGTGAGGCCGACGTCCGGGTCAGCCTCGAGAGCGACCCGGTGCGCGGCAACGTGGTGGCGCTGGTGATCATGCCGCGTGATCGCTTTTCGGCGGAGGTCCGCGTGCTGGTGCAGGAGGCCCTGGCCAGGGCGCTGGGCGGCAAGCTCATCTACTACAATCTGGCCCTCGGCGAGAGCTACACGGCGCGGCTGCACTTTTGCTTTGCCGCGGCGGCGCCGCCGCCCGAGCTGGCTGACGAGCTCAATATCGAAATCGCACGGCTGGCCCGCAGTTGGGACGACCTCCTGCGCGAGCGGCTGATTGAGAAATTCGGTGCGCCGCGGGGGCGCGAACTCGCCGCGCGCTGGCTCACGGCCTGCACCCCTTCCTACAAAACCGGCACCGCCCCCGAACTGGCGCTCGGCGATATCGATCAGATCGAGCGCCTGAGCCGGCAGAATCAATTCAGCGTACTGATCGGACCAGCGCTGAGCGGCGCCGGCCGCGACACCAGCGAACTCCGCTTCTACGAATTCGGCGACGCGCCGATTCTTTCCGAACTCGTCCCGCTCCTGCAGAACTTTGGTATTTCGGTGATTTCCGAAGAGGCGCATGAGTTTGCGCTGACCGCGGACGGCCAGCCGCGGCCCGCGCATGTGCAGGCTTTCCGGGTGAGAACCATCGACGGGCGGCCGCTTGAGCAGTTACCCGGCGCGGCTTTGCTCACCGACGCACTGGCGGCCGTGCGCGCCGGTAAGGCGGAAGACGACCAGCTTAACGCCCTCACGTTGAGCGCGGGACTTTCGTGGCGCGCCACGGCCTTGGTCCGCGCCTATCTGGCGACGGCCTTCCAGATGAAACTCGTGCCGGCGCGGCCCGCGGCCCGCCGTCCGTTTCTGCTCTGTCCCAAGCTGGCGCATCTGCTCGTCGACCTCTTCATGGCCAGTCTCGATCCCGATCACGAGGCGGCGCCGGGCGCGCTCGAGGCGCTGCGTCAGGCGTATTTTGCGCAACTCGGCGCGATCGAAAATATCGCTGACGACCGCGTCGCGCGGACCCTGCTCGCGATGGTCGAGGCGACCACCCGCACCAATTATTTCTGTGACGGCGGCGCGCCGTATATCGCCCTGAAATTCGCGAGCGCGAACCTCCCCGGCCTGCCCGACACGCCGCCCCTCTACGAAATTCATGTGAACTCCCCCGCGATGGAGGGGTGTCATCTGCGGGCCGGCAAAATCGCGCGTGGCGGAATTCGCCACAGTGACCGCTTCGACGATTTCCGCACCGAAATTCTCGATCTGATGAAGACCCAGACCATCAAGAACGCGATCATCGTGCCGATGGGTTCCAAGGGTGGCTTCGTCGTCAAGCGTGTCGGCGGCCGCGCGCCCGACCGCACCGCCGTGGTCGCCGCCTACAGCACTTTGATCGGCGCGCTGCTCGACCTCACTGACAATGTGGTCGAGGGCGAAATCGTTCACCCGCCGCGAGTCAAGGTGCGCGATGACGATGGCCCCTATCTCGTGGTCGCCGCCGACAAGGGCACCGCCGCCTTCTCGGATATCGCCAACCAGATCGCGCATGATCGCAACTTCTGGCTGGGCGACGCCTTCGCCTCCGGGGGCGAGCACGGTTACGACCACAAGCGGATGGGCATCACGGCACGCGGCGCCTGGGAATCGGCGAAACGCCATCTGCGCGAACTCGGCCACGATCTGGCGCACGGCGCGCCGGTCAGCGTCGTCGGGATCGGCGATATGTCGGGCGATGTCTTCGGAAACGGGCTCCTGCAATCGGACCGTCTCCAGCTCATCGCCGCCTTTGACCACCGCCACATTTTCATCGACCCCACGCCCGATCCTCCGCGCAGTTTCGCGGAGCGGCAGCGGCTCTATGCGCTGCCGGCTTCACAGTGGTCCGATTACGACCCGGCGGTGATTAGCGCGGGCGGCGGGGTCTACGGGCGCGGCCAGAAGCGCATCCAGTTGAGCTCCGCGGCGCGGACGGCGCTCGGCTGTGACGAGGCCGAACTCGACGCCGATCATCTGGTGCAGGCTGTTCTGCGCGCCCGGGTCGACCTGCTGTACAACGGCGGCATCGGCACCTATGTGCGGGCGAGCGAGGAGACCGACGCCGACGTTGGCGACCACGCCAATGATTTCTGCCGGGTCGCCGCCAACGAGTTGCGCTGCAAAATCGCCGTCGAGGGCGGCAATCTCGGCTTCACGCAAAAGGCCCGGGTGCAGTATGCGCTGGCCGGTGGCCGGATCAATTCCGACGCCATCGACAATTCCGCCGGAGTCGACATGTCGGATCACGAGGTCAATCTCAAGATCCTCGTGCAGCCGGTGATGGCGCGCGGCGCCCTCTCCGAGGCCAAGCGCAACCGCCTCCTGGCCGCAGTCGGCGAGGAAGTCGCCGCCAGCGTGCTGCGTGATAATCGCGACCAGGCGCTCCTGCTCAGTCTCGAACAGGTCCGCAGCAGGCGTGGCGTGGTCGCTTTTCGCGATCATCTTGCGGCGGTCGTGAGGCGCGGCGTCGTCCGTCAGGCCGATACCGCCCTGCCCAGCCTGGCCGAGCTGCACGAGCGTTCGCGCGAGCCGGAGCTGACCCGGCCCGAACTCGCGGTGCTGACCGCGCTGACCAAGATCGATCTCGCCACCACGCTCGAGACCAGTCCGTTAATCGACGATGCCTATCTGGTCGACCGTTTTCTGCGGCCCTATTTTCCGTCCGCCATCGTGACCGCCTTCGCGGAAGATATTCCCCGTCACGGCCTGCGGCGCGAGCTGGTCGCAACGCGGTTGGTCAACGAACTGGTGGACCTGATGGGCTCGGTGTTTATCCACAATCTGAGCGCCGATTTCGATATCGATAACGCCGAAGCGGCCCGGGCGTGGCTGGTTGCCTCCGGCGTGCTCGACCTGCGCGCGCGGGCGGACGAGCTGCATCGCAATGCCGCCGAGTTCGAGGCCGACGCTGAAGCCGGCGCGTTTCTCGCCCTCGAGCGGCCGGCGCGGCGGGCCTGCGCCTGGGCGATCGCGGCGACTGATTGGGCGGTCGGCATCGGCGCGACCGTCGCGCGCTTCAAGCCGGCTTTCGACCAGTTGCGCGAACAATTCGAAACGGCGTTGACCGGCGGCGAACGCGCCAGTTTCGAACGCTCCTATCGCGAGCTCCGCAGCGCCGTCCATCAGGAGCAGTTGGCGCACGAGCTCGCCCAGTTGGCCTTCGCGGGTCATCTGTTGAACGTGCTGAACTTGAGCTTTGCGCGGAGCGTCGAGCCGGCCGAGATGGCGCGCGTCTACTTCGGGATGAGCGAGCAGTTCGAGTTCGCCACGCTCGAGGGTGCGCTCGACGCGATCACCAGCGAGGACCGTTGGGAGCGCCGCGCCGCGCGCGATCTGCGCGCCGAGCTGACTTGGGTACGCAATCAGCTCTGCAGCGCGATCTTCGATCAGCGCGGCAAGGGTCCGTCGGCGCTCGCCACCCGGCGCATGGCCGAAGTCCAGCACCTGATGACCGATTTACGCGGCTTGCCGGCGGTCGGCCTTACCCCGCTGCAGGTGACGGTCCGCGCTTTGTCGCGTCTGGCGGCGCTCGTGTAGTTTAGAGCCGCTGATCCCGGACTGGAGCGCCTCCCTCACCGTCTCTCATCAAGTTAGCAAGATTGCTTCATAACCGGCGCATGACGGTCATCGACAAACCGAAATGTATGGGCAGCACAGGAGAATGGCATGCGTGTTTTCTTGACGGGAGCAACGGGCTTCATCGGTGAAGCGATCGTGCGGGAGCTACTCCCGGCGGGGCACCAGGTGCTCGGCCTGGCGCGTAGCGCCGCCGCCGCCGACACCTTGGCGCGGTTGGGAGTCGAGGCGCATCGGGGGGAGCTGTCGGACACCGCCAGCCTTGCCGCGGGCGCCCAAGCCTGCGAGGGCGTGATCCACACGGCCTTCATCCACGACTTCTCCGCCTATGCGGCCGCCGCCGCGACCGACCGGCGGGCGGTGGAGGCGCTGACCGGTGCGCTGGAGGGCTCGGGCAAGCCGTTCGTCCTGACGTCCGGAACGGCGCTGCTTGCGCCCGGCCGCGTCGGCACGGAGGAGGACGCGCCCGCGCCCGGGAGCGCGGCCGGCCTGCGCGCCGCGGCGGAGACGACGGCGCTGGCCGCCGCCGGTCGCGGAGTGCGCGCCAGCGTCGTGCGGCTGCCGCCCACCGTCCACGGCCCCGGCGATCACGGCTTCGTGCCCGCGCTGATCGACATCGCGCGCCGCACGGGCGTCTCCGCCTTCATAGACGACGGTGCGAATCGCTGGCCCGCAGTGCATCGGCTGGACGCCGTACGTCTCTTCCGGCTGGCGCTTGAGCACGCAGCCCCCGGCGCGCGCCTGCATGCCGTGGCTGAAGAAGGCGTGACGCTGTGCGCAATCGCTCAGGCGATCGGCGCGGGGCTCGGCGTCCCGGTGCGGAGCCTCGTCAAGGATGAAGCACGCACTCATTTCGACTGGCTGGCGGGCTTCGTCGCCATCGACAATCCGACCTCCAGCGCTCTCACCCGCGAGGCATTGGGATGGAGCCCGAAGGAATCCGGGCTCCTGATGGACATGAAGGAAAGCGGATATTTCCAGTAATCCGTAGTGAAGCGTTGCGGCCAACGGGACTGAGTCAGGAATTCGCGGCGGGCAATGGTTCGGTCGCAGGTAACGACGTTGACGCCGGCGCGCGGGCGTCTTCCTCAAGCATTAGGACGAGGTCGCGGTAGAGCCGCGCGCCAGCCGCGACAAAAAATGCCGTCGTGGCAAACCCGACCGCCGTTGCCAGCGTCCCCAGCAGCAGCACCGACGTCCAGAGGCTTCCGGTGTAACTTCCCAGCGGTCCGATCAGGAAGCTCGCCAAAAAAAAGGTTCCGGCCACCCAGGAGTTGTAGCCCGACCAGACCGCCATGAAGACCACGATCCGTATCGCCGTGCGGAAGAAGCGCTTGCGCAGCAGGTTGCGGCTCCGCAGCAGCGCCGCGAAACTCCGATGGCCGTCGAAGACCAGCGCGAACTCCGCAAAATAGAGCCAGACCAGAATCAGCAGACCGGGCACGATCAGCAGGACGCAGCCAATCACGATCGCCGCGATTTGCAGCAGCCGGATCCACAAAAAAGCCGGCACCTGCTGGATCGCTTCGCGATAGATCGCGATCGCTTCGGTGAACATCTGCGGATGCTGCACGCCCGCCTGCACGCGACGAATCGTGCACATCACGAACAACTGCACCGTGACCGTCAGAATCGCGAGCAGGATATGGAACAGCAGCAGCGCCCAGTGCGGGAAAAGCGGCTGAACCTCGACGACCGGCGCGGCCGAGTCCTGCGCGGGGAGCAACGACACATGATGCAGCCCCGGCGCGAAGCGCACCGCCAGCAGATGCTGCAGGTTGAGCGCGTCCGGCAGCACACAGACGGCGGCGATCAGGACCAGCGGCGCAAGCACGATCGCGAGCGCGGCCCAATTCGCACGCAGGTCGTTCACCGCGTTGGCCAGGTAGATGAAGCTGCTCTTGAGTCGCGTCTGTCCCACCGGTCAAGCCTCGTGTTCCTCGATTTCGGAGTTATCCTATGGCTTTTGCGCGCGACAGGCGAAGCCTGTTTGCGCTATATTAAAGCCCCATGCCGAACGAAGATCTTGCGGCACTTATTGCGCTCGAGAATAAGCTGCTGCGCCGATTGCGCTTCCTCGTCGACCTGGTCTTCGCGACGATCGCGCAGGACAACACGATGACGCTCGACGAGGCCTGGGAGCATGTGCGCAGTCTCAAGGCCGCAGCCGTCAATATGTTTCCCGGCAAGGACGACACCTTCGACCTGATCTACCTGCCGCGGTTCTCCCGGCTGCTCGCCGAAAAATTCCGTGCCAGCTAGGCCCCGCGCCTCGACCACTTACCTGAGCGCGATAATCGGCACGCCCGGTGCGCCGGCCCGGATCGGCTTCGGCCAGAGCATCCTCTCGCTTCAGCGCAGCCGCGGCGCCGTCACCGATCGGGTCCTGCCGGGCTTTGTCGATCTGCAAATCAATGGCGCTTATGGCATCGACGTGATGTCGGCCTCGGCGCAGGATTTGCTGCAACTCTCCCACTACCTGGCGCACGAAGGCACGACCGCCTGGCTGCCGACCGTGATTACCGCGCCGCTCGCAACGATCGAGCGATGCGACGCGACCATCGCCGAGGCGATGGCGGTGCAACACGCGATGGCGCTCGCGGCGAAGCGCGGCAGCCGTCAGCCGTGCGGCGCCACGATTCTCGGGATGCATCTCGAGGGTCCGTTCATCTCGCCCGCGCGGCTCGGGGCTCATCCGCCGCTCAATCTGTTGCCGCAAGGCGAGCCGCTCGAGCGCGCGCTCGCACTCAAGACCTTGCGCCTCGTCACGCTGGCTCCCGAACTCGACGGTGCGCTCGACGCGATCCGTTGCTTCGTCGCTCGCAGCGTCGTCGTCGCGATCGGCCATACCGACGCCAGCTATGAGCAGGCCGTCGCGGGCTTGCACGCCGGCGCCACCATGTTCACCCATCTGTTCAACGCGATGCCGCCGCTTCATCATCGGACGCCCGGCGCGGTGGGGGCGGCGGCCACGCTAGCCCATGGAGATACGGGTCCGTATGTGGGAGTGATCCCCGACGGCATCCACCTTCATCCGGCGACCCTCCGCCTGGTCTCCGGCCTGCAACTCGTCTTCACGACGGACCGGGTCAGCGTGGCCGGGGACGGCGACGCGGCGACGATCTTTGGCCAGCCTAATCCGGGGATTCACGTGACCGGCGGCGCGGCGCGCCTGGCCGACGGTACGCTCGCCGGCAGTACGATCACGATGCTCGACGGGGCGCGCCGGATGATGAATGAGCTGGGCGGCGACTGGGAGCGGGTCGCCGAAGTTTGCGCGAGGAATCCCGCGCGCGTGCTCGGCTTGCATGATCGCGGCGCGATCGCGTTACGCCGCCGCGCTGATTTGGTCCTGCTCGACCGCGAGTTAAATCTGCAAGCGGTATATATTGGTGGTCGCGAAATCGACTGACCCAAACACTAGCGGAGCGCGGTTGCCGCGCGAAGCGAGCAGGCGAGTCTGCGAGCTGCGTCAAGAATCTGAAGACGGAATCCCCGCGCGGCAGCATCGCGCGTGAATGACAACAACCCGCGCCTGCGATATGGAATCTACCAATGCCCCTTAATCGCGCCTGCCTCGGCAAATCGTATTCACCGGCCGTGACCGAAGTCACGCGCGAGGCGATTCACAACTACGCGCGCGCGTGCAACGACGACAACCCGCGCTACTTCGATCCCGCCGTCGCGGGCGGCATCGTCGCACCGCCGATGTTTGCCGTGGTCGCGACCTGGATTCCGCTCCTCAGCACAATGACCGACCCGGAGCTGCACGCGGATCTGTTGCGGCTGCTCCATACCCGCCAGGAGATGGAGTTTCTGGCGCCGATTCGGCCGGGCGATCAAATCGTCGCGACGGCCACGATCGCAACGATTGTCGACGCCCCCGGTGGCGAATCCATGACGGTCGAACTAAGTGCCGCGAATCAAACCGGCGCACCGGTCAATCGCACGCGCTTCACCGTGCTGATTCGTGGCCGCCGCACGCCGGAGGCGCGCGTCTCGCCGACTGACGAGAGCGCGCACGGTGCAGAACCGCTCGCCGTCGTCACGCAGACGATCGATCGCGACCAGACTTTCCGTTATGCCGATGCGTCGGGCGATCGCAATCCGATTCATGTTGACGAGAACGTCGCGAAGCTGGCGGGCCTGCCGGGAATTATCGTCCACGGCCTTTGTACGATGGCCTTCGTCTCCCGGGCACTGATCGAGCAGATCTGCGCGGGCGATCCGCTCCGGCTCAAACGGCTCGCGCTCAACTTTTCCCGCCCGGTCTTTCCGGGCGACGCGATCACGACTTCGATCTGGCCGGCCGGCGACACCCGCAGTCTGCAGTGCTTTACTTTTGCGACCGTCAACGCGGAAGGGCTGGCGGTGATTCGCAACGGGACCGCCGAAGTCTCGCGCTAAGCGGCGCCCGGCTATGATGACGCGCGACCTCACGCTTGGCCTTTCGCTCTCGTTGAGCGGCAAGTACGCCGCGATGGGGCGTCAGGCTGCGGCCGCGATCGCGCTGTTCGTCGCCGACCTCAACGCCGCGGGCGGGATTACGGTTGACGGCGTGACACGGCGCGTCGCGCACGAATGCTTCGACGATCAGAGCCGGGTCGACCGCACCGGCGAAATCTATCACGACCTCTGCTTCACGCGTCGGCGTGATCTCGTCTTCGGCCCCTATTCGAGTGCGCTTGCGCGCGCGGCCGCCCCGCTCGCCGAGGAGGCCGGGATGCTGTTCGTGAATCATGGCGGCGCTGACGACGCCCTGCACGACCGCGGTCACCGGATGATCGTCAGCGTTCTCTCGCCGGCCAGCGAATACCTTGTGGGCTTTGCACGCCTGCTCGCGACCCTCAAGTTCTGGCGCAAGCGCCTGGCGATCGCGGCGGCCAACACGCCCTTCGCGGCCACGGTTGCCACGGGTCTCGAACGCGCGACGCAGGCGCGACGAATCTGGCTCCACGGCGTACGTCTCAAGATGAAATATAGCGGCACGTTTGATCGCGATCGCACGCCCGACCTGCTCGTGCGCGCGCTTCGCCGTAATCGAATCAACGCCTTCGTGAGCGTCGGCGGTTACGAACACGATCTCGCGATGATGCGCCTCGCGGCGGCGGAGCATCTGAATATTCCCGTGCTCGGCTGTGTCGCGGCGGGGGTCGATCGTTTTGGTTCTGATCTGGGCGACGCCGCCGAGGGTATCGTCGGCCCCAGCCAGTGGGAACCTGAGCTGGAGTTGCGGCCCGAGACCGGTCCCGCGCCCGCCGCATTTGCCCGCCGGATGCGCGCGGCCGCGGGCGCCTGTGACTATCCGGCGGCGCAGATCTACGCGGCTGGACTGCTGACCGCGGCGGCGCTTCGTGCGGCGGATTCGTGCGATCCCGCGCGTCTGCGCGCCGCCTTCGCCGACCTGCGAACGACGACCTTGTTTGGCGCTTTCGCGATCAATCGCGTCACCGGCCAACAGCTCGACCATCAGATGTTGCTCGTGCAGTGGCACGAGGGACGCAAGCATATTATCGGCCCCGACGAACAGAGCGCCGACGGCGACCTTGAATTACCGTCCGGATGGCGCCTGCTGCTGGGTTCGACGGGCTGGCCGAGGATTAACCGGCGCGGCAAGTCCGCGCCCGCGGAAGAGGAGCCATGAGCAGAGTTCATCTCACGCTTGACGGGAAGCCGCCTTACCATGCGATCGGGCTGATCTCGGGAACCTCGCACGACGGTATCAGCGCGGCGGTCGTTGCGATCGACGAGCGGCAATCGCCACCGCTCCGGCTGCTCGCCTTCAAGACGTTCCCCTATCGCAAAGATCTGCGTGCGCGCCTGCTCACCGCTTCGGCCGGCGAGGGCGTCGGCACCAGTGAGATTGCGCAGCTCAATTTCGTCCTCGGCGAAACTTTCGGCGAAGTCGCGCTGAAGATTGCCGCGATCGCGCATGTCGCCCCGCACCGGATCGACTTCATCGGCTCGCACGGCCATACCTTCTACCATCTGCCGCCGGGCCGCGCGCGCGGCCGGGAGACGCCCTCGACGCTCCAGCTCGGCGAGTCCGCGGTAATCGCCGCGATGACGGGCGTGCCGGTGCTCGCGGATTTCCGCGTGATGGACCTCGCGCTCGGCGGCGAAGCGGCGCCGCTCGCCCCGCTCGCCCATCTGTGGCTCTTCGGCGATCCGAAGCGGGGCCGGATCGTGCAGAATATCGGCGGGATCGGCAATGCGACGTATCTGCCGCCGCGTCCGCGTCCCGGTGACCGGCGCGTCATCGCATTCGACACCGGACCGGGCAACGGCATGATCGACGCGCTCGCCGCCCGCCTGACTGACGGCCGTGCGCGGATGGATCGCAATGGCCGGATGGCCGCGCGGGGCAAGGTCGCGGAGACGTTGCTCGCCGAGCTGATGCGGCATCCTTATTTCCGCCGCCAACCACCCAAATCGACCGGCCGCGAGGAGTTCAGCCCCGGCCATCTCGCGACGATCCTCGCGCGCGCGGAGGCACTTGGCGTCGTCGGCGATGATCTCGTTGCCACCATCACGGCGTGGACCGCGCGCTCGATCGCCGACGCAAGCCGCCGCTTCATCATGCCGTTGGGACGGATCGATCAGCTAATCGCGACCGGCGGCGGCGCGCACAATCCCACCCTGATGCGGATGATTGCGGCGGAATTGCCGGAACTGGAAGTGCTGACGGCGGCGCGCGCGGGGGTCGACGGCGACGCGCTCGAAGCGGTCGCGTTCGCGATCCTGGGCTATCAGATGCTGCGCGGCAAACCGGGCAATCTGCCGTCGGTGACGGGCGCCCGCGCCGCCGCGATCCTGGGCAAACTCACCCTGCCGCCGTAGCCAACGGGTTCGCGATCATTCTAAGCCACGCAATCCTTGCCGCGCCCGCGGGAGTTCTGTAGACCTTCCGTAATCTCATCAATCGAGCCGGAAACGAAGCCCATGATAAAACTCATCATCTGCGCGAGCCGTAAGGCCGGAATCAGCCGCGAAGAATTCGACACCTACTGGCGCGACCGGCACGGCCCGTTGGTAAAAAGCGTTGCCGAATTTGCCCGCCACGTTCGGAAATATGTTCAGTGCCACCTGGTCAATGACGCCGTGCCCTTCGGCATTCCGGGCGACTACGACGGGGTGGCCGAGCTTTGGTTCGACAGTGTCGAAGACGCGTCCGCGGCGTTTCGGGAACCCAAATATCTGGAGATTATCCGTGCGGACGAGCTCAAATTCGTCGACCCGCGCAAGTGTATTTCCTTCGTCACGGAGGAACTCCAGGTGATTTGAGCCGCGCGCGACCGCGCATCGAACCTCACTCTGGATTTCTCAAGGCACGGCCCGGCAGGGTGAAGTCGGCGCGCGTAGCATAAATATTTCGAAGCTTTTATTGAAGCGAGTATCCGGCACTTGACGGCAGTCAAATGACGGATACGCCCTTCTCAAGGGATACGCGAAGTGACCAAATATAACGCCCGCGAGCTCGCTGGCCAAAGCGCCCGGATCTCGCAGAGCTTTATGCATTCCCAAAAAGAGCCCCGTGCCGCGAAATAGTGTCGTCCCGATTCTCAGTCTGGCGGGGGTAATACTCGACGGGATGGGCGGCCTATATCTGGCCTACGATCTGCTTGGTGGCAAGAACGGAGCACTTCGAGGCTTTACTAAGGGCGTTAGTTATGGGTTGATGTTCGGACTCGCTTACGCCGTGCCTCTGGGGGTGTGGTTCGGATTAGCAGGGTTGCTGGTGTCAGGTCCCGCCTTGAGCGTCGAGATCAGGCGCCGCGACGTTCGCGACCTCCATCCATTTGTGGAAGCAATGGAGTTCGGGTTGCTGCGCGCGGTAAGCTTTGGAGCTGCCGGATGGCTTTCGAGAGATCTGTGGTTTGGAGTTAATTTCGGGATATTCTGCGCGGTCGGATTTTTTGCCGCCTACCTGATTGTGGACCCGCCGACACACGCAAGTTCGGGCCATCCGCACATCGACAAAGCTGTGCTCAAACGAGCCGCCTTCCGTGGAGTATCGATAGGGTTGGCTGCACTATTGAGCGGTGCGATTCACAAAGAAAGCCAGACCCTCTTGTATGGCGCCAAGGTGGGTGTGGTTACTGGATTGTCGAGTGGAGTTCTGGTTGCGGTAGCGCCCGCAGTAGAAGCCTGGGTTGACAACCTTCCGGATCGCCGCTTGGGAGGTTATGGGGCTATTCTCGTTCTGGTTGGTTCTTTGTTTCAGGCCATTCAGTATTTGCTTCCCTTGTTCGGTCTGGCAGCAACGTAGAGGTGGCCTGCCCGCGCCGGCGACTCTTGACGGTGGCTGATGAGACCGCGGGGAAGTTCCGGAACTGCCACCGCCTGGTCACTACCTCGAGGCGCGCACGAAGCTTCAGATTTTCACTTCGCAGACGATGAAGTCGTGATCCGACAGGCGGCCGCTGAAGAACGAGGTGCGGGCCGGTACCGTGGCCGCTGAACCCGTTACCGGCTCGAGCCCGCGCAGGCCGATCCAGTCCAGATTCGGCCGCACAAAAGGCGGCACCACGCGCGCATAGGTGAAGGTCCGCTTGCCCGGCGCGTTCGCACCGTCCACCCGGAAGCCCGCCTGTTCCATCCGGTGGAACAGGGTCTCCCAGCGCCGCGGATCGGATAATCGTCGCGGCTCCATCAGCAGGCGCAAATAGGCTTGCGCAAACGATCGGCGCCGCGGGAGGCCGAGCGTCGTCGTGTTGAAGTCGCCGCCGATGATCGCCGGCCCATTTTCCGGAAAGCGGCTGAGATATTCGCGCATCTGCGCTTCCCGGCCCGCCGGATCCCACCGGCTGTTCAGATGCACCACGCCGAAGTGGAGTGCCCGCCCGCGGAAATGGGCGCGCGCCACCATCCCGGCCGGGCCGCCGATCATCCGGCGCAGCCGCCGATGCAGGTAACGATTCGGAATCGGGATGGCACAGGCCGCGTCGAGCGGCTGACTGCACAAAATCGCGTTACCCTTGAGACTGTTCGGCGCACCGGCGGGCTCCGGTCGCGCAAATTCGCCCAGATAGGCGAGGCTCAGGTTGAGCGCTTCGGCGATTTCGGCCGGGAATTTCCGCCGGTTCGTTCGCCAGTTCCAGTCGGCCTCGCACAACAGGATAACGTCCGCGTGCGCCAGCGGCGGACGCCGCAGGCAATCGATGATGCCTTCGACGCGAGCACCGCCCATCGCGTTGAACGCGACGACCTTGAGCGTGCGTCCGGGCGCTTTGCCCGGGCGGTTCCGGACCATCGGCGCGATCGGATGAGTCGCGTCCGGCTGATGTGCAAAGGCCCGATTATCCATTGCGCGAGGCTGGCTGGCGGAGCGCCCGCTCGAGCTCCGCAAACTCGGTGATCGGCGCCGAGCAGGCGCGATCGCGGCAGAGATAGGCCGTCAGCCGGCCGTCAACCTGACGTTTGCCGCGCAAAGCTTCCGGGATAAGCGCTTCAGCACCGGCGGTTGGACTCACGGCGTAGAGCGCCAGATTCGCGACGTGAAGGCGGCCGAGCTGCTTCAGCCAAGCCGCAAATTCGCCGGTCGTACGATCGCCCACCAGCGCGATCTCCGTCGGACCACGCTCGTACAGGTCCGCCGCTTCGATCATATGCGCAAAGGCGAAGGGCTGCTTTTCGATCTGCGGCGCGAACTGGCAAAGCGTCAGGTCCGCGGCCTTCATATAGCTTTCGTTGCCGGTATAGGCGTACAGCCGCAGCAGGGCCATCACGGCCGCGCTGTTGCCCGAGGGTGTCGACCCGTCGAAGGCCGCCTTGGAGCGGGTAATCAGCGCCTCATGGTCGTCGGAGGTAAAAAAGAAACCGCCGTTCTCGCGATCTTCGAACCGCTCGAGCATCACTCCCGCCAGCACCTTCGCGTGTTCGAGATAGCGCGCGTCGAGCGACGCCTCGTAGGTATCGAGCATCGCGCCGGCCAGCATTGCGTAATCCTCGAGGTAGGCGTTGAAGCGCGCGACCCCGTCCTTGCATGAGCGGCGGAGCGCGTGGCCGTCCCACAGGGTGGTCATCGCGAAATCGGCGGCGCGAATCGCGGCGGTGCGATAACGCTCGTCGCCTAACGCGCGATAACCCTCGGCGAACGCCCCGATCATCATGCCGTTCCACGCGGCCAGGATCTTATCGTCACGTCCCGGATGGACTCGCGGCTCGCGCGCCGCGAAGAGCCTGGCACGCGCGTCGGCGATCATCGCGGCCATCGCCGGCTCCGCCACGTGGAACATCCGCGCCGCGTCGGCGACGCTGATCGTACGATGGAGGATGTTGCCGCCCTCGAAATTCCCTTCCTCGCTCACGTCGAAGTAGCGCCCCGCGATTTTCGCCAGATCATCGCCCAGTACTTTTTGCAGCTCGGCCGGTTGCCAGACGAAAAATTTACCCTCTTCGCCTTCGCTGTCGGCGTCCTGACTCGAATAGAAACCGCCCTCCGGGCTGGTCATCTCGCGCAATACGTAATCGAGCGTCTCGCGCGTGACATTCAAGAACTCGGGTTCGTCCAAAGCGCGGCCCGCGTCGAGATAGAGCCGCGCCAGCAGCGCGTTGTCGTAGAGCATCTTCTCGAAGTGCGGCACCAGCCAGCGTTCGTCCACACTGTAGCGATGGAACCCGCCGCCGATCTGATCGTAAATCCCGCCCTTGGCCATCTTGGTCAGGGTATGCCGGACCATCTCGGCGTAGCTCGCTTTGCCGGTCGCGGCAAAGACGCGCAAGAAGAGCGCGAAGACGAAGGTATTCGGAAACTTGGGCGCGGCGCCGACGCCGCCGTTGGTGCTGTCGTAGTGCGACGCGAGACCCGCCGCCGCGGCGGCCGCGAGTCCGCTCCTGATCGCGCCACCGCTGGCGGTCTCCCCCATCGAGGCGATCGCGCGGCGCAAACGATCGACGTTGCTGCGGATGTCGTCCGGCTTGTTGTGGTAGGCGTCGGCCAGCGCGGTCAGCACCCGCGCAAACCCCGGCATCCCCCGGCGATCCTCGGGCGGATAGTAGGTGCCGCCATAGAAAGGCCGGGTCTCGGGCGTCAGAAAGACCGTCAACGGCCAGCCGCCGTGCCCGGTCAGGAGCTGCACCGCGTCCATGTAGATCTGATCGAGGTCGGGCCGTTCCTCGCGGTCGACCTTGATCGGGACGAAATTCTCGTTCATCAGCCGCGCGATCGCTTCGTTCTCGAACGACTCGCGCTCCATCACGTGACACCAGTGACAGGCCGAATAACCGATCGAAAGCAGGATCGGTTTGTTCTCGGCCCGCGCGCGCGCGAGCGCCTCCTCGCCCCACGGGTACCAATCCACCGGATTGTAGGCGTGCTGACGCAGGTACGGACTCTGCTCGTTGATCAGCCGATTAGGCTTGCGATCCGGGGGAGGCGAACTGTGGCTCATGCGGGTGACTGCGGAAATGTCAGGGTTCTTCGCTCACGGCGCGTGCGAGTGCGGCCGATCCGAGATTACCACGCGATTGGTGGCAAAACTATCAGGTTTTTGCGACCCCGCTTGCCACGGGAGACCCTACTTGCAACTCTTTTCCCCGATGGAACGGGCGGAACGGGACGCAGTGGCGGACGACGGAACGGTCGCCGCACGCCGCGTCGAGGATGAGCGGTGGTGGCGGACGGCCGCCTACGTCGTGATGGCGCTCGCAGCCGTCCTCTACTTTGCGCGGCTCGGCGTACGCGCGCTATGGGCCTCGGAGTTCCGCTGGGCCGAAATCGCGCGCGAGATGCTCCTCACGCACGACTACTTCTGGCCGACGATCAACGGTCACGTCTACTTTGATAAGCCGCTCGGCTCCTACTGGCTGGTCATCGCCGCGACCTGGCTGACCGGCGGCATGAACGAGGCGGCGGCCCGCCTCCCGTCCGCCGCCGCCGGACTCCTCGCGGTCGGTCTGCTGATTCTCCTCGGGCGGCGTCTCTACGATCTTCGGACGGCGGTCCTGGCCGGGTTCATCCTCGCGACGAGCTTCAGCTTTGTCTTTTGGTCGCGCCATGCTGACGCCGATATCGAGACGGTCGCCGGCGACCTCGCGGCTCTGCTGCTCTTCTGGCGCAATCGGGAGCGGCCCTCCGGATGGTGGATCGTCGGGCTATGGACCCTGATGGCGATCACGTCGCTCACCAAGGGCCTGCTCGGTTTCGTGCTGCCCTTGCTCGTAATCGGCGTCTATTCATCGATCGCGGATGGCTGGAGCGCCTTGAGGGAGGACCTGCTTCAAGGTTCCTTCGCCCGCCGGCTGAACCGGCTTATCGAGCGGAATCGATGGTTCTTCAACTGGTCGACGCCGCTCGCGATCGGGGCGGCAGTGGCGATCTACTACTGGCCCTTCGCCATCTCGCATATGCGGACCGGGTCGACCAAGGGGCTCTCCATGGTCTATCGCGAGAATGTCGAGCGCTACTTCGAGCCCTTCGACCATGTCGGGCCGATCTACCTTTACGTTTACGTTATCTTCGGCCTGCTTGCGCCGTGGTCGGTCTTCTTGCCGGCGGCGCTCGCTCATGCGCACGCGCCGAGCCATTCAAGCGACGAGCATGGTGACCGCTTCGTCCTGACTTTCTTCTGGGCGACGTTTCTCTTCTTTACGCTGTCGGGTTCGCGACGCAGCTACTATCTGCTGCCGATCCTGCCAGCCGCCGCGCTGATGATGGCCCGGATGTTCACCGCGCCCGGCACGTCCCCGAATGGACTTACGCGAATTTTGCTCAAGAGCGGCTTCGTCGTTTTGATCGCGGGTGTGGCGATCTCGACCCTCGCCTTTATCCCGCCGCACTTCTTTCTGCCCAATCCGTGGGGGCTGCTCCCCGCCGCGCCCGATCGCACGATTCTGGCGATCTACTGGATCGGCTCGGCGGTCGCGCTCGGCTATGCGATCCGCAAACTCGACTCTGAGCGCATTTTCATCGCCGGCGCCACGGTCGCGTGGCTTTTCATGTTCTATTTTTTCATCTTCGCGATGCCGGCCGGCGATGCCTGGCGGGGCGAGAAAGACTTCGCCCATCAGGTACGGGCGTTAGTTGGCGATCAGACCGCGAGCCTGGCTTTCTACAATACCGGACCGATCTATTATCTCGGCCTGCCCAATCCGGTGCCGGGCTACAACCCGCGGCGTGACGCGGGCCGCTGGCGATGGGTCGTGATGCGCGAGCGCGACGTCGAAAGTCTCGGCCTCACGGCCAACGTGGTCGCCCGCGAGGCGGTCTACCCGTGGGATTCGAAGCAACACTGCCTGAACGCGATGGTCCTCGTGCGGATGGCCCCGGCGTCAGCGGGGTAGCCGCAGGAGCGACCTATACTAAGCTCGCGCGGGAAGTCGCGTAGACACAGGTGGGCGCCATCCATATCATCGAGGCTCGATCACGGGCCGGTGGGTGAAGGGATATGGCGAAAAAGCGCAAGCCCGCGCGCCAAGATGAACCATCGGATGAACCCGCCGCGCGGCGCGATCCCAAGCCGGTCTTCGACTCGCCCTTCAAAGACCTCAAAAAGCTGATCACGGCACGACCGCCCGCGGCACCGGCGCCAGCGGCAAGGCCCGTGCTTGCCGCAGTGCCCGCGCCTCCGCCGGTCGACGACGCGACTATCCTGCGTCAGGCGCTCGAAGGGGTTCGCCGCCTCGACGGCCTATCCAACGGCGCCCGAATCGCGATCGAGCCACGCGTCGTCCGCAACGTCGTGAGCGAAGACGCCGAGGTGCTCGCTCAACTGTCCGATCTGGTCTCGGGGCAGGCCCCCTTCGAGCTGACCGAGACCGACGAGTATGTCGAAGGCGCGCGGCTCGGTCTCGACCCGCGGCTGGTCTCGCAACTCCGGCGCGGCGAATTCGCGACCCAGGGCCATATCGATCTGCACGGGCTGATCCAGCCTGAAGCCAAGGCCGCCCTGACCGAGTTCATCATCGACTCGGTGCGCAAGGGCCGCCGCACGGTACTGGTCGTGCACGGGCGTGGACTGCGCTCGCCGGGTGGTCAACCGGTGCTCAAGCATGCGACCGCGCAATGGCTCTCGCACGGCACGATCGGTGGCTACGTGCTCGCCTTCACCAGCGCGCAGGCCTACGACGGCGGCGCCGGGGCGGTCTGGGTGCTGCTCCGCCGCGAGCGCAAGCGCGGCAAGTTCGACATCTTGCAGGGGGCAAAGCGCCGGGACTAGATTCGCTAGCTGAGCATGGCTGTCGGGCCGCTCTGAAAGCGGAGCCTAAGCGAGCATGGGGTGCGGGCGAGCGCCAGTGGGGCGCAGCGGAACGAGCAAACGAGTCTGCGAGTTGCGTTCAGAACTTGTTGAGGGCGACCGGATTGAGGCCGCGCCTCGCGGACTCGGCCGCCCCCTGTTCCGAGCCTCCGGCTCGGTCGTTCTGATTTTGGCCACGCTAGGCTGACTAGAGCCGCCCGCCAAGTGGAGAAAATTCGATGGACCAGAATACGAAGATCCCCCTCCGGCTGCATCACAACGCCTACGTCGTGCGCGATCAGCGCGCGACGCGCCGCTTCTATGAGGACATCATCGGGATTCCGATGGTCGCCTGCTGGACCGAGCGCGACGAGGTTTTCGGCGGACTCCGCGTCTATTGCCATACGTTTTTCCAGCTCGCGGACGGCGGCGCGCTGGCTTTCTTCCAGTTCGCCGACCCCGCCGATTACGAGCGCTTCGGCCCGCAGTTCCGCCCGACCCCGTTCATCCATATCGCCCTCAAGACGACCGGGGAGACGCAGGCGGCGATCGCCGAGCGCCTCAAGCAGGCGGGATGCGAGCATTTCGTGATCGAGCATGGTTACTGCCGCTCGCTCTACGCGACCGATCCCGACGGGCTCAATCTCGAATTCACGGTCGACCATCCCAAGGCTGAGCAAATCAACGGCGAGCGGCGGCAGACGATGGACGCCGACCTCGAGCGCTGGCTGCGCGGCGACCATAGCAGCAACAACAACTGGCGCCGCGCCGAGCAGTAAGCGCCGCCGGAGAGGAATCATGAGCAAAGTCTTCGACCATATCGACGACAACCTGGCCCGCCTGATCGGCGCGCAGCGGATGTTCTTCGTCGCGACGGCGCCCCTTGACCCGAACGGCCACGTGAACCTTTCGCCGAAAGGTCTCGCGAGCTTCCGCATCATCGATCCGCATACCGTGGCCTATCTCGACCTGACCGGCAGCGGGATCGAGACCGTCGCGCATATCCGCGAGAATGGGCGGATCGTATTGATGTTTTGTACCTTCGAGGGGCCGCCGAAGATCCTGCGGCTGTACGGCCGGGGCGAGGCGGTCGAGCGCGGCGACCCGCGCTTTGCGAAATTACTCAAGCTTTTTCCGGAGACTCCCGGGACGCGCTCGATTATCGTCGTTGCGCTCGACCGGATCGCGGATTCGTGCGGCTACGCCGTCCCGCGCTATCGCTACGAGGGTGAGCGTTCGCAACTCATCGATTGGGCCGAGAAGAAGGGTCCCTCCGGTCTGGACGAGTACCGCGCCCAGCATAACCGGACCAGTATCGACGGACTGCCCGGCCTCAAGGTGGGATAAAGAAAAGCGGAGCCGCGTTGCGACTCCGCTTTTCCGTCTTTGTTTAGCTTCGCTTACATTTTGCCGAGCAAGAAGAACGACATAACGAGCGAGTAGAGCGTCAGTGACTCGACGAACGCAAGACCGATAATCATCGGCACGAACAGTTGATTCGTGCTGTTGGGATTACGGCCGATCGACTCCATCGCGGACGCCGCAAGCCTGCCTTGGCCGAGGCCGCAGCCCAAGGCCGCTACCCCAAGTCCAAGACCGATGCCGAGACCAATCAGCCCAGTGCCGGGATGACCACCGGCGGCGGGGGCCGCGTCCTGCGCCATCGCCACGAGCGGCGACGCCATCAGGACCACGAGCGACACGCTCATCATCGTCCAAAGTTTACGAACCATTCCACCTTCCTCCTTGATATGCCGCACCTTCGATCCGGTCCTGGGCTATTTAACCTCGCCTCTATCCTCTTCCACGCTTCGGCCGGACGGGATTTCCAGTGCGGAGTTTTGCGATTTTAATCGGTCGCCGTCTCAATGATGTTCAGCTCAGTGATGTTCCGCCGCCGCCATCCGCACATAACTGATCGAAAGGATGGTGAACACGAGCGCCTGCACGACGCAGACGATCGCCCCCAAGGCATAAAAGGCGAGCGGAAAGACCAGGTAGGTCAGCCCGGTGAAGAGCCCGAGCACCTGATGGTCGGCGAACATATTGGCGTAGAGACGAATGCCGAGCGAAAAGGGCCGGAACAGATTATCGGCAATCTCGATCGGCATCATCAACGGCAACAGGAACAGCACCGGTCCAAGAAAGCTCTTCAGGTAACCGGCGCCGTGCGCTTTGAAGCCCTGGTAAAGGTAAAAAATGAAGCAGATGCTCGCCAGCGCGAAGGTCAGATCCGTATCACTGGTCGGCGGCTCCATCCCGGGAATCAGGCCGAGGAAGTTGGCCGTCAGGATGAACATGAAGATACTGCCGAAGAAGGGCACCATCTTGCGCGCCCCATGCAGCTCCGAAACCTGCGCGACAAAGCCGTCCAGCCACTCCGCGATTACCTCCGCGACGTGACGCAGCGTGACCCCTTCATCGGGCAGTGCCGGGTCCGCGGCCGCCGCCAGCGCGCCGCGGGCGAGCAGTGCGAAAACCAGCAGGATCGCCATCACCAGCCAGGCGCCGACCACCACGGGCGGCAGCTTGCCGAGGGCGTTGGCGAGCATTTCGATAAAATTGACGGGCTTCAAACTCCCCAATCCTCCGGCAAAGCTCCGCGATCTTGCGGCAGAGCCCCGCTATCCTGCGAACGCACCGCCGCGGCGCGCCCCATCGAGACGCGCCCTGTTTCAATAAAGATCGCGACGAGTTGAGTCAAGCTGCCGATTGCGAACCCAACGAGATCGATGCGCATCCGGGTAACGAGCAGGTAGACCGCGCCGATAAGAAGCAGGAGCTTTAGCGGCGCCAGCACCACCCCGATCCGCGCCGCACCGCCGCCCTGCGCGAGACCAACCAGCGCCTTGCCCGCGATTGTCAGTACGTAGAGATTCGCAATCATCAGGGTGCCGCCCGCCAGACAGCCGATCGCCGCCGGCGTGGAAACCACGGCCAGCATCGTCAGGGCGGCAATGATGGTCAGGATCGCGGCGACGCGCTGAATTCCCGCGATCGTCGGGACAGTCCAGTTCATCAGATTCTTAACGCAGCTCCAAGGGGCGGCCGAGTCCGCGAGGCGCGGCCAAAGTAAAGACTCGCCCGCTCGCTTCGCGCGGGAGCCGCGCTTCGCTAGTGTTTCATGGGCGTCACTTATGGTGACTGAACTCCCCTTGCCGGGCAACTCATCGAGCAGGTCAAAGGCGCCTTTGAAAATCGCGCAATTCGACGAACAGCCGGTAGAATCCGAGCGCGATACCGAGGAAAACCCCGCTCACGGCGATCACTGGCTGGGTGCGAAAATAGATATCGAGGTAATAGCCGGCGATAGCTCCGCCTATAATTGGTGAAAAGAACTCGGCCCCGATCGCGGCAAAGCGCCATAAACCAGGGCGATCGCCTCCGGACCTTGGCCGGTCTTCGTCCGGCCCATCGTCACCATGCGGATCACTCATTTTATTTTTGGCCGCGAGCTGCCTCGACGAGTGCTTCGTGGGCGGCCGCGATCGTCGCGTCGAGGTCTGCGTCGCTATGCGCGAGCGAGATGAACAACGCCTCGAACTGTGACGGCGGGAGATAGACGCCGCGCGCCAGCATCGCATGAAAGAAACGCGTAAAGGCCGCGGTGTCGGCGGTGCGCGCCGCGGTCGCGTCGGTGACCCGCTCGACGCCGAGGAACAGCGTCGCAAGCGAACCGGCCCGGTTGACGCAGCCGCGCGTACCACTCTGGCGCAGCGCGCTCGCGAGACCCGCCTCGAGCCGCGCACCCGACGCCTCGAGGCGATCGTAAGTCCCCGGTTGGGCAAGGATCTCGAGGGTCGCGAGACCCGCGCACACCGAGAGCGGATTACCCGACAACGTACCGGCCTGATAAACCGGGCCGCTCGGCGCCAGCAGGTCCATCAGTTCGGCGCGTCCGGCGACGGCGCCGATCGGCAACCCGCCGCCGATGATCTTGCCCAACATGATTAGGTCGGGCGTCGCGCCGCAGGTCTCGTGCGCGGCGCCGTAGCGGAGGCGGAAGCCGGTGATTACTTCGTCACAGATGAGCAACGCGCCGTAGCGGCGAGCGAGCGGGCCAAGTTCGCGCATGAATTCCGGCGCTGGCGGCACCACGCCCATGTTGGCCGCCACCGATTCGACGATTACCGCCGCGATTCCGCCGGGGTCGGCCCGGAAATAGCGCTCGACCACTTCGAGCGAATTCCACGGCGCGACCCGGGTGGACGCCGCGATCGCCTCCGGCACACCGGCGCTGTCCGGGACGCCCAGCGTCATCGCGCCGGAACCGGCGCGCACCAGCAGCGCGTCGCTATGGCCGTGATAGCAGCCGTCGAACTTCACGATTCCGGGCCGGCCGGTGGCCGCCCGGGCGATCCGCAGAGCGGTCATGCCGGCTTCGGTGCCCGAACTTACGAGCCGCACTTTTTGCGCGACGGGGATTGCGGCGCTGATCCGTTCCGCAAGTTCCACTTCAAGTTCGGTCGGCGCGCCATAGGAAAAGCCGCGGCCCGCCTGCGCAATAATCGCGGCGGAGACCGCTGGATGCGCATGACCGAGAATCGCCGGACCGTACGAGCCGACATAATCGATGAAGCGATTCTGGTCCGCGTCGAACAGATATGCGCCGTCACCACGCGCGATAAAAATGGGCGCGCCGCCGACCGCTAGCCAGGCACGCACGGGCGAATTGACGGCCCCTGGGATTTTTAGCGAAGCGCGGTCGAAGAGGGCTGAAGATTTTTTGTTCAATATTATCATCGCGGAGCGATTTTGTAGTTTCGAATCAACTTTTCATATCTCCAACATGAACTCCACGCCCTCGCAAGAGCTCTTTCGCACGCCGCGCGCTCTACGGGAAAAAGGCTTCCAGAGCCGACGGGAAAAGATGCAAGAGGGGATCGCCAAAAATCCGGAATTTTTTTGCCTAAGCCCGCGCGCGCGATTTCTCCAATTAAGACGGTCGGTTTTCACTTTCCGCATGATGCAGACTTGAATGCGTTGACGAAAGGTTCTATCTCGTTGACCTTCGTTAACGGCCATCTCTATGAAGGCCGATCCGGGGGGATCGTTGCGTTGGCGAACCGAGTTGTTGTGCGACCATTGGTCGCGGCACTCCAGACTTTTTTACTACCGGGCAGAGGGCGCGCGATCGGTTGCCGACACGCGCAAGTTGATAAAATCGCCGATTCGGCGCTGAATTTCCGCGTCCTAAAAGCAGAAAATGGGGTTATCCACAATTGTGCATAACATGTGCGTAATTCCAGTTTCATTCGCGTTTAGCGCGGCTGCGCCAAGGGGAGAATCTAGCATGAACGGTGTGTGGCAGAAGGCCGCGGACCGCATCCGTGAGGTGGTCGGACAGGTGAGTTACGAGACCTGGATTCAGCCACTCAATTTCGTCGCGCTCGAAAATCAGACGGCGACGATCGAAGCGCCCAACAAATTTTTTCTCGACTGGGTCCATGATCGCTATCTCGATCTGCTCCGCACCTCGATTGCCGACCAGCTGGGCGAACCGGTTCAGATCAAACTGACGCTGGGCCACGACGTCCCCCGTCAGACCAATGGCAACGGCAACGGTAACGGCGGCAATCACGCCGTCAAAGCGGTTAACGACCGCCCGCCACCCGCGGCGCCGGCGGAAAGCACCGAACGGCGCGCTCTGCATCCGCAGTTGATACCGCGTTACACGTTCGGCGAATTCGTGGTGGGTTCGAGCAACCAGTTCGCGCACGCCGCCGCGCTGGCCGCCGCCAATCAGCCCGGGGAGAAATATAATCCGTTGTTCCTTTATGGCGGTGTTGGTCTGGGCAAGACCCATCTCGCCACGGCCCTGGGGCATCACGTCTGGTCGGCCAGCGGGCGGGCGCGCAAGGTCCTCTTCATGCCGGCGGAAGTTTTCATGAATGAACTGATCAGCTCGCTCCGGCGCGATCGGATGAGTGAGTTCAAGGATAAATTCCGGCGGGTCGACGTTTTGATTCTGGACGATGTCCAATTTCTGGCCGGACGCGAGCGCACGCAGGAAGAGTTTTTTCACACTTTCAATTCGCTCCATTCCGAACGCCATCAGATTGTGCTCACGTCCGACAAGGCGCCGCGCGATATCGCCGGGCTCGAAGAACGGCTGCGCAACCGTTTTGAATCGGGGCTTCTCGCGGATATCGCGCCGCCCGACCTGGAGACCCGGGTGGCGATCGTGCAAAAAAAGGCGGCGCTCGAACATCTGCACTTTCCCACCGACGTGGCGCTCTGGATCGCGCAGAACATTTCGTCGAATGTGCGCGAAATCGAGGGTTCGTTGACCCGGCTGGCGGCCCTTGCTTCGATCGGCAAGACCCCCATCACCATCGAATTCGCGCGCCAGGCCCTGCGTGATCTGGTCCGTACCCATGAAGCCAAGCCCGATATCGACGCGATCCAGAAGACCGTCGCGGATTTCTTCCATATTCGTCTGGCCGATCTCAAGTCGAAAAAGCGCACCCAGCATATCGCCTTCTGCCGGCAGGTCGCGATGTATCTCTGCCGCAAGATGACCGCGAGCTCGTTCCCGACGATCGGCGAACATTTCGGCCGCGACCATTCAACCGTGATTCACGCGTTCAATCTGATCCAGCGGCGGATCACCAATGATTCGGCGTTCCGCTTCTCGATCGAAAAAATCGAGCGCGAACTTAAAGCGACACATGCGAGTGCGGCGTGATGGAAGTGCGCAAGAAGCCTGTTGATGGGCCTGCGGACAGATGCGGGACAACCGGGGGGTTTTCGACAGGCCACGCCGCCGGCCACCGCCGCGGTCCGCGCGCCGCGATCCCGAAGCACAATCTTGCAACCTGTGATTATCGCGTCCCGGCGCGGGGTTAGCGGATCGATCCACAAATCCACAGCCACTACTATGACTACTGTTTTTTAAATAAATTTAATTAGAGAAGAAGCAGGAACGGATAAATAAACGCCATGGAATTTGTCATCGAGCGGGTCGCTTTTTTGAATTGCCTCGGGATGGTGCAGGGCATCGTCGAGCGCCGCAACACGGTGCCGATTCTTGGTCACGTCCTGCTCGAAGCCGAGGACAACCGCCTGCAACTTTCCGCGACCGACCTCGAGGTGGGTATCCGCACCGAAGTGGAATGCGAAACGGATGGCAAGGGCAGTCTCACGTTAAGCGCGCGCAAACTGTTCGAGGTCGTGCGCGAGGCCGAAGGGGACAAGCTCACGCTGAAGGGGCTCGACAACGACTGGTTCGAAATCAAATGTGGCCGCGCGCGGTTCAAAATGATGGGTCTCGATCCGCGCAGCTTTCCGGCGATGCCGGCGCAGAGTGCCGCCGCGAGCGACGGCAAAAAGGCCAAGGGCACGTTGAAGATTGCTTCGGAGATGCTGGCGACCCTGATCGATCGCACGCTCTTCGCCGTGAGCCCCGACGAAGCGCGCTACAACCTGAGCGGCGTTTATATCGAAGCACCGGAGGCTGGCGTGGTGCGGATGGTCGCGACCGACGGCCATCGCCTCTCGATGATCGACCGCGAAGTCGAGGGTTTTGCGATGCAGGGCGGATCGATCTTGCCACGCAAGGGGCTAGCCGAGTTGCGCAAGCTGCTCGATCAGGCGGGTGATCCGCTGACCGAGCTGGTGATTGACGGCCAGCTCGCCTCGCTCCGTCGCGGACGAACCGAAGTCTCGATGCGTCTGGTGGAGGGCGAGTTTCCTGACTATCGGGGTGTCGTGCCGAATGATTCGCGCTATCAGATCGGGATTACCCGCGAAGTTCTGCTGAATTCGATCAAGCGTGCCGCGATTTTTTCCAACGAGCGTTTCCACGGGGTCAAACTGGCGTTTGCGGACGGCACCCTCACGGTGTCGTCGACCAGCCCTGAGACGGGCGAGGCCAGCGAGACGATCGATATCGATTTCCGGGGCGAGGAATTCGCGGTTGGCTTCAATGCCTCATATCTGCAGCAAGTGTTGAACGTGATCGGGGATGGCGAAGCGACGGCCAGGCTCGGCCTCACCGACGACGTAAGTCCCTGCGTCTTCACGACGGAGTCGGATTCCGGCTTCAAGTACGTCGTCATGCCGATGCGGCTGTGACCGCCCTGCATTGCTTGCCTCGTGCCGACGCTCGACGACAAGCTGGCCCGGTTCTGGCGTAGCGCGTTGCGCTGCCGGGAGTGCTCGACGCTGGCGCCGTGGCGCAAGTTCCCGCCGCTGTCCCGCGGTAATCCACGTTACGGCATAATGATTCTGGGTGAAGCGCCGGGCCGCGTCTCGCTCGAACATGGCCGGCCTTTCTCCAATCCGCGCAACCTCACCGTACGTAACGCGCTGGCTCGGGCAGTCGCGCCGCAGGTGATCGAGCCCGAGGAAATTCTCTATTTCAGTGACGCGGTGAAATGCTGGCCGCGCTCGCCCAGTGGCGCCAATCGTTCACCGAGCGCCGCCGAAACCAATCGGTGCACTGCTCTTCATCTGACGCGTGAAATCGAGATTATCCGCCCCAAGGTAATTTTTGCGTTTGGCGTGCGCGCCGCGTCGGCCCTGCTGGGCTATCCGATCAAAATCGCCGAGTTGCATGGCCGCGCTATTGACCATCCGCTCGGTTACCGCGTGATTCCGCTGATGCATCCGTCGACGATCAATATTGCCGGGATGCGCCGGATCGGCATGCGGACGGTGGCCGATTACGAATCCGATCTGGCCGTTTTGTTCCGTCGCGAGCTTACCGGCCCTGGAATCATAACGCGTGGCCGGCTCGCCGCGACGCACCGGGACAGCTGAGGCACATGCGTCGTTGGTTGGTCATTGCCGGTGCGGCTATCGGCATAGTTCTCCTGGTGCTGGGCTACGCGTTTTTTAATCTCAACGCGATTATTGAATCGAACCGTGATTCTATTCTTGCGCGCGCCAGCGCGGCGCTCGGGCGGCCAGTCGAGGTCGGCGATATCACGGCTCATTTAGGATGGGGTGCCGCGATTGATCTGCGTGACGTCAAAATCGCCGACGACCCGGCCTTCGCGCAGCTTCCCTTCCTTGAAGCGCACGACGTCTTCGTCGAAGTCAGCCTGCTGCCGCTCCTGATGAAATCGCTCGAGGTTACGCGTATCCAGATCCTGCAGCCGGCGGTGCGAGTGGTCCGCGATCGCGCTGGCCGCTTCAACGTCGGTACGCTCGGAGCGCGTGGCATTGGCCACGGCGCCGCGCGGACGGGTCCCGCCAGGAAGTCTGACCATTCTTCAGGCGGGTCTCCCGGCGCGCAGCTGCAATTGTCCGGCGCGCCGACGCACGGTATCGCGATAGCGGCGGTGACGATCGCGAGTCTGCACGTCGACGATGGCGCACTCTTCTATCAGGACGAGCAGGCGGGCGGCCCATCGATCAGGCTCAATGGGTTCGACCTCACCGTGAGCGATTTTCGCGCCGACTCGTCGTTCAGGATCAAGGCGGCGCTCGCCGCTTTGAGCGATCAGCCGAATCTCAAACTCGCCGGTGAGGTTGGTCCGCTGATCCATGACAGAGTCCTGGTACTCGATCGCGTGCCACTCGATCTCACGGCGACGGTCGGTCCGTTGTCGCTCGCCCAACTGCGCACGGTACCGGCGCTCAGCCATTTGCTCCCGGCGGAGCTCACGGTCTCCACGCCGGCCACGATCGACGCAAAAATTGGCGGCGCGGCCGGCACGTTCCACCTCGACGTGCGCAGCGATCTCACTTCGAGCCATATCGTCTACGGCAGTCTGATCGACAAGGCCGCCGGCGTTCCACTACAGCTCAGGGTGGACGCCGTCCGCGACGCCAACCGGATGGCGCTCACCGAGGCCGGGCTGGCGGTCGCGGGGCTCAGTCTGACCGCGACGAACATCACCTATAATACGGATAAGGTCGCGGCGCGCCTCGATAGCGGTCGTGCCGACCTGACGAATCTCGCGGAGGTCCTGCCGATCACACGTGACTACCATTTGCGTGGCGAGGCGACGATCCACGCCAACGTCGCGCTGACGGGTCGGAAGCCTTCAGCCACGGGTTCGCTGGTCCTCAGCAAGGTCAGCATCACTGCGCCCGACGGCAAGGCGCCGCCGCTCAACGACCTGAGCGGCACGGTGCAGATGACGGGTGATACGGCCAAGGTCGGTCCGCTGTCGGGTAACGTCGGCTCGACTCATGCGACAGCCGAGGTTGACGTCGGATCCTTCGCGCCGCTCCGGACGACCTATCAGGTGGCGTTGGATACGCTCAAGCCGGGCGAGTTTATGCCGAGCCGGCAGCCGCTGGGCGAGCAGATGACCCAGCTCGTCGCGAGCGGCGAGCTGACCGACGACGCCGGTAACCTTACCGCGACCACAAAACTTGCTTCCGCTTCGGGCACGCTCGCGAACGTGGCGTACCGGAGCCTTGCGCTGAACGCGGCCTATGACGGGAATCATCTCAGTATCGATTCCCTGAACCTCGCGGCGTTTGACGGTACGCTGGCCGCTTCCGGATCGGCGATAGTGGGGACGACGCCCAGCTTCGATCTTGAACTCAGCGCGAAGGATATCGATCTGCATGAGGCGCTCGAAGCGCAAAAGGCCAAGGCCGCCGAAACGATTCACGGCCGGCTCACCGGCGCTCTGCAGGTGTTTGGGGCAGGCGCGAAATTTGATCAAATAAGACCGACGCTGCGCGGAGTCGGCCGCGCTACGCTGGTGCAGGGTAAGCTGGTCGGGGTCAATGTCGTCGCGCAGGCGCTCAACAAGGTTGACAACCTGCCCGGTATCGGCGCGCTGGTGCCGGCGGCCGTCGTCAACCGCCATCCGGAGTTGTTCAAGTCCCACGATACCGCGATCGATCAGGCGAGCCTGACCTTCACGCTGCTGGGTCCGCGGCTCACCTCGCACGATATCAATGCCCGCACGGCCGATTACACGATTCTCGGTGACGGCTGGTTCGACATGGACAAGCAACTCGACCTCGCCGCGCGGATCTTGCTGTCACCGGCGTTCAGCAGCGAGCTGGCCAGCGCCCGGCACGCCGTCGCTTATCTGGAGAATCCGGAGCGGCAGATTGAGATTTCCCTGCGGATCGCCGGCAAACTGCCCAAACCGTTGGTGGTCCCTGACGTTGCGATTCTGGTCCGGCGGGCAACGACTAATGCCCTCGAGAACGGGCTCGGCAAGCTGCTCGGTGGTTCGTCGAACAGGGCGAAGAATCCGCTCGATCAGCTCAAGGGCCTGTTTCGCTAAACGGCGCTTTGCACGCCAACCACGCTCCGCCAGTGTTACTTAATACGGCGCGAGGGGGCCGCGCGATCGGCGCGGACGAGACCGCGGGTCACGGCGGATTCGCCGAAGCGCGCGGTTACGCTATCCATCGCGCGATTCAACCGGCTGGCTTTGGCGGCCTGCTCCCGCCCTCCGTCGAACAGGCCGAGCTGGGACGTATCGACCCGCTCGAGGTTGTGGGCCTGGATGCCCGCGAGCCTGATCTGGTCCGGCTCGGTAACGCGTTCGAGCAGCGCGATCGCCGCGCGGGCGATTGCCGCGGTATCATCCGTGGCCGAAGACAACGAAAAGCTTCGCGTCACGAGCGGGTAGCGGCCGCCGCCGAGCGGGCGCGCGAGCTTGAGCTTGAGCGTCACCGTGCGGGCCCGCACCTGATCGGCGCGCAGCCGCCGTCCGATCGCCTCGGCATGCGCCAGAAGCACGCGCCGCAGATCGAGCGAATCCAGCGCGAGATCCTGCGCGAAAGTGCTCTCCTCGCCGTACGACTTGCGCTCCCAGTCGCCGATTACCGTGCGCGGATCGCGGCCGTGGGCCAGTTCATAAAGATGTGCGCCGAAGGAGCCGAAGGAACTGCGCAGGAGTGCGGGATCGCGCGCCGCCAGATCACCGATCGTCAGAATTCCCGCCTGCTGCAGCCGCGCAAGCGTGACCCGGCCAACGCCCCACAGACGTTCGACCGGGAGCGGCGCCAGAAAGGCGCGCAGCTCAGCCGGACCAATCATCAGCAGGCCGTCCGGTTTCGACATGTCGCTCAGGATTTTGGCGGCCATCTTGACCGGCGCGATCCCCACCGAGACGATCAACCCGGTGCGCTCTAGAATCCGCCGCTTCAGCGCCCGCCCGACGTCCATCGGCGCGCCCAGCAGCCGCTCGGTGCCGCTCAGGTCGAGGAACGCCTCGTCGAGCGACAGTGGCTCGACGATTGGACTGAAGGCATCGAAGACTTCGCGCACGGCGCGCGAGACCTCGGCGTAACGGGACATCCGGCCGGGGACGAAGATCGCGTGCGGGCAGAGTTTGCGCGCCTGCGTCGAGGGCATCGCCGACCGCACGCCGAACTTGCGGGCCTCGTACGACGCCGAAGTGACCACGCCACGCGTCGAGCTGCCGCCCACGATCACCGCCTTGCCGCGCAATTCGGGATTGTCCAGTTGCTCGACCGAGGCGTAGAAGGCGTCCATGTCGGCATGCGCGATGACCCGCTCCCACCCCGCGGTGTCCGGGCTCGGGTCCAGCGCCTGAGGTTTGCCGGGGTCCATCGCTTTCAGCCGGGCGGCGGCGTGACGCCACCAACCTGGGCGAAAGCCCCAGCGGCGGCGGCCTCCCCCATCCGGACGCAGTCGGGGATACCGACGCCGTCGAGATAGGCGCCGGCGAGGATCACGCCCGGCAGTCCGGCGGCCCCTGCACGAATCGCCTTGACTCGTTCGAGATGGCCCACCGCGTACTGCGGCATCGATTCGGGCCAGCGTCGCACGTGCGTGAACAATGGTGGCGCGGTCACCCCGAGGAGCGCGCGGAACTCGTCGCGTGCCGCTGCGATCAGCGCGTCGTCGTCGAGCGTGGTCATCCCGGTCTGGAGTGCGCCGCCGAGAAATGCCCGCGCGAGGATCAGGTCGAAGGGCGCCCGTCCGGGGAATTTGAGACTCGAAAAACTCCCCGCGATTATCGTGCGCCGCTCCGTGATCGGGACGACAAAGCCGAAGCTGACGGGCGGTGTGGGGAAATCCGCGGCGCGAAAGGCGAGATTCACCACGACCGCCGAAGCATAAGTGATACTGCCCAACGCGGCGGCGAGCGCCGAATCGTGCGGCTCGACCAGTGGAACTGCGGCGAAGGCGGGCGCCGTGCAGATGATCGCGTCCGCGTCGAGAGCCGCCCCGCTCGCGAGGGTGAGCCGCCAGGCCGGATCGGCTGGGCCGCCATTGCCGGAGGGGTTGCGGGTGATCGCGGTCACGCGCGCGTCGTGGCGAATCGAATCACCGAGCGGCGCCGCCAGCGCGTCGACCAGCGTGCCAACCCCCTGGTTGAAGCTGACGAACAGGCTCCAGCGCGCACCGCTGGTCCCACGCGCCTCGGCGTCCCGGCCGCGCGCGGCCGCGCGCAGTCCCCGCACCAGACTGCCGTGTTGCCGCTCCATCGCGACAAAGCGCGGCATCGTGGCGTGCGCGCTGAGATGCGCGGGATCGGCGGTATAGATACCCGCGGCGAGCGGTTGCGCGACCCGTTCGAGTACCTCGCGGCCGAGCCGGCGCGTCACCAGGCTGGCGAGACTCTCGTCGCCCGCTGCGCGCCGCCGCGGGATAAACGGTTCGAGCAGCATCCGCAGCTTGCCGCGCGGACTGAAGAGCGGACTCCGCAGGACCGGTCCGAACCAGGTCGGCGCCATCAGGGAAAAACCTTCCGGGATTGCGACCAGTCGCCCTGCGCGAACTACCAGTGTCTTGCGGTACTGCTCCTGCGTGCGGACGATCGCCGACTCAAGTCCGAGCCGCTTAGCGAGCGCGATCGCCCACGGTTTTTCGGACAGGATCGAATCCGCGCCGGTCTCGACGATTAGATCAGCGTGACGGATAGTGTCGAGCGCACCGCCCAGCCGGCGCCCGGCTTCGAGCAGGGTTACCTCCAGCGGATACTCTTGCGCCGCGGCAAGCTCCCGCAGGCGATAGGCGGCGGCGAGTCCGGTGATCCCGCCGCCCACCACCGCGATTCGCGGAGGCTCCCGTCGCGTTGCCCGCCCTGTCGCCATCGTCGCGAAAGTCAGCCTTTGCGCCCGAGATGTTCGAGCGCGATTTCCGCAAGCAAATCGATAAAGCCCGGATTATCGTTGAGGGTCGCGGCCCGCTCCAGCCGGATTCCGGCCGCGCGCGCGATCGCCGCCGTTTCGATATCGAGATCATAAAGCACCTCGACATGGTCACAGAGAAAGCCGATCGGCATCACGACTTTCGGCTGCGGACTGGCAACGACGGCCGCGCGTATGTCGGGCTCAAGCCAGGGATCGCGAGGACTTCCGCTGCGGCTCTGAAAAGCCAATTGCCAGCGCTCACAACCCAAGGATCGCGCGACCAACTCCGCCGCTTCGTTCAACTGTCGGACGTAGGGGGACGCCGCCGCCATCGTGACCGGAATACTGTGGGCGGTGAAGATCAGCTCGGCGCGTTCGCGATCGGCTTCGTCAAGCCGC